>CAZITU010000023.1:0-30362 GCA_964542245.1 uncultured Nitrospirales bacterium | reverse complement strand
TTGCACACCCGGATGCGGGTCAGCAACATGGAAGAGACGATCCGATTCTACGCCGAGGTGCTTGGGCTGGAGGTGCTGGAGCGCAAAACCTCGCCGCGCGGCTCGCACCTGGCGTTCCTGAAGGTCCCAAACAGCGAGGAATTGATCGAGCTCTGCAGCTTTCCGGCGAGCGGGCCCGTGAAGGTCCAGGAGGATCTGGTGCACCTGGCGTTTCAAGTCGAAAGCCTGGACGACACGATTCAAGCGCTGAACGCCAAAGGCGTCAAGATCACCGACGGCCCTACCAGGACGTCCTCCGGTAGCCGCTTCATCTTCATTGACGCGCCGGACGGCTATGAGATCGAATTGATCGAACGTCCCGCTGGCGTGGCCATCGTGTGATGTCGTTTGAAGCCCGACTGACGGATCTCGCGATCACCCTGCCGCCCGCGCCGAAGCCGGTCGCCACGTATATCCCGGCCGTGCGGGCGGGCGATCTCCTCTTTTTGAGCGGGACCGGCCCGTTCCAAGACGGCAAGATCGCTTTTACGGGCAAGTTGGGCAAGGATCTCACGGTGGAACAAGGCTATGAGGCGGCCCGCGTGGCCCTGCTGAACGCGCTCGCCATGGTCCGGCAGGAACTGGGGAGCCTGGACCGGGTTGTCCGCATCGTGCGGCTCACCGGTCATGTCGCATCCGCCGAGGGCTTTACCCAACAACCGGCCGTCATCAACGGCGCTTCTGATCTCCTCGTTCAGATTTTCGGCGAGGCAGGACGCCATGCGCGCTTGGCGCTGGGCGCCGCCGAACTCCCGCTAAACATGGCCATCGAGCTCGAACTCATCCTTCAAGTCCGTTGATGTCATTCTAAACGCCGTTCGGCCAAGACCTCACGGCTACGGAAGCCGCAGGCGCCCCTCGCTTCCTTGACACGCCGAAATTTCGCTTGTTATAGTGCAAAACCGTTTAAAATTTTCGCGCGCATGAAGAACATCCATCTATCTGTAGTTCTCGTGGTGGTGATGTCGGTACCGGCCTGGGCGGCCGCAGCGATCGCGCCCGACTCCGGACCGATCAGCACGACGGTCACGATCACCGGTGCCGGATTCGGCAGGTTCGCCTCAACCAAAGACAACGTGGTGGTATTCGGCGACGCGCCCGGCCTCGTGGAGCACTGGGACGACGCTCGGATCGTCGCCAGAGTTCCGCTGAAGGCGTCAACAGGCCCCGTGACTCTGAAGCAGGGGAAAAAGACGAAGCGGGTGGGCGTCTTCACCGTCGCGGCTCCGTCCGTAAAAGAAGTCTCGCCGGCTTCCGCTCCGCCGGGGCAAATCGTGCACGTCATCGGCCGGAATTTCGGTCCCACCGTGGGGCACAAGGACACCCTGATGCAGTTCGGGGTCAATGAAGTGCTCTTTAACGGCGTGCAGGCGGAGATCGTTCGCTGGCGGGATACGCGGATTGAGGTGAAGGTGCCGTCGAATGCGACGAGCGGGCCCCTGCTGGTCCGATTGTCTGCCGTGGATCCTTTGCCGGACGGGTCCTGTTGCGCTCCTGTCGGCTACAGTGCCAGCCAGCCGGTGCAATTTACCGTCATGGCCTCCATTTTGATGGAGCCGACAGAGGGACCTTTGGGCAACCCGGTGGTGCTTTCCGGGATCGGGTTCGGCCAACGGAAACCTGGCGAAGACGCCGTTCTTTTCAACGGGGTTCCGGCGCCGATCCTCGAATGGGCGAATACCCGGATCCGCGTGACGGTTCCTCTGAAGGGGACCACCGGTCCGGTGACCCTCAAGAAGGGCACTGAGAATCGTTCGGTCGGGGAGTTTCGAGTGACGCCTCACCGTGTCATCGGGATTCACCCGGACGCCGCTCCGATTGGAACGCTCATCACCATCAGCGGGGAGAATTTCGGAATCTTTTCCGATAGCGGGCCCAACCAAGTCTTCTTCGGCGGTGTCCCGGCCCGCGTCTTTCGATGGTCGGACCGATCCATTGATGTGTGGGTCCCGATCAGCGCGAAGAGCGGCACGGTGATCGTCCGTCGAGGAGCGGGGGCAGCGAAAGCGGATGGGTCCTGCTGTGCGGAGCGGGGTGTTGCCGTCGCTGAGGCCGGTGACTTTACCCTGGTCGTGCCCAAGGTCACGGCGATCACGCCGTCATCTGGAGAAGTGGACAGTCTCGTGACGATCGTGGGGTCGGGCTTCGGGGACTTCATTACATCCGACGAGCGGACGCAGGACAACATCTCCCGCGAAGGCCACCTCCATCAGTTTCAGAAATTCAGCGAGAACATCGCCCGCACGGCCGTGTTGTTTAGAGCGAAAGGCGATATAGTCAAGGCGAGCCACGTGGCCGGCTATGTGCAGAGCTGGAGCGACACCGAGATCAAAGTCCGTGTCCCGCGAGTCGCCGAGACCGGCATGGTCGTGATCCGGCGGGGTTCGTGGGATATGCTCCCGGATGGATCCTGCTGCAAAGATAAGGAATGGGTGGAGACCGAAGCCGGGCTCTTCACTCCGACGGGACTCGACAAGATTGACGAGGAGTACCGAAAGAATGTTCCGAAGGTCGGTGGGGATCCCGGTTCCTAAGACTGGGTCGGGTGGCGGGATGCGGCGATGGAATAAGCTCAGATTCCGAGGTCTCGTCATCGCGAATATCTTCTGGCTTCTCTCTGGGGCGCTTCTGTGGGCCGCCGGTCCAAGGGAGCCGGTGCATGCGGTGAAGAGTGGGACCACGATGACGCTCTTTGGGGTGTCCTTCGCATCCCCCGCGGCCGGATGGGCGGTCGGCAATGCGGGGACGGTTCTGGCGACCACCGACGGCGGGCTCTCCTGGAAATCCCAGAAGAGCGGCAGCCAGGAGATCCTCTATGATGTGGCCTTTTCCTCATCGAAGGTCGGCTGGATGGTCGGCGCGAACGGGACCATCCTTAAGACGACGGACGGCGGCGCCAAATGGACGGCGCAGAAGAGCGGGACCACCGTCAGCCTCTATGATGTGATGTTCCGTGATGCGAAGCATGGCTGGATCGCCGGTGCCGACGGGACGATCCTGTCCACCGAGGACGGTGGTGCGTCCTGGCAGGACCAGGCGACAGGCAGCCGGGCCATTCTCTACGGCGTGCAGTTTTGGGATGCCCAGATCGGCTGGGCGGTCGGGTCGGTGGGTACGATCTTAGCGACCAAAGACGGTGGCCGGACATGGACAGTCCAGGAGAGTAAGACCCCCAGCACGCTGTTTGACGTTTCCTTCACGGACCCGCTGAATGGGTGGGTGGCCGGGATCGGGGGAGTCCTCCTTCAGACTTTCGACGGAGGAGCGAAGTGGGAGGACCGGTCACTCGCACAGCCCGTGGACCTGACCGGCGTGATCTTCACGGACATCCGGTCCGGCTGGCTCGTCGGCGACCGAGGAACCATTCTCCGGACGACCGATGGCGGGTTCACATGGGCGCCGTACGGCCGTGCGCCCCAGACCACCTTCTACGGCGCCGTGTTCCCCAATGGGAAGACGGGCATTGCGGTGGGCGATAAAGGCGTCATCGTAAAGATCACCGCTCCCTGAAACGGCAGTAGGGGGCGTACGGCCGTACGCCCCTACCTGTCGCCCCACTCATACTGCACGATCGCGAGCGCCGCGGCGACGGCGGTCTCCGTCCTCAAAATCCGAGGCCCAAGCGACACGGCCTCGAAACCATTACGCACGGCCAGGGCGATTTCGCGGGTTTCAAATCCGCCTTCCGGTCCGATGACCACCGTCACAGAGGCCGGTCGTGGCTGCCCACGAAGGCGGTGACGAAGTGGTTTTGCGCTGGAGTCCTCCCAGAGGATCAATCGGCATTCCCCGCGGTCGGCGGTAGCGCACCACGCGTCAAACGATGCCGGGGCCGTCACGACCGGGATCTCCCAACCCATACTCTGTTGCGCGGCTTCGAGCGCGATGCTTTGCCAGCGACTGGTCTGATGGTTCGTGCCTTCCGGCCGAGGTCGGACGACACTTCGGGCGGTGATGAGGGGGACCATATGGGCCACTCCGAGTTCGGTGGCCTTCTGGACCGCCCAGTCCATGGGGGTGCTTTTGATGAGCGCGAGCCCCAGCGTGATGCGGGGGGCTGTGACCGCAGGGGGAAGGGACTCGGAGACGATCTCGGCGGTCAGTCGGTTCCGGTCCGCGGTGGTGATGCGGACGTGATAACGCGGGCCTCCGGCTTCCCCCAGCCAGATCATCTCCCCTGATCGTAGGCGGAGACTCCCGCTCAGGTGGCGGGCCAGTTGGCCGGTGATCGTCACCTTCCCGTTCTGGGCGGCGCCCCGCTCGACGAAGAAGACGGGCATGAAACGTTATTCAAACATATTCTTCATCTTGTCAAGGATCCCGGCACCCTCGGCGTCCAGCGCTTCAGCGCTGACCTTCGCGTATTCTTCCAGGATTTCTTTCTGCTTGGGGGTCAGCTTGGTCGGAATTTGGACCTTCACGCGGATGAGCTGATCGCCGGTGCCGTTACCACGCAGGCTAGGGGCGCCCAGCCCCTTGATCCGAAAAATCTTGTCATGCTGGGTGCCCGACGGAATCTTGATGACCGTCTCCGTGTCTCTGAGCGTCGGGACTTTGATCTTGGCGCCGAGCGTAGCGGCGACGAAGCTGATGGGGACTTCGCAGACGATGTCGTTGCCCTTGCGGGTAAACGTGTGGTGCGGGGAGACGTTGATCTGGACATACAGGTCGCCGGGTGGGCCGCCGTTCTCTCCCGGCTCACCCTCATTGGCGAGGCGGAGCCGGCTGCCGGTCTCGACGCCGGCCGGGATGTGAACGTTCAAGACCCGTTCCTTCCGTACCTGTCGCGCCCCGCGGCAGGTCCCGCATAACACGGTGATGACCTGACCGGAACCATGGCAGTGGCCGCAGGTTTTGTTAATGGTGAAGAAGCCTTGCTGGAAACGGAGCTGCCCGGCCCCCTTGCAGCTCGGGCAGATTTTGACATGTTCGGCGCTTTTGGCCCCGCTCCCGCGGCAGTCTGCGCAGGTCTCCAAGTGGGGGATGTTCAGCGTGGCTTCTTTCCCGTAAATCGCATCATCGAAAGAGAGGGTGAGATTGTACTCGAGGTCCGAGCCACGGGAGGTTCGCCGTCCGCCCTGCCGTCCTCCGAAGAAGTCCTCGAAGATGTCGTTGAAGATGTCGCCGAAACCGCCTTGTCCGAAGCCTTCGAAGCTCTGAGCTCCGTCGGCATGTCCGAACATGTCGTATCGGCGGCGTTTCTCCTGGTCGCCGAGGACGGCGTAGGCTTCGTTGATTTCCTTGAATTTCTCCTCGGCCGCCTTTTTGTCCTTCTCGCCGGTCTGGGTGTCGGGATGATGCTGTCGGGCAAGCCTCCGATAGGCTTTCTTGAGGTCTTCCTCGCTGGCGTTTCGCTCGACGCCGAGGATCTCGTAGTAGTCGCGTTTCACCGCATTCACTTCTTATCTTTGTCAACTTCCGTGTATTCGGCATCCACTACTCGGTCGTCGCCGTCGGCCTTACCGCCGTCCCCGGTCTGGCCGTTGCCGCCGCTCCCGTCGGCCCTTGCGGCTCCCGCGGCTGTCGCCTCGGCCGTCTTCTTGTACATCTCCTCGCCGATCTTTTGCGAGGCCTTGACCAGGTTCTGGGTGGCGGATCGGATGGTGTCCAGGTCGTTGCCCTCCATCGCCTTCCGGGCCGCGGCAATCTCGTCCTGGATCTTCTTCCGGTCCTCCTCTCCGATCTTGTCGCCGTGCTCGGCAAGGAGCTTCTCGACGCCGTAGATGCGGTTGTCGGCCTCGTTGCGGACTTCCACGAGCTCGCGCTTCTTTTTGTCCTCCGCCGCGTGGGCCTGGGCGTCCTTGACCATCTTGTCGATTTCATCTTTGGACAGGCCGCTTGAAGCGGTGATCCGGATCGACTGCTCCTTCTGCGTTGCCAGGTCCTTGGCCGACACGTGGACGATACCGTTCGCGTCAATATCGAAGGCGACTTCGATCTGCGGCACGCCACGGGGCGCCGGTGGAATACCGACGAGATCGAAATGGCCGAGGGACTTATTGTCGGATGCCATTTCCCGCTCTCCCTGGAGGACGTTGATCGTCACAGCCGTCTGGCCGTCGGCCGCCGTGGAGAAGACCTGGCTCTTCTTCGTCGGAATGGTCGTATTGCGCTCGATGAGGCGCGTGAACACGGCTCCAAGGGTCTCAATACCGAGAGTTAAGGGGGTCACGTCCAGCAAGAGGACATCCTTCACCTCGCCCTTCAGCACGCCTCCCTGTATGCCTGCGCCGACCGCCACCACCTCGTCGGGGTTGACGCCCTTGTGCGGCTCCTTGCCGAAGAAGTCGCGCACCAATTGGATGACCTTAGGCATGCGGGTCATGCCGCCGACCAACACGACCTCATCCACGTCCTTCGCCGTAATGCCGGCGTCGCCCAGCGCTTTCTTGCATGGCTCGACCGTGCGCTGGATGAGGTCATCCACCAACTGCTCGAGTTTGGCTCTCGTCAGCTTGATCACGAGGTGCTTCGGCCCGCTGGCATCGGCCGTGATAAAGGGAAGATTGATCTCGGTTTCCTGCGAGGAGGACAGCTCGATCTTGGCCCGCTCAGCCGCTTCCTTGAGCCTCTGAAGGGCCATGCGGTCCTTTTTGAGATCGATCCCCTGGTCCTTTTTGAATTCCTCCACCAGCCAGTCCATGACCCGCTGGTCGAAGTCGTCGCCGCCGAGGAACGTGTCGCCGTTGGTGGACTTGACCTCGAACACCCCGTCGCCGATCTCCAGAATGGAGATATCGAACGTGCCGCCGCCCAGGTCGTAGACCGCGATCCGCTCGTCTTTCTTTTTGTCCAGGCCGTAAGCCAGGGAGGCGGCCGTCGGCTCGTTGATGATCCGCAGCACGTTGAGGCCCGCGATCTGGCCGGCATCCTTAGTGGCCTGCCGCTGGCTGTCGTCGAAGTAGGCGGGGACGGTAATGACGGCCTCCGTCACCGGCTCGCCCAGGTAATCTTCGGCGGTCTGCTTCATCTTTTGAAGGATCATGGCGGAGATCTCGGAAGGGCTGTACCGCTTGCCGCGGACCTCAACGTGCGCGTCGCTGTTTGCGGCTGGCACGACCTTATAGGGAAGCCGCTTCGTGGCCTCGCGAACCTCCTTCGACTCGAACTTCCGTCCGATCATGCGCTTGATCGAGTAGATGGTATGTTCAGGGTTGGTGATGGCCTGGCGCTTGGCGATCTGGCCCACCAACCGCTCGCCCTTCTCTGTCACGGCCACGACGGACGGCGTCGTGCGGTTGCCTTCAGCGTTGGCGATCACGACGGGATCGCCTCCCGACATGATGGCCACGCACGAGTTCGTTGTTCCGAGATCGATCCCGATTACCTTACCCATGTCGTTTCTCCTTCTGTTCTGACCTTCGACCTGCTCAAGCAGTCCTCCCGCTGATCCGCGGCGGCTACCTGGATCGGCCCTTTACGACGTTTCCGATGCGTCCCGACACCCCTCCGTTCCATTCGCGGCCACGGTGACCGTGGCTGGACGCAAGACGCGATCATACAGGTAGTAGCCCCTCTCGTATTCTTCCACGATCGTGTTCGGCGGTTGGGTTTTGGATTCCACGGTGGCGACAGCCTGGTGCACGGCCGGGTCAAACGGTAACCCCACGCTCGGGATCGGTCTGACTCCGAACCGCGAGAGGATGTCCAGGTACTGTTTGCAGGTCAGTTCCACACCCTGGACCACGCCGTTCGCGCTGTCGCTCTGACTGTCGGTCTGACTGGTGTGCTGGAGGGCTCTTTGAAGATTATCCAAGACCGGGAGCAGTTCCTTGAGCAAGCGCTCATTGGCGTACTTGGTGTGCTCATCCAGGTCCCGCTGAGCAAGTTTTTTGTAGTTCTCGAATTCGGCTGCCAAGCGTAGATACCGATCTTGTGCGGCTTTGGCCTCATCGGGTGGGGCAGGGTCCTTCGCATCCGCGCTCTGAATTGTTTCACATTCAATTGTTTTCTCAGGCGATTCTCTCTCTTCTGCCATCCAGACAGTCCTCCAACGTTGTACAAGTAGCCATGAGGAGGACGGAATCAAGCCAACGAGCAGGTTTCATCGGGAAAAATTCTTTTCTCCACGATGCGGGTCGGTTCAGCTCGGGCCGTTGAGCGCGTAGAGCAGAGCGAGGCCTTCGAGAGTCAGGTTGGGCCTGACCTCGCGGATCATGCGGGATTCCGGAGCGATGAGCCCTGCAAGGCCGCCGGTCGCCAAGACGAAACAATCCAGGCTCAACTCCCGTTGGATCCGCCCGACGATCTCGTCCACCAAGCCGGCGTATCCGAAGATCAGACCTGCTTGCATGCTCGAAGCCGTGTCCCTGCCGATGACAGATTTGGGTCGGCTCAGTTCAACCTTGGGTAGCTTGGCAGCCCGAGTGAAGAGGGCCTCGGCTGAGATCAGCAAGCCGGGCGCGATGGCCCCGCCCAGATACTCGCCGCGGGCTGTAACCGTGCAGAAAGTGGTGGCGGTCCCGAAGTCCACAATAATGAGGGGTCCCCCGTAGAGCCGGTACGCCGCCGCCGCGTTGACGATCCGATCGCTCCCGATCTCGCGTGGGTTCTCATAGCGGATGGTCAGTCCCGTTTTCAACTCGAGGGACACCGTCAAGGGCTGGCAATGCAAGTACCTCTCGGCGAGTTCCTCGAAGAGCGGGGTCAGCGGCGGGACGACGCTCGAGAGGATGACACCGTCCACGCGATCCGGCAGGATGTTGTTGGCATGCAGCAAATCCAAGAGGAGGATCGCGTATTCGTCCGTGGTTTTGGCGAGGTCGGTGCCCACGCGCCAGTCGGCGACGAGCGTGCCGCCCTCGAAGATCCCCCAGACGATGTTCGTGTTCCCGATGTCGATCGCCAACAGCATACGATTTAAACGCTGCTCAGCACTTCCGTAACCCTGCGGTCTTGGCCGCAGGGCGCTAAGATAATGTGGATACGGAAGCCACAGGCGCTTATCGCAAGTGTACTACATCGCCGGCGCGGATTTCGACGACCGTCCCGTCACCGGCACGGAGACACAGTGCCCCGTCGAGCGCAATGGCCTCTGCCGTTCCCTCCGTCTGTCCGCCGCCGACCAATTCGATCCGGACCTGTTTCCCCAGGGTGTCGCTCAGCGGAAGATAGGACTCCCTGATGCCTGCCGTGCCGTGCGTGCGCAGGTGTGCATAGAGGTGTTCGAATTCCAGCAGCAACGTGGCCAGGAGCCGGATTCGATCAACCGGGTGTTCGGTTTCGATGAGCAGGGAGGTGGCGATAGGACTTAAGTCTTCCGGGAACGACTCGAGCGGCATATTCGCGTTGATTCCGATCCCGACCACGATCGCGCGGATATCGTTCGGGTCTCCTCCGGTCGCTTCAGCAAGAATGCCGGCGACCTTACGACCGTGTCCGTCCCGGTAGGCCAGCACGTCATTCGGCCACTTCACCCTGGTGGAAAGCCCGGTCACTTCCTGGATTGCGCGGACCACGGCGACAGAGGCCAGGAGGGGAATCCAGGTCATGATGCCCGGAGAGTTGGTGCCGGTCAGGATGACGGAGAGATACAAGTTTCCACCAGAGGGCGAAAACCATTGCCGTCCCTGCCTCCCGCGGCCCGCTGTTTGGGATTCGGCGACCACCACCGTGCCGTCAGGGGTCCCCGCCTGCGCCAGATCAACGGCAAGGCGGTTCGTCGAATCCACCTCGTCGTGCACGTGGAGGGTCGCACCGATGACACGAGTGGCCAAGAGTGCGCGGATGGTCTCGAGAGATGGGATCGGACCGGGGGGCGGACTCACTGGGCGACGATATCCATGCTGAGACCGACGGCCGGTGCCGAGTGTGTGAGTGCGCCGACTGAGATGAGATCTGGTCCCGCAGCGGCGATCTCGCGGACGTTGGCCAGGATGACGCCGCCGGAGACTTCGATGAGGGCTCGCCCCTTGATCAGAGCAACGGCCTTGCGGACTGAGGGCACGTCCATGTTGTCCAGAAGGATGATATCGGCGCCGCCGTCGAGAGCGGCCCGTACTTCATCGAGCGTCTGGACTTCGGCTTCGATTTTCAGGCCATGCGGAGCCCTTTCACGGGCCAGCCTGCAAGCTCTCGCGACATCCCCACTGGCTAGTGCAAGATGGTTGTCCTTGATCAGAATACCGTCCGCAAGGCCCTGCCGGTGATTGGTGCCCCCACCGAGCGCCACGGCCCATTTCTCCAGAACCCGCAGGCCGGGTGTCGTCTTCCGGGTGTCCACGATTTTCGTCTTGAAGTCCTTCACCGCCTCACAGAATTTCGCCGTCAGCGTGGCGATCCCAGAGAGCTGTTGCAAAAAGTTCAAAGCCACACGCTCGCCTTTCAGCATCAACCGTCCGTCTCCAGTGACCGTAAGGACTGTGGCGCCGGCAGAGACCCGGTTGCCATCAGTGAAAGAGGGGGAGCATGTGAGCGACGGGTCCACCTGTGCGAAGACCTCGACCGCGACGGCGAGGCCGGCCAGGACGAGACCGCCGGTCTCCTCGACGATGATTGTGCCAATGGCCGGGATTCTCGTGGCAAAAAGTGCCTGGGTCGTGACGTCGCCGGGACCGACGTCTTCGGCCAGCGCGCGCGACACAACCTCTCGGATGAGGGCAGGCGGCGGGCCAGTGGGTGCGCTCACGTCGTGCCTCCGGCAAGTTCCCGTAGGCGCTGGAGATCCTCCGTCAGTTTCTCGATCTCGAGGCGGAGTTCCTCGTGCTCGGCCTGGGTCTTCTGGAACACCTCCCGCGGCACTTTGGCGACGAAGTCGGGGTTCGCAAGCTTCTTCGCCTTCTGCTCCTTCCGCGTGGTGAGCTGGTTGAGCCGCTTCTCTTTTCGGCTCCTTTCCTTCTCGAAGTTGATGCTGCCTTCAGAGCGCCAGTAGTAAAAGTCCACTGGCGAGGCACTCAGTATGACCCTATTTGAGGAGACGGCGCCGGACGTGTTGATTTCTTTGCCGATCTCAATCTCGGCCACGCGGGTGAGAAATTTGATTTTATCCAAATGCGCATTGAGGAAGCGTTCGCATTCGTTACTGGGGACGACTATACCTAGACGACCTTGAGGAGGGCGTATGTTCAGTGAGCTGAAGGTGCTGTTCACATTCATCACGATTGTCTGCTCTTGCTCGTGGGCGCTTTCGATCGCTTCGTCTATCAAGTTGGGGTTCTGGACCGGATAGGTGGCCACCATGAGGCTCCCCCCTTTATGCGGGATGGACTGCCCGATCTCCTCAGTGATGAACGGCATGAATGGGTGCAGGAGGCGCATGAGGGTCTCGAAAGTGTCAACCAGGGTCTGGCGGGTGACCGCCGCCTCTTGTGACTGTTTCTGGGCCAGGGCCAACTTGGCGCGCTCGAGGTACTGGTCGCAGTACTCATGCCATATGAAGTGATAAAGCGTATTGGCGGCTTCGTCGAACCGATACGCCTCCAGGGAGTCGTTCACCGTGCCGATGCACCGGTGCAGCCGGCTCGTCACCCAGCGGTCAGAGAGGGAACGATCAGCCACGGGGGATTCCGTGCGAGGGCCGTCCGAGTTCATCAGGATGAACCTGGCTGCGTTCCACAATTTATTGGCGAAGTTTCGGTAGCCTTCAATCCGCTCCTCCGAGAGCTTGATATCCCGGCCGGGCGAGGCCATCGCGGCCAGGGTGAACCGCAGGGCGTCGGTCCCGTATTTGTCCATCACAACCAGTGGATCAATGATGTTGCCCTTGGACTTGCTCATCTTTTGGCCTTCGGCATCCCGCACCAGCGCATGGATGTAAACGTCCTTGAATGGAACCTGCCCCATGAACTTGAGGCCCATCATGATCATCCGGGCGACCCAGAAGAACAAAATGTCGAATCCGGTGACCAGCGTCGTGGTGGGGTAATACCGACGGAGTTCCGGTGTCTCGTCCGGCCAGCCGAGCGTCGAGAACGGCCAGAGAGCCGAGGAGAACCAGGTGTCCAAGACGTCGGGGTCTTGGATCAGCGGGTCAGAATGGCCGCAATCAGGGCAATGCGAAGGTGCTTGCTTAGCGACGATTGGCTTTGCTTCTGGAGTGAGCATAATGGAACGTTTTGTGACAGCAGATAGCGGGCCTCCCTCAGCGTTTGCACCAACTCCATGACCTGTTTCGAGGATGGCGTCTTCGTTGCAGTGCTTGCAGTACCAAGCAGGTATTTGATGCCCCCACCAGATCTGGCGCGAGATGCACCAGTCTTTGATCTCGCGCATCCAGCCGAGGTAGTTGTTCGTCCATTGTTCGGGAATCAGGCGGATCTGCCCGGCCTCGACGGCTTTGATAGCCGGCCCGGCAAGCGGGGCAATCTTCACGAACCACTGCGGGGAGAGGTAAGGCTCCACCACAGTCTTGCACCGGTAGC
Source organism: uncultured Nitrospirales bacterium (assembly GCA_964542245.1). GTDB lineage: Bacteria > Nitrospirota > Nitrospiria > Nitrospirales > NS-4 > CAZITU01. Next base: position 17,964 of record CAZITU010000023.1, on the reverse strand, counting down.
ACTTACCGAGCGCCATGGCGTGGTCTTCGACCTTGGTCAGGAACCCGCCTTTCTCCAGGGCCTCTACCACCAGAACCCGTGCCTCCTTTGTGGACTTGGCGGCAAGTCGTGCTTGGAGGTCATCTTGCACCTGGGCCTCACTGAGACCCTGGGGATCCAAGCGGGCGCGTTGATCGAAGAGGGCTAACCGAGCGAGGTTGTGGCGAAGGCCGGCTTCGAAGTCACTGAAGTCATGGGCCGGCGTGATCTTGACCGCACCGGTGCCGAATTCCCGATCCACGAGAATGGGGTCTCCCACGATAGGAATCCTGCGGTGTGTCAGCGGCAGCATGACATGCTTTCCGATGAATCGGTTATACCGAGGGTCTTCCGGGTGCACGGCGACGCCGGTGTCTCCCAACATGGTTTCAGGCCGTGTCGTCGCGACGGTAAGGTGTGTGGCCGGATCGTCCGTAATGGGGTACTTGATGTGGTAAAGCTTACCCGTCGTTTCCTCGTGCTCCACTTCGATGTCGGAGAGGGCCGTGAGGCATCGGGGGCACCAGTTGATCAGCCGTTTCCCACGGTAGATAAGCTTGTCTTCATAAAGACGTACGAACACCTCGCGCACGGCTTTGGACAGCACGTCATCCATCGTGAACCGCAGCCGGCTCCAATCGCAGGATGAGCCGAGCCGTTTGAGTTGTTCGATGATGGTGCCGCCGGATTGCGCTCTCCACTCCCAAACTCGCTGAATGAATCGCTCGCGGCCGAGCTTCTCGCGGGATATCCCCTCTGCGAGCAACTGTTTCTCCACCACGTTCTGCGTGGCGATGCCTGCGTGGTCGGTCCCCGGCACCCACAGGGCGTTTCTACCCTGCATGCGACGCCAGCGGATCAGGATATCCTGGAGCGTGTTGTTCAGGGCGTGTCCCATGTGGAGCGAGCCGGTGATGTTGGGAGGAGGAATGACGATCACGTAGGGACGGCCTTCTGCCGCCACGGAGGCATGGAAATAGCCGCGTTCGGACCAGGTCTGGTACCAGCGGCTCTCGACTTGTTTGGGGTCGTAGGATTTTTCCACAGAGTGGTATCCTAGCACGGCGGCGGAAGAGGCTGGAAGGGGGAGGAACTGCGGCGCGGGGGCGGGGATTATGTTTCGACGGAGAGTCGTTCGAGTTCTTTCTTGACTTCGGCCTCAGCCTGAGAGGGCACGACTTCCCAAACCACCTTTTCGATGACCTCCTTGGCGGTCTGGCTGACGAGCTTGCGAGCCTCTTCGCGGATGATGTCCTTGGCGGTCCCGCTGACGAACTTGCGAGCTTCCTCCAGGAGAAGGTCTTTGGCTACCCCTTCAATGATGGGTGTCATCAAGCCCGGCAGTGCCTGACGAGCCATTTCCTGGGCGGTTTCTTTGATCAGGACCTTCTCTTCGGCGACGGCGTTCTCGATCAAGCCCGGCACCATGGACTTCAGCGACTGCTCCACGTGTGGTTTTATGAGCGAGGGGACGGTGTCTGCCACGAGTTTCCGTAAACAGTTCTCTGCTACCGTCGCGATGGCGGCCGTGAGAGCCTGGAGATCCGCCTCGGCGGCTGGCGAATCCACGGACACGTGGATTTCGGTTTCAGATTCCTTAGCCATTCGGATGATCCTTGACGAAGGTGCAGCCCTTCCCCCGGCTGCAATTTGGCGGGAACGCTAACAGAGGCTGACCGCATTGTCAAGATTTGGCGGATTGACAAGCCTTCTCACAAGTGAAAGAATTCGAGATTGAACAGGTCGTGGACTCTCGGGCCGAGGCGGGCAGTTCAGGAGGAAAAAGGGCGGTCATGAAACAGGTGGTGGTGCCTCTCGCTCACGGGTTTGAGGAGATTGAGACCGTCACGGTGGTGGACATCCTGCGTCGGGCTGGGATTTCCGTCACGCTTGCCGGCGTGGAAGCAGACGCTCCGCCTACGGCAATCGAGGGCCGGACGGGGATCAAAGTGGTGCCGGACAGAAGCATCCGTGAGGTGCGTGCATCGGAATTCGACATGATTGTATTACCGGGTGGGCTTAAAGGCACTCAAACCCTTCAGAACGATCCGCACGTGGCCCGCCTTTTGCTTTCCATGGAGGAAGACAAGCGATACATTGCGGCCATTTGCGCAGCACCGACGGTCTTGGCTGCCAACCGGATGATCGCCGGCCGGAGATTGACCAGCCACCCATCGGTGAAGGATCAGCTCGCCGGCGCGGTCTATGACGAAGGGCGTGTCGTGGTTGATGGTAGGTTGGTGACCAGCCGCGGTCCGGGAACCGCTATGGAGTTCGCGATGGCGCTTGTGGAGATCCTTGTGGGCAGACAGAAGGTGGAGGAGGTGAATCAAGGGGTGCTGGCTAAGCTGTAAGCCAGGGAGGGCAGTCAACGGTTCTGTTGTGGGCCAATGTCAGTTTAAGGAGGAGCTATGGACACGTTGAAAAGGATCTTGGGCGTGGGTCTTGCTGTGGCATTGATGGCTGGAGGAGCTTCGGTGACGGCTGTCTCAGTGGCGCAGGCGGCGGGAGAAAAGGCCACGGAGGCCGGCAAGCCCAGTGCGGAAGGTGAAAAGAAGGCTATCAAGCAGGGCGAGAAGCCGGCTAAGTCCGCTGGAGAAGAGAAGAGCCGTGGGTTCAAGAAGGGCGAGAAGGCGGTTGAAACCATGGGCACGATGGGGAAAGAGAAGACCAAGGAAACGACGAAGCCCTAACGGTTCGACCTCTCCTGACGACGGCGCCGAGCGTCTCTGTACAGCCGGCGCCGTTCTTTTTTAAGGAATCCGACACCTCATTTGAGGCGGGACTCCAGGAGATCAACAGAGGCTCCTTCAAGGTTTTCTAGAACCAGATGCGCAGCCGTCAACTGGGGCGGGGGGTATGTGGTGGCCACCGCCACCACTTTCATGCCGGCGTTGGCGGCGGCCTGGATTCCGGCGAGCGAGTCTTCGATCACGAGGCACTCCGCCGGCTCGATCAAAGGGTTCGGTCGGGGCTCTCGTGTGTTGATCTTCTCAAGCACCTGCCGATAGATGGCTGGATCGGGCTTCCCGACGGGGACGTCTTCGGCGGACACAAGCACCGAAAAGGAATTTTCGATCGGCGTATCCCGAAGCGCAAACTCGATCTGCTCACGTCTTCCTCCCGAGGCGATCGCCAGCCGATAACATTCGCCGGCTTGCCGGACCAAGTCCACCACACCCGGAAACAACGGCGGCTTGCGCGTCGCGGTCAGGGACGTGAACACGGCCGCTTTTCTCTCCGCAATCCGCCGTGCGCGCACGGGGTCGCTCTTGCCTGTAGCCGATTCCAAGAGCGCGGCAGTGCAGGTCCGCTCATCCATGCCCAGGTAGGGGCCGTAGTATTCCTCCTTGGTGAGCGTGATCCCCTCCTCGGCCAACGCCTGTTGAAAGGCAAGGAAATGCGTGCTCTCATCGTCGGCAATCACGCCGTTGAAATCGAAGATGAGGACGCGAAGACGCGGAGGGTTCATGATCCAGCAGGCCGCCTTCGACGCGTGGGAGTCGTCCGCATGCGGAAGCGCCAGGGCTTCGCGGCCCAGGGTCCGGCATAGTCCACGCCGATGCGGGGGGAGGTTGCGATCTGCGCCCGAAGGACTCGCTCGCCGCGATCTTCGATCCACAACCCCTGGCCCCTCGTCAGATCATGGCGATTGAGATCCAGATCGATCTCGAAGAAGCGGCACACTCGTCCCGGTCCGTCCACAAGTCCCGACTCGTGTTCGACCGCTCGAACGAGCACGGCGGCCGGATAGTCGAGACGCTCCGTGACCACGTTCAAGCAGTGATACATCCCATAGACCAGGTAGACGTAGGCCCGACCGGGCGGCCCGAACATCACGTCGGTTCGCTTCGTGCGTCCTTTCGAAGCATGGCAGGCGCGATCCTCCGGCCCCACGTACGCCTCAACTTCGATAATGCGGCCGGCGCGGCGGCCCGTTGCCGTCTCCCGCACGAGGTAACGGCCGAGCAGGCTCCGGGCCACCAACAAGGTGGGTCGCTCATAAAACGTGACGGGAAGGATGGTGCTGCTCACATTGGCAAGTCCCGTCGGATCTTCGCCACGAGTTGATCAAACGCGGGATTCGATCCGGAAACCGATTGCGCTACCAGGTCGAACCCGCTGGGTCCGCTCACACCGAGCCCTAACTCGATGGCGCGTTTGATCTGACGCTGCTCCCAGATCCCCTGCTCGGTCACCTTCGGCCACGCGCCATACGTCCGGATGATCGCAACGGCCACGGCGTCCAGCGCGATCCGGTCCCCGCTGAGCAACAGCACGTTGGCCTGGGCCGAATCGCCGCTCGTCGGGCCGCCGGCGATCATCAGGGTCGTCCCGTCGGCAATCGTGAGATGGGGGTGAACCGCGAGGTTCAGCTCGGCTATGCGTTCATGCCAGTCCGGCGAGAGGAAAGTTGCGGACGGCCGGTACCGCGGATGGATGACGCCCACCAGGTTCTTGAGACTGCATGAGTAGTGCGCGAACCTGTGGGTCTTGATGACCGGCAGGTTGATGAACACGTCCGCGTCATACACCGGCTTGGACACGTAGTAATGAGGCAGGGCCTTGGCGCCGGCCGGTTCGACACGCACCCAAGGCTCATCTTCTAAGGCGAGGACCCGTGCGCCGGCTGATTCAGCCGCCTGCCTGATGCCGGTTGCCACAAGGTTTTCAGAAGTGGGGAATCGGATGATGCCGGAACTGTCGGCTACGATGATCTCCGCGGCTCCCGACTCCAGTACGAACCTGACCACCGCCGCAACCACCCGAGGACTGGTGGTGGTCGGCGGGGGGCGGTCGTTCACGACATTCGGTTTGATCAGCACCCGTTTGCCTTGCAAGGCCAGCCGGTCAATCCCCCCGATCAGCCGCAACCCCTCTTTTAGCATGCTATCAGGATTATCGCCGTGGATCACGGCCACCAGCGCCTTGCCGTTCCGCACAAAAGGATTGGCGGGAATCGGCTTGGCCGGAACCCGTTCCCCCTTCGGTTCAAACATGAACGTGCCGAGGATCGAGCGTGGCGCGAATGCCAGTGCCGGGAGGAAGGTCAGGCCCAGCCGGAGGCGGCTGAAGAGATTCCGACGCGAAAGGAACATCGTCGTCCATCTCCGGGTTAAGTTGGCATGGTAGGAAAATCTCGAAGTTCTTGCAATCTTTTGGTCTCTCTGGTACCCAATGGTTCGGGTTCCGCTGAATCCTTTGGGCATGACACTGCCTCCAAGGGAGCAGAGAGGCCTGACAGGAGGAGGCCATGACTTTTCGGACGGTCGGTACAGTTCTGACGATTGCCTGCATGGCCTTGCTTGTGCCGGCCGTGAGCGGCGCAGGCCCCTCCTTGCCGCCGGAACCTGATGAGAACACGCGGATTGAGGAATTGTTCGATAATGACGCGCGGCTGTACCTGCTGCTGTATTCCCTGACAGGCGACGGCAGGGTGGATTATGTCACCGGCCGTCGGGTGCACGAGCAGGCCCGCAGCGAATTCGGCAATCCGATCTACTATGCCGCACGGTATCCCCAGTTCTATTGGTGGAACCACACCTTGTGGATCGATTCCGAGCAGGATGGATTGAGCGGGAACGAGGTGGTGTACCAGGAGAACGTGGAGTTCGATCGGTCTCGATACAAGCCCTGCCAGTTCAACGGCCAACCATGCTAGAAGGCCTATCCTGAAAAACCGGCAGGGATCCTTCAGGTAGCAGCACCGCCCGACGATAGAAACGCTTCGGTTCTCTGACATACTGCTTCGGGACTTCTCCTAATCCTGAAACAAGGGAGGCGCGCCATGGCATGGTGGATTATGCGGCTGATGGTTTTCATGGTGGCATGTATCCTCGGAGAGTGGGTCCCGCCGGCCGAGGCCGCTCGGGAATTGACTTTGGAGCAGGCTCTGACGTTGGCCGGCCAACATAGCCCGTACCTCAAGGCCTCGTACCACGAGACCGTCGCCGCCGAGGCCCAACACGACATCGCCGCTGCGGCGTACCTGCCGCGGGTCGAGGCCAGCGAGAGCTTCACCAACACCAATACGCCGTCGCGGGTCTTCGGCACGCTTCTCGATCAGGGACGATTCACTCAGGCCGACTTCAGCACGTCCAAGCTCAATCACCCCAGCCCCCTCGAGAACTACAAATTCGGCGTGACCATGACGCAACCTATTTACAACGGAGGCCGCGAACGGCTCGGGGTCGCAGTGGCCCAGATCGGGCGCGAGGTGGCGGGCGAGACTTTGGCGGCGACGCGCCAGCGTGTCTTGTTCACCGTGACGCAAGCTTATCAAGACCTCGTCCTGGTTAAAGCGTTGGTCAGCGTGGCCCGGGATTCCGTGCAACTCGCTCGATCCACCGTGAAGCAGGTGGAATCACGTTATCGAGGCGGCCTGATCGTGAAGTCCGAGGTCATGGAAGCAAGGGTCCGCGTGTCGTCCCTGCAGGAAGAAGTCGTGAGGGTGGAACACCGCAGGCGTGTTGCCGCCGTCGCCTTGCAGCACGCGATCGGCCTTGATGAAGAAGCGGATGCGGCGGAGTCGCTCCCTTCAGAAGTTTCCGGCGCGGACTCTGTGCCCGTGCCTGGAGTGGAGACGGACGTTGCCCTGGAGCGTCGTCCCGATTACCGCGCGATGGTCCGTGAAGTGCGCCGGGCAGAAATCGGAAGCCGCCTGGCCCGCTCCGCCCTGTACCCCAATATCAATTTACAGGGGAGCTACGAATTGAACGGCACGGCTCCGATCAGTTCGAACGGGTCCAGCGGCTATGCCGCGCTGGCCGTGGTCAGTCTCAACCTGTTCAACGGTCTCAGCGACAGCGCGAACATCAGGAAGGCGCGGGCCCAAGAGGAGAAAATGCGTGAGCAGGCGGCCGCCAAGCGCCGCGAGATCGAGGTGGAGGTTACCGACGCGCTGGCCGGAGTGGCTGGAGCCGCCGAACGGATCAAGGTAGCGGAGGCCGCCTTGGCGCAGGCCACCGACAGTCTCCGGGTTGCGCGGAATCGGTACGAAGCCGGACTCTCCCCTTTGCTCGATCTGCTGGCCGCTGAGCAAGTCCTCAACCAGGCCAAGCAGGCGCGTCTGCGGGCGAGCCACGACCGGCAGGTCAGCGAGGCCCGGCTGGCGCTGGTGACCGGGCGCCAGTGAGACTGATTGGGAAGGCAGGGCATTGAGGGCATAAGCACTGCCATGGGGCAACGCTGGTTATGGTGGGTCGGTGCCGCCATCGCCGTTCTTGGCGTTGCCGTCTTTTTGCTGACTCAGGAGGGAACCCCTCCGGATCCGGGTCATGTTCCCTCGGTCATCGCCGATCGCCCTGTTTCGCCTGGGGGGTCCCCGGCCGGTGCCCTTGGTCGAATAACGGAGGTCGTTGCCGAGGTGATTCCGATCCTGACTGAGGCCACGGGGCGTGTGGCTTCGACGCGGCAAGCGCTCCTTTCTTCCAAGGTTCAGGGTCGGATCGAGACGCTCTCCGTACGCGAAGGGTCCGTTGTGGTAGCGGACCAGACGCTCCTCACACTGGACAACCGTCATATCATTGCCCAGCTCGCCGCCGCTGACGCCGAATTGGAAAACGCGCGGGATCGCCTCCAGCGGATGGAAAAACTCTTTGCCGAGGATTCCGTCGCGAAACAGGAACTGGAGAACGCGCAGCGGACCTTTAAGGTCACCGCGGCCAATCGGCAAGGGCTTGCGGCCCAACTGAGCGACACCATGATCAAGGCACCATTCGCCGGCCTCGTCACCGAGAAGCGAGTGGAGGTCGGGGAGATGGCCTCCCCGGGCTTGCCCTTGCTCAAGGTCGAGGACGTCACGCACCTGCGCCTGGAGGCCACCATCGCTGAAAGCGACCTCCGTACGATTCGGATCGGCGGCACGGTTCCGGTCGTCGTGGACGCGTTGGGTTCCGGACCGCTTAAGGGGACCATCGCCTTGGTCCTCCCGACCGGTGATCCCAGCACCCACACCTTTCTGGTCAAGGTGAATCTCCCTCCCACGCGGGATTTGAAGATCGGGATGTTCGGCCGCTTGCAGTTTCAGCAAGGGTCGGTCCGAGCGATCCTCATTCCAAGAAGCGCGGTGGCGGCGAGAGGGGAACTGACCGGCGTGTTCACCGTCGGCGGGGACAACATCGCCCGGCTCCGGTTCGTCAAGCTCGGCCGAACGCTTGGCGATCGCGTGGAGGTTGTGTCGGGGCTCGCGGCCGGCGAGAAGCTTCTGGCCGACAGCCCACGAGGCGCTGACGGGGCTCCGGTGCCGACTCCGAGTCACTTAAAATGAGACGCGGGATCGGCGGGCGGATCGCCGCGCTCTTCATCGGCAGCAAGCTGACGCCGCTCATCATGCTGGCGGCGCTCCTGTCGGGCGCCTTCGCCGTTGTCTTCACCTCCAGGGAAGAAGAGCCGCAGATCGTCGTGCCGATGGCGGATGTGTTCCTGCCGTTCCCCGGCGCGTCCGCCAAGATCGTCGAAGAACAACTGACCAAACCCATCGAGCGCAAGATCTCCGAGATCAAGGGGGTCGAATACGTCTACTCCGTTTCGAGGCCGGGCGGCGCCGTGATTATCGTCCGCTTCTATGTGGGTGAGGACCAGGAGAAGTCGTTGGTAGATCTCTACGACAAGCTCCTGTCGAACCAGGACCTGTTGCCGTCCGGAGCAGGTCCCTTTGAGGGCACGGGAGGGGCGCGGGTACCCGGCTTTGCGGGTGATGGGACCCCTCCCGCTTTTATGGTCAAACCCCGCGACATCAACGACGTTCCTATCGTCACCATCACCCTCTCGAGCGACCGCTACGGCGAATTCCAATTGCGCCGCATGGCCGATCATGTCCTGGAGGAGGTGAAAAAGGTGCCCCGTACCTCGGGCGGTTTCGTCGTGGGCGGGAACGTCCGGGAGTTGCGTATCCAGCTCGATCCCATACGCCTGCAAGGATATGGCCTCACTCCACTGCAGATTGCCGAGGTCATTCAAGCAGAGAACCGGGCCCTGCCGTCGGGACGTTTTAAGAGTGAAAACCGTGAGTATCTCCTGGACACGGGGACGTTCATCCGCGCGCGTGAGGATTTGGACGCCTTGGTGGTGGGGGTCAGGAATGCGCGACCTGTCTATCTTCGTCAGGTGGCCGAGGTCGTGGACGGACCGGCGGAGGCCACGTCCTACGTCTGGCTCGGCTATGGGTCTGGACATGCCGATGGAACGGGGGCGGTGGGTTCGGATAGGGAGTCGCCGGCGGTCACTGTGGCGGTGGCCAAGCAGCCAGGGTCCAATGCCGTTTCGGTGGCCCGCGCGGTGATCGAGAAGGTGGAGTCGCTTAAAGGAACCGTCCTCCCGGCCGACGTCAACGTCACGATCACGCGGGACTATGGCGAGACCGCCAACGAAAAGGCCAACGAGCTGCTTCTGCACCTTGGTATCGCAGTGGTGGCCGTCGTGGTGTTTCTGGGCCTCGCCCTGGGGCCGCGGCCGGCGTTGGTGGTGTCGCTGGCGATCCCCCTCACGTTGGCGCTGACCCTCTTCGTGTCGTACCTGATCGGCTACACGATCAACCGGGTGACGCTCTTCGCGCTGATCTTCTCAATCGGAATCCTCGTGGACGACGCGATCGTCGTCGTCGAGAACACGTATCGCCATCTCCAACTGCGGCAACTCCCGCACCGTGAGGCCTCTATCTTTGCGGTGGACGAAGTCGGCAACCCTACGATCCTGGCTACCTTCACCGTGATCGCCGCCCTTTTGCCGATGGCTTTCGTGTCTGGCCTCATGGGGCCCTACATGCGGCCGATCCCCATCAATGCCTCGATCGCCATGCTTTTCTCGTTGTTGGTGGCCTTCGTCGTGATCCCTTGGTTCTGCCAAACCTGTTACACTGAGGATGCCGTCGTGCGCGGCGTGGCGCCCCATGCTTCTCCTGCAGGGAGCTGGTCCTACCGCCTTTATGAAGCGGTGCTCACCCCGCTCCTTTCCCATCCGATTGTCAGCTATGCGTTCCTCGGAGGCGTGGCCCTCCTGCTGGTCGGCGCGGTCTCCCTCTTTTATACCCGCCACGTGGCGGTGAAAATGCTCCCCTTCGACAACAAGAGCGAGCTCCAGCTTGTGATTGACATGCCGGAGGGGACCACGCTGGAGGAGACCGCCCGAGTGACGCGGGCGCTCACCCAGTATGTGCGGACCGTCCCGGAGGTGCGCGACTACCAGGCATATGTCGGGACCGCCTCGCCGTTTAATTTCAACGGCCTTGTCCGGCACTATTTCCTGCGGGAGGGTCCCCACGAGGCGGACATCCAGATGAGCTTGGCGCCGAAGGAGCGGCGCGCCGCCCAGAGCCATGAAATTGCACGGCGCGTCCGGCCTGAGATCCAGGCCATCGGCAAGAAGTTCGGGGCCAACGTGAAAGTTTTGGAAGTCCCGCCGGGGCCGCCGGTCCAGTCCGTCCTCGTCGCCGAGATCTACGGTCCTGACTATGCTCGGCAGATTGACGTGGCCCGCATGGTCCGCAAGGTCTTCGAAGCTACGCCCGGGGTCGTGGACGTGGACGATTCTCTGGAAGCGGACCAGGTCAAGTACACCTTTTCGGTGGACCGAGCCAAGGCCGCAACCGTCGGCGTGCCGTCGGCGGAAATCGTTCGGACGGTGCGGATGGCTCTGGAGGGCACCAGCGTGGGGCTGGCGCACATTCAGGAGGAAAAGGCCCCGGTGAAGATCACGTTGCGGCTTCCGCTCTCAGAGCGCACCGGCCTCGAACCACTCGGCACGATCGCCTTGCGCGGGCACGACGGATTAATCCCTCTCCAAGAGCTTCTCCGGGTGAGCCAGACGGTCCAGGAGCGCGCCATTTACCACAAAAACCTGAAACCGGTGGTGTACGTGGTCGGGGATGTGGGCGGGAGAGGCCATGAAAAGGCCGAAAGCCCGGTCTATGGCATGCTCAATACCGGGAAGCGGCTTGCATCACTTACCCTTCCCGAAGGCTACAGCCTCGTCCAACATTATGCGAGCCAGCCGGAGTCCGAGGCCACCTTCGCCATGAAGTGGGACGGCGAGGTCCATATCACCTACGAGACCTTCCGCGACATGGGCATCGCCTTTGCGATGGCCATGCTCCTGATTTATCTCCTGATCGTAGGGGAGTTCCAGTCCTTCGTTACTCCGCTGATCATCATGGCGCCGATCCCCTTGACGCTGATCGGAATTGTGCCGGGTCACTGGATTACCGGCTCGTACTTCACCGCCACCTCTATGATCGGCTTCATCGCCTTGGCCGGGATCATCGTGCGCAATTCCATCCTCCTGGTGGATTTCATCCAGCACCAGCAAGCCGAAGGCCGGCCCCTGGCTGAGGCCGTCATCGCGGCCGGGGCTATCCGTACCAGGCCGATCTTGTTGACCGCCGCTGCTCTGATGGTGGGCGCGTTCGTGATCATCCTGGACCCGATCTTCCAAGGTCTGGCGGTCTCGCTGCTCTTCGGGGTCGGCGCGGCGACGCTCCTGACGCTGGTGGTCATCCCGGTGCTCTACTATCGGGTGTATAAGACGTAGGAAAGGGGTGGTTTGGGCCCCTAAAAAGCGTACTTGACACCAGTTGAAGGATTGGGTTAAAAGAAGGCTTCCGAAGATCCTCAGATGGGGAACACTCATGCCGGGCCTGCCGCGGGTCATCCGTACCCCAACCCCATAGGATTAAGTAATAGTAAGGCCCAAAAGGATCGTTAGCTTTGATCAACCTTTAAGATAATCGGGGTCACGTTATTTCAGGAGGCCAGTCCATGAAAACGTCACACTTCCGTAATCTGCTTCTCTCATCGTCACTCTTTCTAGCGGCTATTCTTGTCGCTCCTACGTATGTCTTAGCCGCTGATGCCGATGCCCATGAAGGGCATGGTGTGAACCATGCCGCGATGGGCATGGTTGATAACTCCAATGAGCCGTGGGCGCAGAAACTCAAGGGCCAGACCATCGTGGAGAATGCCATCGAAGGTCGGGCCAATCGCTCCGCCATGGTCGAGATGCAACACAACCGGCTCATGGAGCAGATGGCTCGACAGGTCCAGACTGGACAAGCGACAAATACCGGCCTGTTCAACGGCATGTCCACGATGCATCAGTACGACGGCCAGGGCTACCTGCTGACTTCGCAACCGAACGTGGAGCCCGTGGTTGCGGCGGGAGGGCGCTGTCCTTCGACTGCCCCGGTCAAGAAGTACGACATCTCGGCGATCAACGTCGAGATCACGTTGAACCAGTGGCTCGACTTCTATCCCGGTTACATGTACGTCCTGACCGAGAACCTGGAGAAGGTGCGGGCGGAAGAGGCCAAGAACAAGGCGGCCCGCGAGAATGAGAAGGATCAGTACGACCCCGGAGCAGTGACCAACGGCATCCAGGGCGACTATATCCAGCCGTTGGTCATCCGTGGGAACCAAGGCGATTGCATCCGGATCACCTTGCGGAATGGCCTCGAAGGGGGTGAGACGGTCAGTCTCCATATCCATGGTTCCAGCATGATCATCAGCGCGACCGGGAAGCCAGCCACGACGACCAATCCTGATTCGATTGTGGCAAAAGGGAAGAGCGCGGACATGGAATGGTACATCCATCCTCAAACCCAGGAAGGAGGCCGGCAGTTCCATTCGTACAGCAATGACCGCGAACTGACGGTCCTGGGGATGTTCGGCACCTTTGTCGTGGAACCCAAGGGCTCCAAGTATCTCGATCCCATCGGGAAGGGGGATCCCACCGAGATGCGGAGCGGATGGCAGGCGATCATTCAGAATGGCGCGGGGCCCGACTTTCGCGAATTCGTCATTATCTACCACGAGGTGGGTGATGAAGCCTTCCGTCCGGTGAACAAGAAGGGGGACTTCTTGCCGCAACGGGACCCGCTGACGGATGCCTATCGGCCTGGAGGCCGGGCGCTCAACTACCGGAGCGAGCCGTTCGGCATCAACAATATGCACGTCCAGCATGAGTACTTCGGGTTCGAGGACGAGTCCATGGGGTACAGCTCCTACACTTTTGGAGACGCCCCGACCACGATTCCGAGGTCTTATATGGGCGATCCTGCCAAGTTCCGGCTGATTCACGGTGGCTCAGAGGTGTTTCACTCGCACCATCCGCACGGCGGGACGATCCGCTGGTTGCGGAGCCCGCGGTCCAGCGACGAGATGCCGCTCTGGTTCACGGCCAAGAACGGGCCGGTTAAGTACCCGGTGGTTCGCACCAAATCGGATCGGGTGGACGTTCAGGTGATCGGGCCGTCGGAGGCCTTCGACCTGGACACCGAATGTGGCTCAGGCCTGTGCCAGCAGTTGGCTGGAGACTTCTTGTTCCACTGCCATGTGGCCCACCACTATGTGGCTGGCATGTGGGGCTACTGGCGAGTGTACAACACCATGCAACAGGGTGAGCTCCGCACTGATGTGATGCCGGACCTCCGTGAGTTGCCGGATCGCAAGGGCCGGATGAAGTTCGGCGTGACGTCGGACAAGCTGATCGGCAAGACAGTGGACTGGTTTGGGAAGACCTTCCAGATCGTTGAGAAGGGGAAGACCAACTGGAAGAGCAATCCGGCCGTCGTCACGATCAAGGACTGGGTGGAGATGCAACTGCCGACTCAGGGCAAGCCGGGTCACAAGGATGATGAGAAGGGGCAGATCGTCTCGTACGATGCGACCGTGCTTGATTGGACTTGGAAAGCCAATACGGCGATGACCGAAAAGGAGAGCACCATCGCCAATCCGAAGTACAAGTCGCCGAAGCCGGGGGAGCGGCTGCCGGTCCTCTTCGAACCCACGACCGGCAAGGTGTCCTGGCCTCATTTGAAACCGCACTTCGGAAAGCGCGTGATGTTTTCGCCGAACCATAACGGTGCGCCGTGGCTGGAGATGATCCATCAGAATGAGGATGGAAGCCGCAGTGTGGATCCGCCCAAGCCTGGCGAGAACGGGGTGTGGAGCCTCTGTCCGGAAAATGCGGGGCGGAAGTATTACAACATCCACTTCATTCGCTTGCCGATCGAGATCAGCAAGGGGCACGGCAAGGAGCCTCCGATCGTGGACCAGAACGGCCTCATCTACGTTTTGCATGAAGAGGAAGAGGCTGTCCGCAAGAACAACGATCTCAAGTATCCGCTGGTGTACCGGGCGAACGTGTACGACTGCGTGGACTGGATGCTCACCAGCGAATGGACAGACGACGACTTCACGAACTTCCAGTCCTCCAAGATCAATATTCACCCCCATTTCCTCCAATTCGATAACCAGTCGTCGGACGGGGTGATCACGGGCATGTCCTATGAGCAGTCGGTCCGCCCGTTCACCATGCTGGAAAAGAAGGAGAAGAAGGGGTTGCCGCTGCCCATGAACACCGTGCTGACCGCCCCGGCCAAGCGCGGGAGCAAGAGCATCACGGTCAAGAATGCGGCCCAGTACCATGTAAAGACAGAACTTCTGGTGGGCGCGGACAATGTGAAAGGCAATGAGATCCAGCGCATTGCCTCGATCTCGGGCAATACGATCACCTTCGAGAATTCTCTCAAGAACGACCACCCGAGCCGCGATATCGTCACGGTCGAGTTCATCAGGCAGCGGGTCTGGGTGGATGCCGATGTGGGAACTGTGTTCTGGCATGACCACGCCTTCGGGGCCACCACCTGGCCGCACGGCGGGTTCGGGACTCTCATAGTTGAGCCGGCTGGTTCGACCTATCACGATCCGAAGACCGGGAAGCCGATCCGGAGCGGACCGGTCGCGGACATCCGCACGGTGGAACCGGTGGGCTATGGCGTGAACGGGAGCTTCCGGGAATTGATGGTGCAGGTGCACGACACCGTGCCGCACACGGTGAATATCGTGACAGCCGGGAATCCACCGGGTCAGCCCGTAGAGGTTGCCTTGGAGGGCGGCAAAACCGTGTCTTTCATGATGCCGGAGAAAATTGCGATGACCCCCATGCCGTTCCTGAACGGGGGGACGCATACGACCGGCAGCGGCTTGAACTTCAGGGCCGAACCGGTCGCCAAGCGATTGGCGAACAATCCGGATGCGTCGAAGATCTTCAGTAGCTTGGTGCATGGCGATCCCTCGACGCCGTTGCTCAGGGCGTATCTGGGGGACACTGTGGTGTTCCGGTTGCTGCATACCCTGATGAATGAGAGCATGGATTGGGTCCTGTCCGGCCACACCTTCCTTACCGAACGGTACGCGGGCGATGCCAATCGGAAGAACTCGATTCATATCGGCATTGCAGAGCGGTACGATCTAGTGATCCCACAGGCCGGCGGTCCGCAGTTGATGCCAGGCGATTATCTCCACTTCAATGGGCGTTCGTCGAAGTTCTCGGAGGGTGCATGGGGCATTCTGCGGGTCCTGGACAAGGAAGTGCCGGACCTTCAGAAGTTGCCGGCGGGGTTTACCGGGCGGAACGAGATTCCGCCGCCGCCGAAGTCGGTCTGTCCGGAGGACGCGCCGGTGAAGTCGTTCAATGTGGTCGCCATGGACCATGACCTCAAGTTCAATCCGAAAGCTCCTGACTTGATTGAGGTAGACTTCGAACGGAAGATCATGACGAGAAATCCGGAAGGCAAGATCTACACGCTCGAGGAGGAAGCGTCCAAGGTGGCGACGGGCTTGACGCCGAGTCCTTTGACGCTCCGTGTGAACGTGGGCGATTGCGTCAAGATCAATCTCAAGAACAAGATGGCGAACAGCCGAGCCTCGTTCTCAGCCTTCTCGCTGGCTTTTGACCCGAAAGACTCGCTCGGGGCGAACGTGGGGAACAATCCGGGCGACCAGACCATTGGGGCAGGCGAGAGTCGGACGTACACCTATTATGCGCATCCCTTCAATGGGGAAATCACATCCCTGGTCTGGGACTTTGGGAATGTGATGCTCAACCCGAGAAACGGATTGTTCGGCGCGATCGTTGTGGGAGCGAAGGGCTCCAAGTATCGGGACCCCAAGACCGGCGCGGATCTTTCCCAAAAGAACAGTTGGGTCGCCGATGTGATCGTGGATCGAACGATTCAAGGGAATGAGGGTCGCACCAACTACCGTGATGTGGCCCTGTTTTTTCAGGATGAAGACAATATCATCGGCACGAGCTTCATGCCTTACGTGCAGAACGTGGCGGGGCTCACCGGCGTGAATTACCGGAATGAGCCGTACAAGGCCAGGGAAGAGCAGGGATGTGACCTGGGTCATATGTTCCAGCCCTGCAAGGTGGACAAGCCGGAGGACCCGGCGACGCCGCTCATCGAAGCCCATGCCGGCGACCCTGTGCGGATTCACATCCTGGGCGCGAGCAACGAGCAGAATCAGATTTTCGGCCTGGAGAAGCACGAGTGGCCGATCGAGCCGTTTATGCGCGGAGCTGACCAACTCAGCGCGGTGCAGTTCTCCGGGGCCGAGGTGCTTGACGCCTTTATCGTATCGGCGGGTGGTCCCTATAAGCTGCCGGGTGATTACGTCTGGGGCAACCAGCGGTTGCCGTATTCGCAATCCGGGCAGTGGGGTTACTTCCGGGTTCTGCCGGCCGGGGATTCACGAATTCTGCCGCTGACTAAGGGCGATGTCGGCGTGCAGAAGGCGGACGGGCAGCCGGCTCCGGGGCAACCTCTGCCGACTGCGATGAAGTAGGCGGCGACTAAAAGAATGTAGAGAAGCCGGCGGGGGAGCTGCATGTGGTTTGTGGCTCCCCCGCTTCTTTTCAGAGGAGTGTCGAGAGTAAGGAGAATTCGATGGCAATCGGAATGGAGCGAATACAGCCGCCGCGCTGGGCCTGGAACACGGTGCTGAGTGTGAGCGTTATCACCCTGGTGACGATCTCTCAAGCAAGGGCTTACCAAGAGGTGCCTGTGGCAGACGGCGGGAAGATCAGTGGTAAGGTGGTGCTGAAAGGAGGGAAACCTGTACCACGTGGGTTCAACCTCGTGACGTTTCCCGATCCGGTGTACTGTGGACGGATCTCCAACGGCCATGGGTTCCGGCTTCTCAAAGAATTCACGGTGGCGGAGGATCGGGGCGTGAAGGATGTAATCGTGATGCTGACGGGAATCGAGAGGGGAAAGCCGTTCAAGTTTCAGTCTCCCCAAATCGAAGCAAAGGATTGTCGGTTCCTGCCTTTTGTGAACGTCGTGCAAGATAACAACACGGTCTCGATCGTCAATATGGATCCGGTAATGCATGATATCCAGGCCTATGAAACCTCCGAGTTGGGACCTCGGGTCTTGTTCAATATCCCCCTTCCGATGAATCCCCACCATCCGAAAACGGCCGGGAGTGATGCCGAATACCATAAGCATATCCCAGGGCATCCCATGACTCAGGAGATCCACATGACGAAAGGGCGTCGGATCTTTGTGATGCAGTGCGGGTTCCATGCGTATATGGAAACCTGGGGCATGGCGGTGGACAATCCGTACTATGCGCTCACGGATGAGTCCGGGCAGTTCACGATCAGCGATATCCCACGGGGTACCTACAAGCTCGTGGTGTGGCATCCCCAGGAGCGGTTCCTTGTTGAACGGGAGGTGACGATTACGGCCAAGGGATCGGTGACTGCCAATTTCGAGATTCAGCCCAAGTTTGGAGCTCGAGCTGGAATGGAAGCGGTGGAGAATCCGCACTTCGGATTAGGGGTCCTCGGCTCGCGGGTAATCAAGCCCACTCTCGAACTGCAGCAGCCCTAAGCAAATGCGGAGCTTCGATAGCCAACGACCCTTGACTTTTGAGGCGGGCCTGTGTATAAGACGTTCCTCTTGAAAGCGCGTCTGTGTTAGAATAATTCATAGAGTAGGGGACTGAGAGTTTCCTGCCGGGGCGTAACTTTTTAGTAAGGAGGTTTGGGTCATGAAGAAGGTTGGAATATTTACAGCGGTCGCCATTGGCGCGATCGCATTTCTGGCCGCTCCGATGACGTCGTGGGCGGGCGGGACGGTCGAAGGGAAGGTGTCGTTTTCGG
>CAZITU010000022.1:0-31985 GCA_964542245.1 uncultured Nitrospirales bacterium | reverse complement strand
AAAAGAACCCCAAGTGGCTCCAGGACGATTACGTCAAGTTCATCCGCTTTGCCCAGTGGAAGATTGATCAGGCCGGCGAGGGTGTGTTGGGGTTCATCACCAACCACAGTTATCTGGATAATCCCACTTTCCGCGGAATGCGACAGTCATTGATGACCAGCTTTGATCATATCTATCTACTCGATTTGCACGGCAACAGCCTCAAGAAAGAAAAATGCCCCGATGGCAGCGAGGACAAGAACGTCTTCGACATCCGGCAAGGCGTCGCCATCGGCCTCTTCATCAAGAAGAAAGGCCTCAAGAAGAAGGTGGTCCACGCAGAACGATGGGGCTTGCGCGAGGACAAGTATGAGTGGCTGCTCAAGAACGACCTCAATACGACCAAATGGAAGCAGATCAAGCCCAAGTCGGAGCATTACCTCTTTGTACCAAGGGATGAGGCCACTCTAGACCAGTACAACCAGTATCCCAATCTGCAAGAGATTTTCCCGGTAAACAGCGTGGGCATTGTCACTGCAAGGGACTCCTTTGTTATTGACCTTGATAAGAGCGCCTTGATGCGGCGGATTGAGATGTTTCGAGATACGAAGAAAATGCGGGACGACATAATCCGTCAAACATTCGACTTGAAGAACAATCGCTACTGGGAGACGGCATCGAAGCGAAAGGCCATTGAAGCTGATGAGCACTGGAAAGATAAAATTGTTCCCTGCCTCTATCGACCATTCGACACACGGTGGATCTTCTATCACGATGAAGTTGTAGAACGTTCTCGCAAAGAAGTGATGCGCCACATGATGCAGGAGAATTTGGGGCTCGTTCTACCTCGGCGGGTCGAAATGGAAGGCGGATGGCAGCATGCTCTTGTCACGAATCTTCTTGTTGAACACGTGACGGTATCGCTCAAGACCATTGACTACGCTTTCCCGCTCTATCTTTACCCGGACACCGACAAGAAGGACCTGTTCAGCGCTACGGAATCCCACCACAAGAAACCGAATCTCAATCCCAGCTTGCTCTCGGCACTCTCAAAGGCGTACAGCAAGAAGCCAACGCCTGAAGAGATTTTCTACTACATCTATGCGGTCCTGTACTCTGAGACCTATCGGTCCCGATACGCCGAGTCTTTGAAGAGAGACTTTCCCCGAGTGCCGTTCACCGCCAACCACAAACTGTTTATCGAAACGGGAAAGCTCGGAAAACAGTTGGTAGAGCTACACCTTCTCAAATCTCCCGTCCTTGAGAAGCCCGTCGCTCGGTTTCAAGGTAAGGGGGACAATCTAGTAGAGAAGCAACAGCACAGCGAAAAAGAGCAGCGTGTGTATGTCAACGATGCCCAATACTTTGAAGGGATCGAAAAGGAAGTTTGGGACTATCAAATCGGCGGTTACCAAGTGCTGGACAAGTGGCTCAAGGACAGAAGAAAGCGTTTGCTAAGCTCAGAGGACATCCGGCACTACTGCCGCATCGCCACCGCGCTCAAGAAGACAATTCAGATTCAGGAAGAAATCGACAACCTCTATCCGAGGGTTGAGTCGGAAATTATTCCGATGTCCTTCGGTAAAGAATAAAGAGACCTGCTCGGCCCGGAGCCAAAACTGGACAGGACTGCCCTTAAGAAAGCCATCGAGGATGGGCGCGTTGAGTGGCAACTGCACGCGCTCGGGAGGTTGTTGGCACGAGGCACCTCCCGAGCCGACGTATTCGCGGCCCTCCGATCAGGAGAACAGATTGAAGACTATCCCGATGACAAACCCTTTTCCAGCGCGCTGTTTTTGGGATGGACCGCGAGCGAACCGCTCCACGTCGTTGTGGCGTTTGATTCAGCGAGTCAATGGGCGTACATTATCACGGCGTACCGGCCCGATCTTGAGCACTTTGAACCGGACTTTAAGACACGGAGAAGCCCATGACCAGGAAAAACTCCCCGACTCAGTGCCCCCTGTGCGGTGGGACGAAAAAAGCCGGCACGACCACGTTCACGGCCGATTTTGAATTCGGCGTCGTTGTGGTTCGTGAGGTACCCGCCACGGTTTGCGCGCTCTGCGGAGCGGAATGGATTAAGGACGATGTTGCAGCTCGCCTGGAAGGCATTGTGGAAGAGGCCAAGAAGAAACGCCTTCAAGTCGAGGTGACGACCCTCGCCTGACCCCCCCACCCGCACCCTCCCCCGCAATGGGGGGAGGGAATTGTAGACGGTCGGTGATCAACCCTGCCCCGGCATCCGTTTGAGGGACCCCTCACCCCAACCCTCTCCCCGCAAGTGGGGCGAGGGGATGAGGTGGCTATCGCGCCAGGATATCCAGGATCTCGTCCAGGGGGCGGATGGTGCCCAGGAGCGTCGGGCTGCCGAACTGTTTGTTGTGTCGGTTCTCCTTGACCCGCTCCAGCCCGATGACCAGATTGTTGAAGTCGTCCAGCTTCACGGTCTCGAAATAGGTGATGAAGTCGAGGTCGTCGAGGCCGCTGGCGTGATAGAGTTTGCGCTTCACCGTCTTGAGATAGGTCACCGTGGCGTCCGTGTGTTCCTTCATCATTGCGGCCCGGCCGTCCTGGGCCGTAATCCACCACTCCGCATCCTTGCGGATCGGCACGACGATGACGTAGGGCTTGGGCCCGGGATCCGGCGGCGTCTTCATCGCGGCTTTGAGGTCGTCGGGAAACTCCGGCAGGTAGTTGGCCTTCTTGGTGATCCCGTTAAACGTATTGGTGTTGTGAAGGTATTTCCCAAGGGCTGTCCCCATGAGGCCCACGAGGAAGTTCTGGTTATTCAGCATCTCGGTGGAGTGCACCCGCACGAAGAAGTCGGCCTTCTCCGAAAGCCCGCGCAATAAGTACGTGTCGGTCGTCACCGATTCGGCATGCTTCTGGAAGACCGCTTTGACCTCGGCCACCGCCGATCCGCGCGCCCCTTTGTCCAGCTTCCACCAGTCCCCATCAACCTTGAAGACCGCAAAGGTCCCGTACACCCCAGGCTCGGTCAACAGCTTCTCCCGGTCCACCGCGGCCCGGCCAACATTCGGCATGAAAGAACCCAGTAAACACAGCACCAGGATGATGAGACCACGTGCTCGTTGCATGGTTCCCTCCTTTGATTTCCTCCGTCCTCACCCTCCGCCTCGACGGAGTGAGGGCTTTCTCGAGTCACAATCCCACTGCCCCAAGCTCCGGCCAGAGCATCGCGACAATCTTGCCGATCATGAACCCGACGCCGGCCGCCAGCGAGCCCAGGAGCATCACCTCCATTCCGCTCCTCAGCCATGGCTGCTTGGTCAGCACCGTCTTGCCTACGCCAACCAAAAAGAGGGCCACGAGCGAAACGGTCACAGCCACCGTCAGAGCCGACAGCGGCTCCTCCATAACCATGTAAGGCAGGAGCGGCGGGACACCACCCACAACGAAGGCCCCGCTCATCAGAAGACCGACCGTCACCGGGTTATCGAACGACTCCTCGAGGATGCCCAACTCCTCCCGCATCATGAACCGCACCCACAGGTCCTTGTCGGAGGTGACGCGGTGAACGATCATCTCCACCTCGTCCTTCTGGAACCCCAGCCTGGTGAAGATGTCGCGGATCTCGTTCCGCTCGACTTCGGGAACCTCCTCGATCTCGCGTCGTTCTCGAGCCTTCTCGCTCTCGAAAAAGTCGCGCTGGGACTTGCTGGCTAGATAGGCCCCAATGCCCATAGACAGCGCCCCGGCCACCACGGAAGCAATGCCCGCCAGCAAGACAAGGCGTGTGTGCATGAGGGCGCCGGTGGCGCCGGCGACGAAGCCGATGGTCGAAACCAGGCCGTCGTTCATCCCGAACATGACCTCGCGGATGAAGCGGCCTTTCGGTGTGTGCCAGTCCTCGGAATGGAGCGACGTGAGCAAATGCGGCGAGGACGGCACCGCCTTCTACCCTTTGAGGTGTTGCGCGAAGAATGCCAGCGCCCGTTTCCAGGCGTCCTCAGCCTCGGCAGGCCTGAACACGTCCTTTCGGGTGTCGTTGAAGAAGGCATGGGGCGCGCCGGGATACGTCTTCACCTCCCCCGGCTTGTTGTACTTCTTCAACGCGTCCCGCAATCGCTGCACGTCGGCCTTGGTGATCCAGCCATCGTCCTCGCCGTAAATGTAAAGAACGGGACCGGCAAGGTCTTTGAGTGGGTTGTCGGGATTCGGCACCTGGCCGTAAAAGGGCACGGCCGCCTTGATCTCGCGGTTCACGCAGGGCAGCATGAGCGCATAGGAGCCCCCCATGCAAAATCCGGTGACACCGATCCTGCCGGCATTCACTCCGTCAACGGTCTTGAGATACGTCGCGGTGGCGTTGAGGTCCTTGAGCCCGTCCTGTTGCTGGAGCGCGTTCATCAGCTTGCCGGCTTCATCGGGATCCGTGGTGACTTTATGGCCGAGACGCGAATAGAGGTCCGGCGCGACGGCCACGTACCCCTCGCGGGCATATCGCCGCGCCACGTCTTTCACATGATCGTTGAGCCCCCACCACTCCTGGACGATGATGACGGCGGGGTAGCGACCCTTGGATTTGGGGCCGATCAGGAACGCCTTCACCGTGACCCCCTCACTGGGATACGACACCATCAGGTCCATCAGGTCCTTATCGGCGAATTGTGCGGCCATGGCTCCCCCCTCTTTTAGTCTCCCGCCACCGTCATCTCCGCGATCTTCACCGTCGGGCTGGCGATGCGCCCGCGAAAGACCAGGTCGTTGCCGATGGCCTCGACGCCCATCCACATGTCTTTGAGGTTGCCCGCGATCGTGATCTCTTCCACCGGATACGCGAGCTCGCCGTTTTCGATCCAAAAACCGACCGCGCCGCGCGAATAGTCGCCGGTGACCATGTTGATCCCGAACCCGATGAGTTCGGTGACGTAGACCCCCTGTTTCACCGACCGGATGATCGCGTCCGGGCTGACCGATCCCGGAGCGAGGTAGAAATTGGTCGCCCCGGCTGACGGCGCTTCGCCGATGCTTCGCGAGGCATTGCCGGTCGAAGCGAGGCCCAGCTTGCGGGCCGCATAAGAGTCCAACAAGTAGGTTTTGAGCACGCCGCGCTCCACCACCACGGTCTTGCGCGTAGCCAGTCCCTCCCCATCGAACGGCTTGGAACCCAGCCCGCCCGGCATGCGACCGTCATCGTAGATCGTGACGGTGTCGGGGGCGATTCGCTCCCCCAGACGCCCGATCAGGTACGAGGCGCCCTTGTAAATGGCATAGCCGTTCACGGCGCTACAGAGATTGCCCAGGAAGCCGCCGGCCATCTCCGGATCAAAGACCACCGGGACGCGGCACGTCGGGAGCTTGCGCGCGCCGAGACGCCGCACGGTCCGCCGCCCGGCCTCCCGGCCGACCGACTCCGGCGAGTCGAGCGCGCTGAGTTTGCGGCCCACCGCGTACCAGTAATCCCGCTGCATCAGCCCGTCTTGGAGCGCAATGGGAGATACCGAGCAGGAAAAACTTGAACTCTGGAATTCCCCGTAGAACCCGTGGCTGTTGGCGAACAGCGTGCGGCCGGCGAAGGTCCCGAAGTCGGCGCCCTCGGAGTTGGTCAGCCGAGGGTCCACCGCCAGCGCCGCCCGCTCGGTCCGCGTGGCCAGTTCGATCATCCGGTCCATGGATACCGTCTGGCCGTCGTACAGGTCCAAGTCCGGATGATCGGTCGCCAGAGAAGCGGGATCCGGCAAGCCGGCGTGTGGATCGTCCACCACCGCCTGAGCCAAGGCACAGGTGGTTTCGACCAACTCGTCAAGGGCCGCCGGAGTGAAGTCGGAGGTGGAGGTCCCTGCCGACCGATGACCGAAATACACCCGCAGGCCCAGCCTCTTCTCCTTGGCCTTGGACAGCTTGTCCACGGCCAAAAGGCGCACCTGTACCGAGGCGGAATCCCCTTCGACGGCGACCACATCGGCCGCCGATGCGCCCTTCCGTTTGACCTTAGCAAGCAGCTCTGACGTCAGGTTCTGAGCGATACGCATGACCGATTTGTCCGCGCCCTGTTATCCCTTGCCCTTTCGCCCCCCTCCCTCACCCTCCCCCTCGAGGGGGGAGGGATGGGTGGGGGTGGCACACTACACCTGCGTCCCGCCGACGGTGATCTCATCCACTTTGATCGTCGGCAGGCCCACGCCGACCGGAACGGACTGGCCGTCCTTGCCGCAGGTCCCGATCCCTTCATCCAAACGCATGTCGTTGCCCACCATCGAGACCTTTTTGAGGATCTCCGGCCCGCTGCCGATCAGAGTCGCCCCTTTCACGGGCGTCGTCACCTTCCCATCCTCGATCAGGTAGGCCTCGCTGGTCGAGAAGACGAACTTGCCGTTGGTGATGTCCACCTGTCCGCCTCCGAACGAGACCGCGTAGAGCCCTCGCTTAACGGAGCGGATGATATCGTCAGGAGGCGACTCGCCGGGCAGCATGAAGGTGTTGGTCATGCGAGGCATGGGGATGCACTGGAAGCTCTCACGCCGGCCGTTGCCGGTCAGCGGGATGCCCATGAGGCGCGCGTTGAGCTTGTCCGTGATGTACCCGCGCAGGACGCCCTTCTCGATCAGGACCGTTCGGCTCGTGGGCGTGCCCTCGTCATCCACGTTCAGCGAGCCACGCCGGAATGCCAGCGTCCCGTCGTCCACAATCGTGCACAGCGCGGAGGCCACCGATTGCCCGATGCGGTCCGTGAAGGCCGAGGTCTTTTTCCGGTTGAAATCCGCTTCGAGCCCATGCCCGATGGCTTCGTGCAGCAGGATACCGGGCCACCCCGCCCCCAGGACGACCGTCATGGGCCCGGCCGGCGCGTCTTGAGCATGGAGGTTGAGCACAGCCTGCCGCGCCGCCTCTTTGGTGTACCGTTCCCAGCGGTTCTCCTCAAAAAAGAACCCGAACTCGCCGCGTCCACCGCCGCCGTAGGTCCCCATCTGTCGCTGCCCGTTTTCCTCGGCGATGCAGGTGACTTGCAAGCGGGACAGTGGTTGCACATCCCCCACCAACTTGCCCTCCGAGTCGGCGATCAGGACGATTTTATATTCCGTGCTGAACGAGGCCATGACGTTCTTAATCCGAGGATCGTAGGCGCGCGCCAGGGCGTCAACTTTTTCCAGAAGGGCGACTTTCTCGCGGGTCTCAACCTCGGTCGCCGGCTTGGCGACAGGATAGAGATTGCGGGCGGGCTGCCCGACCCGAATCGCCGGGGCCGTCCCCTCTCCCGCCGGCGAGCGGGCGATGTAGCTCGCCGTGTCGGCCGCTTGTTCCAACTGCTTCAGCGTGATCTCATCGGAATAGGCATAGCCGGTCTTCTCGCCGGCCGTCGCCCGGACCCCGACCCCTTGTGTAATGCTGGTCGAGGCTCGTTTGACCAGGCTCTCTTCCATTGAGAGCGATTCGGCGACCGTGTGCTCAAAATAGAGATCCGCATAGTCCACATTGGGAACCTTCAACTTGCCCATCACCGCCTGAAGCTCACGGCTGTTCACCCCGAATCGCTCGAGATAAAACTTGTCTGAGGGTGTCGTCTTCGCCATCAGGATTCTCCAAGTTGCAGAATATTGAAAACCGTTTGGGCACTCATTATCCTACACCTTCTTGTGCTTGCGCATCTCTTCTTCAAACGTTTTGCGGTAGAGTGTTTCCCACTCCGTTGAGCCCTCGGCGAGCGGGCGAGAGTAGGAGGCCAGGCGCCGGCGCACGTCCGCGTCCACCTCCGCTTCAACCTTCACCTCGGCGGCAAGCAGGCGCTTGATTTCTCGGAGGACGGAGACCTCGTCGGTCTTCAGGCGGGCATTCGCAGGACTCTTCAGATGGTTAAGGATCAGGTGCGAGAGATGGGTAACCTTCTCCTCGCTCAGGATCATCAGAGGATCACACCCCTCTCCTTGACAAGTTGTTTCTTGATCATCAGAAAGATCTGGTGTTCGTTGACGTGGCCGCGGGCGATCTCGGCCTCGTACTTGCGCATCAACTCTTTGGCCTCGGCATTGATCCGGTCCTCGACGCTCAACTCGTCGGTGATCACCCGTTCGAGCGAAGAGGCCAGGGCCTTGCGATCCCTGACCGGATCGAGCATCCCGCCGGAGGTCAGCTTCTCCACCAGCAGATGGGCGAGGCCGGCGACGCGCTCCTTGGACAGCTTCACGAGGCTTTCTCCATCCTAATCTTGGTGGCTCCCATCACGGTACGGAGGATCGTGGCATCGCCCTTCACTCGCCCGATCAGGTTGACGCGATCTACGGGCGCCGGGTCCGGACCGGTGCTCACCGGGGTCCGGCCGAAGAAGATCGCGACGGCCTGGCCGTTTCCCCAGTACGCGATATCCCCCACGGCTACCTTCAGCGTCGCCGTCTCCCGGTGGTCCTTCACGAAAGGGATCTTGAAGTAGAACTCTTCGCCCCAGACGTTCAGGTCCGTCTCAACGGGGAGCAGGTCGTAGATGGCTTTCGCCGTGCGGGTCGGCTTAAGTTCGGCCTGCAGGGTCACGGCTCCCACCGAGATCTTGACCGGCAACGGTGCGTCGCTCATCGCTAGTTGATTGAATCTCCCGTATCGAGGAGCCGGTATTAGTTAGCTTGTTTTCACATCAATTGCAAGGCTAGAATACGCGCGTGGACTGTTGCTGCAAGGTCAGACCGTGAGCACCGGGCGGCTGGTCCTCCTCGTTGTCCTTCTCGTCGCTCTCCTTCTTTCCTTCGCCAATTCGCTGGCGCTCTACGTTGACTGGCTCTGGTTCGGAGAGGTCGGCTACCAGTCGGTCTTCGTGACCCTCTTGTCTTCGCAGGTCCTGGTGGGCGTGGCCTTCGGAGCGGCCTTTTTTCTCGTCTTCTTCCTGAACGTGTTCCTGGCCGGGCGCCACCAGCCGACCCGCTACTGGGGGACGGTGGACAGTCTGTTGCTCCTTCGCTTTGCCGAACCACTGCGGGCCCGCCTGGGCAGGACGGTCGGTGGAGTGTCCCTGATCTTCGCTCTGGTCGCAGCCCTCGGCGGCGCCGCTCATTGGGAGGAGTATCTGCTCTTCCGGAACGCCGTCCCCTTCGGGCAAACGGACCCGCTCTTTGAAAAAGACCTCGGATTCTATGTGTTCGAGTTGCCGTTCCTGTCATACCTTCAAGGCTGGCTGTTCGGGCTTCTTCTTCTCACTTTCGTTTCCGTCGGGGCGCTGTACGTCACCACACAAGGGATCGCCCTCATCCGCGGCGCGATCCATATGGACACGTTTACCCGCCGCCACCTTGGCCTGCTGGCGACCGCTCTGGCCGGTCTGAAGGCCTGGGGCTACCAGCTCGACGCCTATGATCTCCTCTATTCGCGCCGTGGCGTCGTCTTCGGCGCGGTGTATGCCGATGTCAACGCCGCCTTGCCGATCCTGAACGGCCTGGTCATTCTCTGCGGGCTCACGGCCCTGGCCTTCTTGATCTTCGCGGCGCGCGGGATCTGGCGCCCGGCCGTCTTGCTGACGGGACTGACGCTCGTGGTCGGCATTTTCGTGCTCTCGCTCTATCCTGAATTTGTCCACCGATTCCAGATCGTGCCCAACGAGAGCATGATGGAACGGCCGTACATCGAGCAGAACATCAAATCCACGCGGATGGCCTATGGTCTCGGCGAAATCCAGGAGGAGGTGTTCCCCGCCGAGCAGGAGCTCGCCGCCGCCGACCTGGCCCGGAACGACCTGACGATCAAGAACGTGCGCCTCTGGGACCACCGTCCGCTCCTCGCCACCTACCGGCAACTGCAGCAGATCCGGACATACTATGACTTTGTGGACGTGGACAACGACCGCTACGTCATCAACGGGGAATACCGCCAAATCATGCTGTCGCCGAGGGAGTTGTCCTACAAGAACCTCCCCAGCCGAATCTGGATCAACGAGCACCTCACCTATACCCACGGGTACGGCGTGACCCTGGGGCCGGTCAACCGCATCTCGGCCGAGGGCCTGCCGGAATTCTTTCTGAAGGATATTCCACCGGTCTCGACGATCAACCTCAAGGTGACCAGGCCGGAAATCTACTACGGGGAGATTCCGAACGACTATGTCTTCGTGCGAACGAAGGCCGCGGAGTTCGATTACCCGTCTGGCGAAAAGAACGTCACGGCAACTTACACCGGCCGAGGGGGGGTCTCGGAGCTCTCGTTTCCGCGCAAGCTCCTGTTCGCCGCGTACTTCGGGAGCCTCAAAATCGTCCTGTCCAACGACATCATCGCCGAGTCTCGGATCCTGTACAACCGGGATATCCGCCTGCGCGTCAAGAAGGTGGCGCCCTTTCTCCAGCTCGACCAGGACCCCTACCTGGTCGTCACCCAGACCGGGCGGCTCGTCTGGATTGTGGACGGCTATACGACCTCCGACCGGGTCCCTTACGCCCAGCCGGTGGGCCGCGTGGGCAACTATATCCGTAACTCGGTCAAGGCCACGGTGGACGCCTACGACGGCTCCGTCGAGCTGTTCGTGAACGATCCCTCGGACCCGGTGATCAAGGCATACCAGCGTATCTTTCCGGGAGTTCTCAAGCCATTGGCGCGGATGCCGAGCGACCTCAAGGCCCACATACGCTACCCCCAAGACTTGTTCAACATCCAGGCGCACGTCTTCGCGACGTACCACATGGAAGCCCCCCAGATCTTTTACAACAAGGAGGATCTCTGGAACATCCCGAAGAAGGGCGACAAGGATATGGAGCCCTATTACACGATCATGAAGCTCCCCAAAACCGGCCGCGACAAAGAAGCGTCGAAGGAAGAGTTCATTCTCCTGATCCCCTTCACGCCGGCCAAGCGGGACAATATGGCCGCCTGGCTCGCCGCGCGTTCCGACGCGCCCAACTACGGCAAGCTGATCGTGTACTTGTTCCCGAAGCAGAAGCTGGTCTATGGACCCCGCCAGGTGGACGCGCGAATTGATCAGGACTCGGCCATCTCGCAGCAGATCACCCTGTGGAGCCAGCGCGGATCCCAGGTGATCCGCGGAAGCCTTCTGGCGATACCGATCGAGGACGCCCTGCTCTACGTTCAGCCGCTCTACCTGTCGGCCTCGGAAGGGGCCCTGCCGGAGCTGCGTCGGGTCATCGTGGCCTATGGGAACCAGTTACGGATGGAGGCCAATCTCGAGGCAGCGCTGGAAGGCCTCTTCGGGAGCGGCGCGACACCACCGGCCGTAAGGGCACGGCATGCCGTGCCCCTACAACCAGCGACAACGACAACGCAACCCCCGATGGCCTCATCCGCGCTGGCCAAGGAGGCACTGGACCACTTCAACAAAGCCCAAGCCGCGCTGAAGGACCAGGACTGGACCCGCTACGGCGAGGAACTGAAGAAAATGCGGAACGTGCTGGAGGAGTTGGCCAAGAGATAAAGGAGGTTCAGCATGAGGGGGAAAGCACTGTGGCTGACGCTGGCTGTCATCTTCCTGACAGCCTGTACTTCAATGCATTGGCGTTGGGTTCAGCAGGGGAAGACGGAGGCTGAAGCAGAAATGGATCACCAGGAGTGCCACAAGACCTCGATGGATGCCCGGCAGTGCATGGAACAGAAGGGCTACAAGCTGCTGACCCAGTAGAGTCCAGTGAGAGGGAGGGAACGTCAGGTGAGCAGTTCCGGCACCACGTCCTTCGCGCGACCCTGGATGGAGACATCCACGACCGAGGAATTGGGGGTTGAGTCCAGGTTCATCTCGGCCACAAAGGCGCCGGCCGCGCGGGCCACCGAGGAAAACCCGGCTGCAGGATAGACCACCCCCGATGTGCCGATGATGAGGAGCACTTGGCAGGCATGCAGGGCCTCTTCGCTCCGAGCAATGTTATGAGGGGCGAGCGATTCGCCGAACCACACGATGTGCGGTCGCAGCAACCCCCCGCAGCCGGAGCAGTACGGAAGCAGAGTCATCGGCACCTCCCGGTTGACACTCACTTGCCCGCATTGTGTGCAGCGTACTTTCCAGATGTTGCCGTGGAGCTCGATCAATTGCCGGGAACCGGCCGCTGCATGCAGGCCATCCACGTTTTGGGTGATGAGCCAGAACTGATCGAATCGTCGCTCCATCTCAACAAGCGCATGGTGAGCCGGATTCGGGCTTTTCGTGGCGATGAGTCCGCGCCGCCAGTCGTACCACTCCCAGACCACTCGAGGATTCCGCGCAAAGGCCTCCGGCGTTGCGAGATCTTCCGCCCGAAAAGTTCGCCAGAGCCCATCGGCGCCCCGAAAGGTGGGCACCCCGCTGTCGGCCGAGATGCCGGCGCCGGTGAGCACCGCCACGGCGCGCGCGGAGGCGAGACGGGCTTTGAGCTGATTGAGGTTGGAGGTTGAGGACATGCTTCTGACGGGAGGGCATAAAGCCCTCCCTACGAGGAATAGAATTCCGGCCGGCGGCCGGCAAGGAGGTCATTGTAAGGGGTGATCCGCTTGCTTCGGGCCTCAAGCGGGTCAATCTCCACGATCGCAAGCTCGGCCTGATCGGGCTTTGCGCGCGACAGGATGTTCCCGTTGGGGGTGACCACCTCGCTGTTCCCGATATAGGTGAGCTTCTTTTTTCCCCCGCGCTCTTCCGAGCCGATCCGGTTACACGTCACCGCGAAAACGTGGTTCTCCAGGCAGCGCGTGACCATGGCATCAGGACAGTGCGGCAACACCAGGTTGGATGGATGGGCGATCAGGTCCGCGCCCTTGAGGGCCAGCGTGCGCGCCGATTCTGGATAGAACCAGTCGAAGCAGACCATCACGCCCACTCGCGCCGGCCCGATGTCGAAGACCGGGAACCCCGTGTCGCCGGGCGAAAACCACAGGGTCTCTTCAGAGAAGAGGTGCGTCTTCCGGTAGACTCCGACCAACCCTGACGGCCCCACCACCGCCGCGGAGTTGTAGACACGATCCACCGCCCGCTCCGCCAACCCGGCGACGAGAGACATGCGACGGGCCCTTGCAAGCTCGATGAGCCTGCGCGTGGTGGGCCCACCCGGAATGTCCTCGGACAGGGCCTTGGCTTCGTCTGCCGACACGAACTGGTACCCGGTGTTGAACAACTCCGGCAAGACCAGCAAGTCGCACTCAATCTTCATCAACCGTTCGCTGACGGCGTCGAGGTTACGCTTGACCTCACCGAAGACGGGATCAAATTGGAAATAGCCGACTTTCAAGAGCCCCTCACCGTCCCCTCTCCCCAGAGGGGGGAGGGATAGTTTGCGTCAAATGAAAACGGGCAGGGACGTCACTCCCTGCCCGTCAAGTCATCCACACCAGAGAAGCGCGCGGATCGCCTACTTCACCTCTTTTATATGCATGAGCGCGCCGGAAGCTGCCTTGGTCGCCTCATCGGCATGTCCCTGCTTGCCGTGGTCAATCGCGTCCTTCAAACCCTTGATCCCCTCCTCCAGGTGGGGACTGGCCTTCTCCTTCTGAGCCATCTCAGCATGCTTGAGAGCCGCCTCGGCATGTTTCACTAGGACGTCCGCATGCCCCTGCTTTCCATGCGCGACCGCCTCCTCAGCATGCTCGACCGCCTCGGCTGCATGGGATTTGGCGGCCCAGGAGACTCCACTCACTATGAACGCCAGGGCGCCCAAGATCAGCGCCGCTACCGCGAGCTTACGCATCATGACGGATACCTCCTTCTTGCAGTTAACTGCCTAAAAATGTTTGCCGCCTTTGCCATCCCGGTACCACAGAAGCCCGGTGACAAAGGTTACGCTCAACCTAACACAGGGTTTTCCTGACGTCAAGGCAAGTGGGCGCAATCGGACGGATTCATTCGAGTTTGACTCGTTTTTGCAACTCATACAGAGCGATGATGTCTCCGACCGTGTTGGCATCCTCGGCCCGCTTGTCTTCGCGGAGAAACCCCTGGACACGCGGAAACCGCAGCGCGTAACCGATCCCTTGCGCATCGGCCCCACAGGTGTGCAGCGGGCTACGGGTGATCTCGTCCGCCGCCACGGTGATCACGAAGGCCGGCTGGACCCACACATCCGGTTCCGTCTTTGAATCCACTCTGGCCGGACGATGGTCCACGGCGACGCCATCGAGCCGCTCCCGCAACTGTACCCATTCTTCATCCGAAAACCCCGTCCCCACCTTGGAGACCGTCTTGAACGTGTCGGTCGAGGGATCGAAGACCGCGGCCAGCACGGTCCCGATGCCGAAGCGCGCCCGTTTGCCCCCGCCGCGGAAATATCCCACCAGGCAGAGGTCCACGGTGTCCGACAATTCCCCCTTGTAGCTGCGTTTGAGTTTGATCCAATTGAAGTTCCTCGCGCCGGCCGTGTAGGGAGAATCCAGCCGTTTGGCCACGATCCCTTCGAGGCCGCGCGCCACCGCGGCCTCAAAGATCGCCCGCATGCGGGCCGGGTTCTCGGTCTCTTCCGCTTCAGCCGGTTCGATGATCGTATCCCCGGCGATCCGCGACACCAGTTCCGCTCGCCGCTCGGAATATGCGCGCGGCGTGTAATCCTGACCGTCTACGTAGAGCAAGTCGAAACCGAACAACTTGAGCGGAAACTCCTTGGCGTGATCCGCCACGCCGTGCTTGCGCTTGCGCTGGATGGTGGTCTGAAACGGCAGCAGCTCGCCGGTGCCTTCATCGAACGCCAAGGCCTCGCCTTCGAAGATCATCTCCCGGGCCCGCACCTGGCGCCGGACCGCTTTGACGATATCGGGGAACATGGCGGTCGTGCGTTCCAGGTTCCGCGAGAAGATATCCACTCGCTCGCCGTCTTTGTGGACCTGACAGCGAAACCCATCCAGTTTGGGCTCAACCGCGCAGCGGCCGATCTTCTCGATGATCTGCTCCGGTTCCCCAACGCGCTCGCACAGAGCCATACGAATCGGGTACCCCACCTGAACCCCGATTTCGGTGATGGCCGCATGTCCGCCCCTGCTGGCAACCTCACCCACTCGACCGAGGTCTGAGCAGAGGTTGTAGGCGCGCTCCACGTCGGCTTTGAACTCACGTCCTCCCAGCTTCGCCAGAGCCAGCGCCTCCAGGACCGTGGCGTCACCGACGCCCAGGCGAAGCCGCCCGATGACGAACCGGGCGATGTATTTGGCCTCGACGGGGGCGGCCGTCGCGAGAAGGTCCGTCAGGTTGCTGAGCTTCTTCTCAACCGATCCTTCCCCGGTGGTCCGCGCGATCTTGAGGAACTCGGCGTACATCTGGGACACCGTCAGTCCCTCACCGACCCGGCTTGCAAGAAGGGTCTCGGCCGTTGTGCCCAGATCACCGCTGGCCTTGTGATGGGCGAGCACCTCCTCCGGCGACCTCCCGGCGGCTTCGGCGAGGGCTCGCGTCAGGAGCTTGTCGGACATGCCGATTTCAAGACCGTGAAACGCCGGTAAGAGCCGGCCCTGGCTCATGTAGATGATGGGCGCGATCTCCTCCGGCGCGGTCTCCCGAAAAAGATCGGCAAGGATTTCGAACATCTCCAGCCGTTTGGACGTAGCTTCGAGACGCTCGAAGACGGCCGTGAGGGTCCGGAACTGCATGGGAGGGGAACCCGGTGGCACGCCTTCAATGCGTCGTGGAAGGCTTCGGTGGCGTGCGCTGAATCTCGGGGCGGGCCTGTTCCTTCAGATTGACGACCGGGAGGACGAAGTCGTTGCCCCATTCCCACCAGGAACCAGGATAGTTCTTGACCTTGTCGTATCCCACAAGCTTCAGCACGAAGTAGAGCCAGGCCGAACGGACCCCGCCGGTACAGTAACAGACCACCTGTTTGTCGGGAGCGAGGCCTGCCTTCTCCACGATGACGCGGACCTGCGCGACGGGCTTGACCGTCCCGTCAGGATTGAAGAACTGGTTCCACGGCACGTTCACCGCTGTTGGGATATGGCCCCCGCGGGCGATCCCCTGTTGAACCGCCCCATTGTACTCATCGGGCGTCCGAGCGTCCGCGATGACGGTTTCCGTGTGCGGTCCGGAGACGAGCTGCCGAACCTCGGCCTTGTAAGTGATGAGCGACGGATCCACCGCAGCCTTGAAGACGGTCGGCCGTGGAACCGCGGGGCCGGCTTCGAATCTCCGCATCTCGGCGGACCACTTCACCCATCCACCATCCAATACCCGGACGCTTTTATGTCCGAGATAGCTGAGCATCCAGTACATCCGGCCCTCGTCACCCCAGTTGTCGAAGGGGTTGGCGTACACCACCACCTGTCGGTCGTGGCTGATCCCCAAGGCGCCCAGTTTCTTCTCCAGGCGGCCGATGTCCGAGTCCAGCAGCCCCTTGATTCCCGAGTTCGGATCGCTGAAGTCGTGCCACGTCGCCGCCACCGCTCGAGGGATGTGGCCGCTCACCATAAACGCCATCTTTGACCGGACATCCACGACCACCACATCGTCGCGATCGAGAATCGCGTCGAGTTCCTCAGTCGTGATCAGCATCGGGTACATGGTACTCTCCTGTTAGCTGTTCTTCTCACACATTGAACGCCTATCCGGAAACCGCCCGTCCCCCAACGAAATCAAGTCGGCCGACAGCGGCCCGGAGAGCGGAATCGTCCGTTCGTAGATCTCAAAGTTATAGGGGTGGTCGCCCTGCATCCCGTATTTGGTCTTCAGAGCCTGGTACGCGCTGTCCGTCAGGATATGATACCGGACCCGGGCCTCCAATTGCAGCCCTTCGACTGAATCCGGCAGCCGGTACTTGAATCGGTAATCCCGGCTCGCCAAGGGAGGCAGGCGATTGTCGTAAAGATCAACGATCACCGGCTGCCAGAGAATCCACCGCCCAATTGAATCCGTCTGGTCCTCGAGGACGCGGCCGGCCTTATCCACGATTCTGAACTCGACGGTGAAGTACCGATCAGGGTCGCCCGTAGGCAGCTTATGGCCGGCGCCCGCGTTGATCAGGGTCAAGACGAAGGTCGCCACTGTCCCCGGACGAGGTTTCGACGGCTCCACGACTAATTGCACCGCCAGGGCGCTCTTGACCTGTTCGGGATCGTGGCCCCCTCGCCACAAGTGTTTTCGCCCGCGGCGGATCGGCCCGCCCTCGGCCATTGGCCGTTCGACCTCCGGCATGTGACAGCTCTGGCAGATCATCCCGCGCTCTTTGGCGAAGTACGTCCCCTCGTATTCTGGGAACGTCCCGCACGGTCCGACGGCGTAAAACTGCAAAGGACCCTTGGGAACTTGATGGCAACGGTAACAGATCTCGGTGGTGCGGAACTTGGGATCGAACTGCGTGGGATGAGGGGCCACCGAGTCGTCAAACGGGCCCAGGATGACCCCATCCCGCACATGGCACCCGGCACAGGTAATCCCTTCCTGCTGAAGGGCCTGATCGAAGTGCGCGTTCGCCTCCTTGACGGCCTTCTCGACACGGTTCCGGGGGATCTCCTTGATCAATTCGGGCTGCTGGTTCTCCAACGGCGTATGGCAGTTCAGACAGATCCAGACCTCGCCGTCCTTCTTCCAGTACGCGCGGAAAAACGGGTCGGTGTAAGCCTGGGCGTGATACGACGTCTTCCACTCTTCATAAATTTCCTTGTGACACTTCCCGCAGTCCTCCGCCTTCAAGCTGGGAATGCCGGCCGGCACCTTTTGCAAGGGAACCGCATGGGCAAAATCGTCCCGCAAACCAAAGATGACCATCGGCCGGAGCTCCGAGTAGAAGAGGTAGACGACGCCCGCCACAAGGACGACGATGACCACCGTGCCCCACTCGACGGCCTTCCACAAGGAGTGCAACCATCTTCGCCTCTGAGTGGTGTCAGGACTCACGCATTCAACTTCAGCGGCAGCTCACGCTTCTTGGAGCACGCGAAGATGCGCTTCGACGGAGGCGGCGAGGGCCTCAAGGTTGTACCCGCCCTCCAGACAGGAAAGCACACGTCCCTGCGAACACTCGCCGGCGATCTCTTTAACGACCCGACTCAGCGCCACGTAGCCGGGCGTGGAAAGGTTCATGCCGGCCAGGGGATCATCGCGGTGGGCGTCGAAGCCGGCTGAAATAATGACGGCATCCGGGCGATAGGCCTGGAGCGCGGGCCGAAGGACCCTGTTGAACACATCGAGGTATTCTGCGTCACCGGTTCCGGCCGAGAGCGGGATGTTCAGGGTGAACCCCTCTCCCTTGCCTGCTCCGCGCTCTTGCGCCTTGCCCGTCCCGGGATAGTAGGGATACTGATGCGTGCTGAAGAAGAAGACCGAGGGATCGTCGTAAAAGGCATGCTGGGTCCCGTTGCCGTGGTGGACATCCCAGTCCACGATGGCAATCCGTTCCAGGCCGTGTCGCTTCTGGAGATAGCGCGCCGCCACCGCGACATTATTGAACAGGCAAAAGCCCATCGCGTGGTCATTCTCGGCGTGGTGGCCCGGGGGGCGCACGGCGCAGAAGGCATTGTGCACGCGTCCTTCCATGATGGCATCGGCCGCGGCCAGCACGCCGCCGACCGCGCGGTAGGCCGCTCCCAGCGAGCCCGGGGACATCGTGGTGTCGGGGTCCAACGAGACGCGCCCTTCATGCGGGGCGCTCAGGCGAAGCCGTTTCACGTACGCGTTGGAATGGATCTTTGTGATCCAGTCCGTGATCGCGTCTGCCTGGGCCGACTGAGGGTCTATCCGCACGAGGTTTGAGAGGAGGCCCGTGGTCTCAAGTCGGGCCAGGATGGCCCGCAGTCGTTGGGGGGACTCCGGGTGTCCGAGCCCCATATCATGCTCGAGATAGTCGGGGTGGTAAACGAATCCGGTGCGCGCCACGATGAGGAATCGTAACACAGCACACCGCTGTAGACAATTCGGTCGGACCTTGCTAGGGTGTTCACGAGCCGGAGGATCTCAATGGCAAATCAGCGCATCGAGGCCCTGAAGCGGCTGCTCCAGATTGATCCCAATGATGACGTCGCCTATTTCGGCCTCGGCAAGGCGCTGATGGACGAAGGACAGTTTGCGGAGGCAGCCGAGTATCTCGAGAAGTGCATCACGGTCAAACCTTCCTACTCAGCCGCCTACCTCGCCCTCGCCGAAGCCCTCCTCAAGGTAGGCCGGAAGGACCGCGCCAGGCAGGTCTGCAAGGACGGCCACGCCGTCTCCCTCAAGAACGGCGACATGCAGGTCACCAAGAAGATTGAAGCCATCCAGCAGACCCTGGTAAGCGAGTGAGCACCCATGCGCCTGACTGAGCACTCACCGCAAGCCGACACCTCCATTCTCATTGTGGACGACGAGGAACCGATCCGGCGGCTACTGGTCGGTTTGCTTGAGGGACAGGGGTACGCCTGTACGCAGGTAGCTAACGTGAGGGAGGCCCGGAAGCTGCTTCAAGAAAAATCGTTTGGCCTCATGCTGTGCGATGTGAACATGCCGGGAGAGTCCGGCCTGCAACTGGCCAAAGAAGTGCTCACCGCGGCGTCGAATCCGGCCGTCATCATGGTGACCGTGACAGACGATGTTCAAGTGGCGACCACCGCGCTGGAGCTTGGCGCTTATGGTTATGTGCTCAAACCGTTTAAACCTTCCGAGTTGCTGATCAATGTGGCCAACGCCTTGCGCCGCCGCAAGCTCGAGAGTGAGAACCGGAGACACCGGGAAAGCCTCGAAGAGACGGTGTCCGAACGCACCACGTCGCTTCGCAAAGCGATCGTGCGTCTAGAGCTTACTGAGCGGGAACTGTCGCTGGCGCAGGAAGAAACGATTCAACGGCTCGCTCGTGCCGCTGAGTTTCGAGACGACGAGACCGCCCGGCATGTCCAGCGGATGAGCCGCTATGCTGCGCTCCTGGCGGGCCAGTTGGGGTGGACCATCGAACGGTGCGAGTTGCTCCGCTTGGCCAGTTCCCTGCATGACATCGGCAAGATCGGCACGCCGGACCAGATCCTTTTGAAACCTGGCAAGCACACGCCAGAAGAGTTCGCCGTGATGAAGCGTCACCCCGAGATCGGCCATCATATCCTCGGCGGGTCAACGGCGAAGTTGCTGATGCTGGCAGCCACCATTGCCTGGACCCACCACGAGCGCTACGACGGGAGCGGCTACCCTTACGGCCTGGTCGGCGAGGCGATCCCATTGGAAAGTCGGATCGCCATGATCGGGGATGTGTTCGATGCGCTCACGAGCAAGCGGGTTTACAAGTCGGCAATCCCGGTCGAGCAAGCGATAGATATCCTGCGCCAAGAACGCGGGAAGTACTTTGATCCGGCTCTGCTTGACCTGTTCCTTGAATCCATGGACGACATCCTGGTCATCAAGGAGCGGTACGCCGACCTGAGCGATCCTTCGTAGTAGGGGCACGGCATGCCGTGCCCCTACTTCCTGAACATCACTTTGCGAAACCTCCAGAAGTCCAGGAGGCCGCGGAAGAAGCCCATCCGCTTGCGGAACTTTCGGGCTATGCCGCGCTGGATGTCCCCTTTGGATTTCTCGGAGACCGTGAAATAATCCCGCAACAGTTCCACGGCCAGTGTCGGGTAGTCCTTGAAGAAGCGTGGATTGTTATGGCACCAGGCGGACAGATACCGTTGCTTATAAAGGTCCTTGATGACCGGGCTGTTTTTCAGGCGCCGGACGTACGGCGCGAGAGCCCGACGCGAGAAGTCGCCCCGCTTGTGCGCCTCTAAAATGGTTTCGGCCGCCAGCCTCCCCGACATGACCGCCATCGCGGAGCCTTCATGGTAGAACGCGCCCCCCACAAAGCCGGCGGCGCTGCCGCAAACCAAAAACCCATCGGTGAACAACAGGGGGATGGCGAAGTACCCGCCCTCCGGGATCATTTGCGCGCCGTACTCCAACCGCTCGGTGCCTCGAAGCCACCGCCGCACGGACGGATGTCCCTTAAACTGGGTTAAGAGGTCGGCCGGCGACACCCGTCCCGCAATGAGGGTCTCGATCGAGCAACTCAGGCCGATAGAGATGGACTCCTGATTGGTGTACAGGAATGCCGAGCCCACCGCCCCTTGCACAGACTGACCGAAGAACTCCATGGCGATCCCCTCATCGCCATCCAATCCGAACCGCTCCTGGATCCGCTCGCGCGGCATTGCGACGACTTCCTTCACGCCGACCGCCATGTTGCGATGGGGAAACCGGTCCCGAAGACCTGCCTTTTCTACCAGGAAGGCGTTGGTCCCTTCACAGGAGACCACGACGCTCGCCGACAGACGCTCCCCTCCTCGGATACTCACCCCCGCCACCCTCCGCCCTTCCCAGACAAAATCCTCGACGAGGACGCCGGTGTACAGCTCCGCTCCCGCGGCCCGGGCCTGTGCCGCAAACCAAGGGTCGAACCGTGCACGCAGCACGCTGAACGTGTGGTTGTAGGGCGGATGGTGGAATTCTTCAAAGCGCATGTCGAGGGCCGCTTCGGAGTCCCACGAGAGGACCGAGAAGCGCCGTCGGGTGATGGAACGCTCCACCGGTGCCCCTTTCCAGAAGGACGGGATCATCTCGGCCAAGGGGTGGCCGTACAGGATCATGCCCGACAGGCTCTTTTCGCCCGGGAATTCCCCGCGCTCGCAGACGCAGACCCGCATGCCGCCCCGCGCCAGCGTCAAAGCGCAGGCCGAGCCTGCAAGACCGGCCCCAACCACGATGACGTCGTAGTGATCCTTCGGCATGATTCGGCAAATGTTACGGCGACTGCCGGTTGTCAAACATCAGGATCAGCGGCACGCCTGCAAACCCCCACGAAACATAGCGAGAGGGCCGAGCCGCCAAAACCGCCCGATCCGCTTTCGAGAACGTGCCTTGCCTATTCAACAGAACATAGTAGTCATACCCGCTCTCATCCGTGATCCGGATATCGGGCCTCAGGCGGTTTTCCTCTTGATAATACCGAAACATGAAATTGCTGAACGACGCATTGATGACGGCGTTGGCCGGCAACTCCCTATTGAGGAATGCAAGAAATTCGGGGGACAAGGCCTCCATCATATAGGTGACCTCCAATCCACGTTGGTAGGCCCCACGAATTCCTCCAACCAATCGGTTGTAAAAGCTCAATTCGTACGGGTGGTACACAAGCAACTCCAGCATCGGTGGGACAAGCGCCAGCAGGAAGATCACCCCCACAAGCTTTGCGCGGAGGTGCCGCACGGCTTGCAGGGCCTCTATTTGATGGCATCGCTCCGCCAGGTATCGCACTAAAACAAAAAAGCCGCAACCGGCCAGGCCCGCCAGGAACGGGAGCGCCGGCAGCATCAACCGATTTACATCATGAAGGACACCTCCCGGGAACAGCCCCATGCAGAGAACAAATGCGGCGCTGATCAGGAGCAGGGCCAAGACCGCCCGTTGCGGCTTCAGCCGGAACATCGCACCCGCTCCGATCACAGCGAGGATTAACACCGCTTCAGGGACCGAAACCGCCGTCATAAAGAAGGGGTAGTACCAGGGAGCGGCGGCGGAATCATACTGCGTGTTGAAGAAAAAAACGGCGAAGTTGGTTTCGGGCCGAATGCTTCGACTGACGCTGTCGAAGACAAACAGCGAGAGCCGCGGCAGGGTCCTATGCCATAGGTACGGTTGACAGATCACCATGACGACGGGGCTGAGAAACACCATCGCAAACGCATTGTTGTGATAGGACCGACGATGAAACAGATGGGCCCAGAGAAGCAAGGGGATCGGGATGAGAAGGGCAGGAAATTTCGTGGCAAGCGCCAGGCCCCACACCACCCCGAGCGCAAGACTCCACGTCCAGCGTTGTAACCCTTTCCAAAAGCAGAATACAGTCAGCAGCCACATGGCCGTCAGGGGCATATCCGTCATTGCAAAATGGGCATATCCGAAGAGGTTCGGCATCACCAGCAGGGTGAACGCCGAGAAGAGTCCCGTCATCCGATCGAAAACTTCGGCCATCCACAGGTAGAGGGTCATGACCAGCAAGGCAAAGAACAGGGCCGAGGACAGGCGATAGGCGGTGAACTTGTCAAGAAACGGTGAGAAGAGCACCTTGGAGAGCCCCGACAGAATACGGGAGAACGGAGGATGCGGGACATCATTGGGATTCGAGCGCCATGCCTTCATGACCACGTCGTTCCTGAGACTCTCCGCGACACGGCCATGAAACAGGTTGCTTCCAAAATCGGCCAGCCACTGCACCTCGAGATCCGACGCGCGAAAATACGCCGGCTCGTCCCAGCTCAGGCCATAGTCCGAACTCGTCAGTGCAAGCAGGACAAACGTCCCCAGGAACAGCCCCACGGGGATGAGCCACCTCGCCGGCTCGCGGCTCAGCGAGCGCACGTCCCTCACGTATATCTCCCCAGGGCATGATACAGCCGGATCTTCATGAGGCCGAGCAAGGACGCGACGATATCTCTCCCGAGCTTGACCTTGGTCGCCTGATCATTGCGCCACGTGACCGGAATCTCCAAGACCTGGTATCGCTTGAGCCGGGCCAGGTAGAGAATCTCCGAATCAAAACTCCAGTTATTGAGCTGCTGCAAGGCGAAGAGCTCCCTGGCGGCCCCTCGACGAAATCCCTTGAACCCGCACGTGAAATCTGAAACCCGCAGACCCAGAATCCCGTTGGAGAGCCGCGTAAACGTCTTGCCCAGAAGCTCTCGATAAAACGGTTGGTGGACCTCGACCACCGCGTCGGCATGTTGCCGAGTCCCGATCGTCACGTCCCATCGGTTCTCCAAGTGGCTGAGAAACCCGGGCAAGAGCTCGATGGGCACAGACAGATCGGCATCGGAAAAGAAGAGGTACTCCCCGTCGCCCAGCAACATGCCCTGTTTGACGGCTCCCCCTTTGCCCAGATGACGAGACGGTTGATAGACCGTGATTCCAGAATATTTCCCGAATCGCTCCCGAACGACCTCCGCCGTCCGGTCCTGACTGCCGTCATCCACGATGATGACTTCGGACGCATAGGGTTGCGCCTGCAGGAAACTCACAATCCGATCCAAGCTCTTCCCGATTCGTGCTTCCTCGTTGAACGCGGGAATAACCAGGGACAGATAGATGGACTGGATAGAGAACCTACTTCCGGGCGCCGCGCTTGATGAGGGCGGCGACTTCGGCGACGCGCTTGCCGAGATCGCGGGCGGCCGCCAGTTCTTTCTCGTCGAGACCCGGCGAGTCGTCTTCGGTCGTGGCGCTCGCGCCGAAGGCCCCGCCGCCGCTGACGACGATCATCTGGTTGCCCAGCATCGCGGCCAGGATGGTCAGCATCGTGACCTCCTTGCCGCCGGAGACTTGCCCGCCGGTCGCGAAGGCCGC
This sequence comes from uncultured Nitrospirales bacterium, assembly GCA_964542245.1. Taxonomy (GTDB): domain Bacteria; phylum Nitrospirota; class Nitrospiria; order Nitrospirales; family NS-4; genus CAZITU01. The sequence continues at coordinate 7,846 of CAZITU010000022.1, read as the reverse complement.
GCCCACCTTATTGCGCATCTTGAATTCGGGGAAGACGCCGAACTTGAACTGCCAGTTGTCGAAGAAGGTCTTGACCTCGCCCGACATGTTCGACCAGTAGACCGGCGATCCGACGATGAGCGCGTCGGAGGCGAAGAGGTCGTCGCCGGTCACCTCGCCCACCCGCTTCACGACTCCGCGAGTGCCGGGGACGGTCTTGGCCCCCTCGACGACCGCGCGGGCCATTTTCTCGGTGTGGCCGGAGAGCGAGTGGTAGGTGACCAAAACGGTGATGGGATCGGCAAGGTTGGAAAGCTCGGCGGCGAAGGACGGATCGTCAGGAAGCGAATGGGCCAGCACGCCGAGGACGAAGATCCAGCGGGCCAGCACGCACATCATCGTCTCCATGCCGGGAGGCGCACCGCGCGGTCCAATCAATACCTCCGGGTCTCTTCGTCCAATTGCTCCTCAACCGAGACATGCGTGAGCGCCCCTCGATAGTCGCATTTGTGGCATCGGACCCGCCATTCCTCGATCCATTTTTCCTGGACGTAGGACTGCCGGCATTGCGGACAAACAAAAGCACCTTTGACGTAATGCACCATCCTTTTTTCTTTCATGCCACTCTCCCAGATAAGGGGACAGATTTGAAATCTGTCCCCTTAGAAATCTGTCCGCCCACAATCTGTCACGGCTTACAGAGCACGCACTTCTTCTTGTACTTCGCCGGACTCATCTCAAGCGCTTCGTAGGCCCGTTCCTTATCCACAATCTCCTGCCAGACCCCCGTCCAGTGGTCCTGGTACGTCAGGTTCTCAGGAACTTCGAGGCACCGGTCTCGGTGCAACACGGCCTTGTCGATCGACATCGCAGTGTGCAGCACGTACGCCACGGATTTACTCCATTCTCACGTGATTATCAAGAAACAGTCTGTTCGTCGCGCTTTAATTCCTCATCCAGAAGCACGCGGCGCAGGACCTTGCCCACCAAGGTCTTGGGAAGCTCCTTGCGGAACTCCACCTGCTTGGGCACCTTGTACTTGGCCAGCCGCTGCCGGCAATGTTCCAGGATTTCCGCAGGGGTCGCCCGCTCGCCTTCCTTGAGCACCACGAAAGCCTTGATCTTCTCGCCCCGCAATTCCTGTGGGACACCGATGACGCAGGCCTCTTTCACCTTCTGGTGCTGGCACAGGCATTCGTCCACCTCGCGAGGATAGACGTTCATGCCGCCCGACTTGATCATGTCCTTCTTGCGGTCCTGAATAAAAAAGAACCCATCTTCGTCCATCCGGACCACGTCCCCGGTGGAGAGCCAGCCGTCCCGCAGAACAGCCGTCGTCTCGGCATCCTGGTTCCAGTACCCCCGCATCACCTGGGGGCCCTTGATCTGGAGTTCTCCGATCTCCTCCGCCTTCTCCAACGGGCAGCCGGTTTCGAGATCAACCACCCGCGCATCGGTGCCGGGCACCGGCAGGCCGATGCATCGGGAGCGCCGCCGACCGACGATGGGGTTGCAATGGGTCACCGGCGCCGCTTCGGTCAATCCGTATCCTTCGACAAGAGACGCCCCGGTCAACTTTTCGAACCGTTCCTGCACCTCGGCAAACAAGGGACCGGCACCACTGATGCAGAATCGAACCGACGTGAGATCGTGCTTCGCCACCTTCGGATGGTTGTTGAGCGCAAGGTACATAGCCGGGATGCCCGGAAAGGCCGTCACGCGATGGGACGCAATCGCCTTGAGCACCTCATCCGTCTGGAATTTGGGCAGAAGGACGATCGTTGCGCCGAGCAGAATCGCCAGGTTCTGACACGTAGTCATGCCGTAGACATGAAAGAAGGGCAACACCCCGAGAAAGACCTCCTGCCCTTCCCGCAACCCCTGTAGCCACCGTCGGCATTGGTAGGCGTTCGCGACAAGATTGCGGTGGGTGAGCATCGCCCCTTTGGGGACCCCGGTGGTCCCGCCGGTATACTGCAGTAAGGCGATGTCGTCCGGGGAGACTGCGTGTAACGGCAGATCATCCGGCGCCGCCTCGAGGATCGTCGGGAAGTCGTAGATGGGTGGACCCCGCTTGATCTCAACCCACTGGCCTTGGCGACGGGCCTTCACCGGATAGAGGAGCCGCTTGAGCCACGGGAGATAGTCGCGGACACTCGTCAGGATGACCCGCTTAAGGGGCGCGCGCTCCATCACTTCTTTAATCCGTGGATAGAACAGATCGAGGGCCACGATCGTCTCCGCCCCGGAGTCCGTCACTTGATGCGCAATTTCGGGGCTCACGTACAGCGGGTTCGTTTGCACCACGTAGGCCCCCGCTTTCAGCGCTCCGAAGTACCCGATCACCGCCTGCGGGATGTTGGGGAGCATGATGGCGACCCGATCGCCCTTTCGAACACCGAGCTGAATCAAGGCGCGCGCGAACCGGTCGGAAAGCGCATCGAGCCGGCGGTAAGAGAGCCGACGACCGTAAAACTCAAGGGCGGCACGATCGGGAAATCGGCCGGCTGAGTCGCTCAAGAACTGGTGGAGGGGGACGTCCGGATAGGAGAGCGTTGCAGGGATCCCTGCCTCGTACTGCGTGAGCCAGGGCCGTTCCATGATGGCTTCGAAGCCTCCCAACAGACGGAATAAGTGCTGACCGTAACGTACCGCCGACGACGTTGTCAAGGAAGGGGGAGGCGTTTGACAGGCATGGACCCATTACCTATGATGCATGCCGATGTCAAAACGTCACGTGTTTGTCGCCGCATTGTTTCTGGCCAGCGCTTTCTTCTTCCCCGAAGCGTCCGGCAGAGCGGACCCCGCCGTCAAAGTGGCCTACCCCAACGGCACACGTATCCTCGTCGAACTGGCCGACACTCCCCAAAAACGGGCGCACGGGTTGATGTTCCGGACCCGACTGGCAAACGACACGGGTATGCTCTTTGTGTTCGAGGAAGCCGGCCAGTGGAGCTTCTGGATGAAAAACACGATGGTTGCGCTCGACATTCTATGGCTGGGGCCGGACAAACGGATCGTCTATATCGAGGAGAACATCCCGGGATGCTCTCAGGATCCCTGCCCGGAGTACCGATCGAACAAGGACGCTTTGTACGCTCTCGAGCTGCCGGCCGGATCGGTCAAACGCGAGAAGCTCGCCAAGGGGATGAAACTGGAGTTCGACTTGCCGAAGAAGTAGGGGATGTCGCCCCCTTAACCGGAGTCTCTCCCAAAGAACTTCCGAATGCGCGCGCCCAACACGCGCTTCCGGTCCTCAAGCTCGCGTTCCCCATCGCCACGGGGGGAGGTAAGCTGCTGTTGTCGAGCGACGTCATCGGATTTTCGCTGGGCCAACACGGCGCTTATTCGCTCAGCCAGAACGGGATTCTCCATGATGGGTCGTGTGAGAGCCTCCTTGGTGAGGACCATCACTTCCAGCCCTGTCTGTGCCACGATGGTCGCCGATCGGGGCTCGCCGGTCAGCAGGGACATCTCGCCGAAGAACTGCATCGGGTTCAATGTCGCGACCGTGGAGGCTTTTTCCCCTTCCCCTATACGAACTTCAGCGTGGCCCTCTAGGATGAAGAAAAATTCCGCCCCTGCCTCCCCCTGGTAAAAGACGGCCTCGCCCGGCAGATAGACCCGGATCCTGGCTCCCATGGCGACGTCCTCCAGGGTCTCCGGTCCCAGGACCGAAAGGAAATCAATCCGGCGAAGCGCCGCGATGATGCGTTCACGCTCCTTCGCCGCGGTCCGCTCCGCATCCTCCGGTTGCGTCATATGAACCGTGCGCTGCGGGAACGGTATCTCGATGCCGTTCCGCCGGAAGGCGTACCAGACGTACGACAAGAGTTGGCCCTCCACATCCAGGGCCTTCGCGAACTCAGTGATCCAAAACTTCAGGCGGTATTGAATACTGGAGTCTTTGAAGGCCGACACGAACGCCTCCGGGGCGGGGTTGGACTGCACGCCGGGGACCGCCTTCGCCGCCTCGATGAGGATGGCCTGCACCTGCAGGGGAGGCGCCTCGTACGCCGCGTCCACCAGGACCGTGCAGGCGTGCTTCGTGGTGGGCTTGTTGCGGTTCACGATATCTTGCTGGGCGACAAGATTGTTGGGGATCAGGACGAGATCGTCTTCCCGTGTCACGATTGTGACATGACCAAGATCCACCTTCGTGACCCGGCCTTCTTTGCCGGCCACGCAGACCCAATCCCCGACCCGCACCAGCTTGCCCAGCATGAGACCGGCAAAGAACCGCTTCAAGGTATCCTGCAGCGCAAACCCGATGATCGCCGTGGCGGCGGTCGGGATGGCGACCAAGGCCACCAAATTGATCCCCAACACCGTTCGTAAGAGGACCAGTCCGGCTCCGGCAAGCCCGGCCAGAATAACCAGGAGCCTGAGCAGATCGGGGATGTAGAGGCCCTTCTTGGCGACGAGGAAGTCATCCACCACGAGGAGGTCCGCGGCCTTCAACAGGAAAAATGCGGTGCCGAGGTACGCGGCGAACTTGGTCCACAGGTATGCCCCCTCCCACAGATCCACCCAGAGAATTAATTCGCTCTCGTTCAGGATGAGGAGGATGTAGAGGGCCAGGGTGACAATGAGGATTACTAAGAAGCTGCGGGGGACCTTCTTGGCGCGCTTGCGGGCCATGAAGAAGTACACCCCAAAGAGGACCATCGCCAGGGTCAGCGTGACCCCGAGCTTCAGGATCAGCTCATGCAGGAGTTGGATCTCTTCATCCATCATGGATCATCCCGAGACTGACCGGGCACGGAATTCTGGAACAGAACACCACACCTGATGAGTCAGCGTCAAGCCGGACATGGGAGATAAGCTTAGATGACTCCCTCAACAAAGCGCCGCAATCGTTGGAAATACGGTTTCCCGCCGACAACATACGTATCGTTGTGGTTTGCGCCGGGAATGATAAAGAGCGATTTGGGTTCATGGGCTGCCTCAAAGACTTGCTTGCCCATCTCGATGGGGACGATGTCGTCCCGGTCACCATGCACGACCAGAATGGGCACATGGATGTCCCGCAATCGGTCGGCAAGGTTAAATCTAGCACGAAGGAGCAAATGCGCGGGCAAGCCGAAATAGTGCGCCTTTGCCAGGGCCGCGACCGAAGGAAACGCGGATTCCAAGATCAGGCCCGCTGCCGGCCGCCGGCTTGCTACCTCGCCGGCTACCGCGGCGCCTAAGGAGCGCCCAAAGACCACGATTCGTCGTGCCGAGATTTCCCTCTTCTCGGTGAGATACGCGTGGGCTGCCAGCGCGTCCTGGTAGAGTCCGTCTTCGGACGGCTTCCCGCTGCTCCGGCCATACCCCCGATAATCGAACAGGAAGACCGAAAGACCCAACCGGTGTAGTTCAGCCAGATTCTCCAGCCGATGGATGATGTTGCCCGCGTTGCCGTGACACCAGAGGAGCACCCCCGGTGTTCCGGAAGATCCCGCATACCACCCGAACAGCGGGGTCCCATCGGTTGACCGAAACCACACGTCCTCCAACGGGAGCGCACTGATACGGGCCCAGTCCCGGTCACTCCACGGGAATGGATGATAGACAAAAAGCTGGTCAAAGAAGTTGCCCAATTACTTGACCCTAGGCCACGTCCATGTCCGTGTCAAGCACGGACTATGGTACAATCCTGCCCATGAAGACCCGGCACGCAACCAACCCCGTGGTGGCAGGTCTGCTGTCGGCAGTTTTTCCCGGATTAGGGCAGTTCTATAATCGCCAATGGGGCAAGGGAACGGGATTTCTTATCGGGTTGCTGGTTCTAGGCGGGGTCTTGCTGGGTTCGGCTGATCAAGAGGCGCTCCAGAAGGCTGCCGATTCAGGGGTCCCGCCTGACAACCTTGGGACCTTGCTCATCCTGGCGATGCTCGTCCTGGCCGTTGCAGTCTGGAGCATCGGGGACGCCATCCGCACCGCGAAGAAGTCCTAGCCCTCTACCTGTCATCCTGAGCCTGCCGAAGGAACTCCAACAAGCCGCACATGCCGTTTCCTTAGGAGATCTCTGGAGTTTTTTTCTCTTCACAAACTCCCTAATTCACCTACGTACAGGAAGGCGCGTGTCTCGTCGGCGATCGCCGCCGGATCGCGCTTCACGCGGGCGATACTGGGCCGGATATTGACACGAGTCCGGCCGGCGAGTAAGTAGGGAGCGGAGGCTCTCGCTATGAAGACGCGGACATGCTGGAATGTTGCATTGGCGCTGGCGACGCTCGGCCTGCTGGCCGGCTGCACACAGATTCTCGCTGTCCCCGTGGATGCCGTGACGACGGTCGTCGAAGACCGCCCCCTCAGCGAAGCCACGGATGATATCGGCATCAAGGCCTCGATCCTCAAGGCCTTCGCGGAGGAGGCCAAATGCTTCCTGGTGGACGTCAACACCGACGTCTACGGGGGAGAAGTGATGCTGACGGGGTCCGTCAAGAAAAGCGAGGACCGTCGGAAGGCGGTCGAGCTGGCGCGGCGCGCGGAGGGAGTGAAGAACCTTTACAATGAGATCCAAGTGACCGAGGAAGGCGGGTTCAGCGCCTCCGCCAAGGACATCGGCATCGAGCTCAAGCTGAAGGTGAATCTATTCGGCGCCTCGGGCGTGGGGTCCATCAACCTGCGTTGGCGGTCGGTCAACGGCATCGTCTACTACATCGGCCAGGTCTACAGCAGGGAGGAGCTCGACAAGGTCATGACCGTCACCCGCGCCGTGGACGGCGTGAAAAACATCGTCAGCCACATCCGCATCAAACCGTCCAAAGGCTCCTGACGCGGGTCAGCCGCTCAATTCAACTCGTCATCCTTCCAGTACTTGGTTCCCTTAACCGTAGCCTGGAGCGCAAGCCCGCTTTGCGTTATCTGATAAATGGTGATGCCGTCAAATACGGCTTCACCTCCAACAGCAGCGCCTTTGTCACCGGCTTTGGCCGCTGCATCAGCATGCCCCCCGAATTCCCAGCCGCTGCCGATGAACTTTTCCATGACGGCCCGGTCATGGAAAATAAAGACAGCGCGAAAATCCTTCACTCCAAGGCCCAACCCGACGCCGGCCTCTCCCATTTTCATAAAAATTTGCTTGCCGGTTTTATTGTCTTGAACGACCCCATAACCGCCGCTCACACTAACGAAAATGATGTTGATGTTGGCGTTGCTAAAAACGGCATACCCCGGCGCCGCTGCAACCTCGGCTTTCGCCTTGGGGTGAATCTTGTACAGCTCCGACAGCACCTCACTTCTCATGGAGAGAACAGCTTGGCGTTTTTCTTGTGGAGTTGTACCGCTCGTGGTGGCGCAACCACTTACAACGAAGGCCATGGCCAGGCCGCACAACCCGATTTTCACGTGTTCCATAAGTTATTCTCCTGCACTGCCCCGCTCAATTGGGGACAGGTCGTTTCTCGTTTTTGACCATCATGGACTGGGAGTGGAAAGGGTGTCAACTCCTATCGCTCGCTCTCGCCGCGACAGAACATGACAACACTGTTTTTCTCCAAACTCCCCAATTCGCCTTCGTACAGGAAGGCGCGGGTGTCGCGGGGATCGCTCAAAGGCTGGGCTTGCGCCGCAGATCGAGTGTGAAAGGAAAGTCGCGGGTGCGCGCTTCCGGCTGCACGGTGACCGGCCCCGGTGTGTGGCCGTGATCCCAGAAGCGCGCCACGCGTCTGGCTTCTGCTTCGTTGGCGTTGACCGGAAACGTCGTAGGATTCCGCCCACCTGGATGGGCTACATGGTAGGTGCATCCCCCGATGGCGCGCCCGCTCCAGGTATCGACGAGATCGAAAATCAGCGGGGCATGCACCGGGATGGTGGGATGCAGAGCCGACGGCGGCTGCCACGCGCGGTAGCGCACCCCCGCGACGAATTCGCCGCG
>CAZITU010000021.1:0-33324 GCA_964542245.1 uncultured Nitrospirales bacterium | reverse complement strand
AAAACGGATGCCCCGCGCCGCTCCTGGACCATCGTCGAAGCGACGGACGGGCGGTTTGCCGAGATCAAGGTCTTCCAAACCTTGGTAAAAGGGATGGAAGAAGCCCTCGCTTGGCGGAAAAGGCGCGGCACGGAGATCGGGCGGAGCAAGATGGCGCGGGAGGCAAAGAAAGCTGCGGCGGCGGCCAAACCGGCTGTAAAGGAGAAAAGCAATGCTGGAAAAAGTAGACCTCAGCAAAAAATTGCCTGAGAAGAAGTACTGGAAGGAGATCAAGAAATGGCAGGTCCGCCTTCGCGAGCAATCCATGCGGCTCTTCAACGAGAAGCGGATGGCGCTGGCCGTTTTTGAAGGCTGGGACGCGGCGGGAAAGGGCGGGAGCATCAAGCGGGTGACTGAAATTCTGGACCCGCGCGGATTCAACGTGAACACGTTTGCGGCGCCCTCGGGGGCGGAGGGGCACCATCATTATCTCTGGCGATTCTGGAGATCCCTGCCGCAACTGGGTCAGATCGCTGTCTTCGACCGGTCACACTACGGGCGGCTGATGGTGGAGCGGGTGGAGGGATTCTGTACGGAGCAGGAGTGGAAGCGTGCCTTTCGGGAGATCAATGAGTTCGAATGGCAGGTGACCAACTTCGGGTCGGTGGTCGTGAAGTTCTGGCTGCACATTGATCAGGATGAGCAGTTGCGGCGCTTCAAGGGAAGGGAGTTGGACCCGTTCCGCTCCTACAAGTTGACGGAGGAGGACTGGCGCAACCGCGCCAAGTGGAACGAGTACCGGGAAGCGGTGGAGGAGATGATCGAGAAGACGAGCACGGCCTGGGCGCCCTGGACGGTCGTGGAGGCCAACGACAAATTCTACGCGCGGGTCAAGGTCGTGCAGACGCTCACCAAGGCGCTGGAAGCGGTGGCGTAATCATCCATCCCCCTGTTTTCCGTGGAAGGCGTTACTCTTCCCTCCCCCTTGAGGGGGGAGGGTGTGGGTGGGGGTGAAAGGTGCGGGTCCTGCCACCGGTTTCCCCCGCCGGCTTCGGCTGCGAAGACTGGCCTCTAGGCGGCGGGTGGCCCCCTACCGGCGTCAACCGCTTACAAAAAATATCCCTCGCCCCCGTTGCGGGGTAGAGGGTGTGGGTGAGGGGCGGAAAAAATCGTACCGATGGTTAGGCAAATTGCCATGACAATGCGTCTCAAGGTGCATGGCGGTAGAATGGCCCCAATGGTGGGAATGGGAACTAGAGATCGGTCCCCATCTGGAAAAGCGGATGGCCGACCGGGATTTTACAGAGGTGGACCTCCGAGATATGCTTGAGTGTGCTTCTGCCTTTCTTCCGGCTGCAGTAGAAGGGAGGTGGGTCGTCAAGACAAGGCATCGGAGGCGACCTTGGAAAGTCATCGTCGAACCGGATTTAGATCGGCGGCTTTTGGTGATCGTAACGGCGTATCCGGTTACAAGGACATGAGATGAAAGATAGATACCTCGAAGTGACATTTCGGAACGGGAAACCGTTCGCCGCCTATCTGCATTTGCCGAGAGGCTCGGATGAGCGTAGCGTCCGATCTGAGGAAGCCGAGCACGGGATGGTAATTGATTACGGCCCCAACGATCATCCCATCGGGATCGAGCTGACCGCTCCGGACCTGGTCACGCTGGACCGGCTGAATCAAGTCCTGCAGCGTCTCAGCATGGCGCCGATGCGCGAAGAAGAACTCGCGCCGCTGACGGCTGCGTAGGTTAGTTCGACCGCCGAAAGAGGCAAGCGGGATTTTCGAGGCGATGCTGATGACTATCACGGCCATCCGAAAATCCTGTCTTCCCCTTTTCGTCCGAACCATCCAGGGGAAAAACATGAAACTGTTTCGACTAGCTAGAGAACTAGCTAGAGAAACGTTGCCACAGCCTGTCCCGGCAATCTTGTTTTTGATTTATCTATTTCTCGGCCTCTATGCTTGGATGGTTTGCTTAGGATTTCTTATAGCCAGTGTGCAGGAGGGGTTTCCTCGTGTGTTTGACATGGTTGACGTTTTATTCTTCGACGGTTTAGGAATCCCGTATTCCAGGTGGGTTCACGGAGTCCTCGCATTGGGGACCATTATTCTCGTTGTGTACTACCTGGCTCGCTTTATCGGATACATACAGGAACAAAAAGAGAAAAAGCGGTTTGGGCTACGCTGTGAGGCTATCTTTTATCCTGATCCGCAGGACCTTGAATACCTCATGAACCTATACAAAGATATAGGAGATATCACTGGTGCTGAAAGACTTAAGAAAAAGTTTGAGGAGAGGTTAGAGGAGAGAAAACATGAGGATATCTGGCATAAAAGGGATTGGTTGCAAAGGATACCAGAGATTAAGTGGGAGGGGAGAAGGCGACAAGATATTGAGGATGATCGGCGAATGCTAGAACGAATGCTGCAACCAACAAAAGCAAGGAGTGAGATAATAGAGAAGGTAATAGAAAAACTGAGGCGCTTGAGGAAAAAGAGGGAGAGTGAAACCGAATAGCTCTTCTCGACAAAGGGTGGGGACGGGGCTAGAATGGAATCCGTGATGAAGAACGTGAGTGCCGAAAAGCGGAGGCAAGCCCTCCTCAAGAAGATTCGCACGCTGCCTGCTGCAAAGGTTGTCGTGGTCGAAGACTTCGTGGATTTCATTCGTCAGCGGGACGACTCCCAATTAACCCACGCTTTTTCCAAGCTCTCGGAAGGAGCGCTCAAAAAGGTTTGGGAGAACCCTGACGATGCCGTCTACGAGCGCCTATGAGTTCGGCGATATCGTTTTAGTCCCCTTCCCCTTTACCGATCAAACGGGCAACAAGAAGCGCCCCGCAGTCGTGGTCAGTTCCGACGCGTATCACATTGCGCGCCCTGATCTCATCCTTCTGGCCGTTACGAGCCAAGTCAGGCCCGGGACTGCTTTCGCTGAGGCCACCGTTGATCAGTGGAAGCAGTCTGGGCTTTTGCGACCATCGGTGATCAAACCTGTTGTGGCTACTATCGAGCGAAGGCTCGCTTTGAAGAAGCTGGGTAGGCTTCAATTGCGAGACCGATCTGTTCTTCAGAGGATTCTTGACCAGATTCTGGCAGGTTAGTGATGGGGCTTCGACAGGCTCAGCACGAACGGAACCCCTCACCCTGACACTCTCCCGCAAGGGGAGAGAGGATATCTTGCGAAATTGTTACATCTCCCCGCGGCGGAAGCGGTCCTGGATGGCGCGGGCCTTGGGGGTCAGAGCCAGGGCCAGAAAGCGGTTCGCGTCCTCCAGCCACTGGAGTTTCACTTCCGCCGGAAGGGCGCGCCAGCGCCGGATCTGTTCGTCCGTGACGTGATAAGAGTAGCCGCGCCGAGGACGATTCGCCTGATTGTCAGACGCCATGCTTATCCCTCCTCATCCGACCGCAGCAACTTCGTCAGCGCGTCGATGTCCGAACGGTCCTGGTCGCGCCCTGCAATGCGTTTCAAGGCGATGAGATCGTGGATCCCGGCGATGGGGATCGTGAAATCCTGAATCGGCACATCTGTCCTATTGACGTAGGCGGACTCAAAATCAATGGGGTTTTCCAGGAAGATGTCTATTTCTTCATAAGGCCGAGTCGGGTGAATCCAGGTGAACATGACCATGGATTTGCTCTCTTGCCATTCGCGTCGTTTGGCCGAGTCGAGGATGGCGTCGGCCGCAACGGGGACTCGCGGCCGGTACCCCAGCGCGGCGGTCGCTTCTACGAACCGGCGGAGGTTGGGCTCCGCCATGTCGAGCATCAGGTCCAGGTCCGCAGTCATCCGTGGCACTCCGTGCAGGTTGACCGCAACGGCGCCGACGACTAGATAGCGGATCTGGACTTTGTGCAAACCTCGAAAGAGTGCCTCGTACAGCATGGACCCCCCGCCGATCTCAATAGTGTAGAGGTTCTTGGGGACAGGGGCAAGGTGCGGAGGGCAGAGCTTGTGCATTACCCGTGGTGGCTGAGCTTCCGGATCTCGCACTTCGGGATGGGGCCGGAGGGGAAGTTGGCGTTGCCGAGCCAGGTGGGGCGGCTGTCGTAGTAGTTGACGGCGGCCTTCGGGTCGGCGGCGCGGAAGGCCTTGAAGCGGCGGAAGACCCGCTCGTAGCTCCGATCCGACATGCGATACGTCTTGTGCGGCATCTTCAATAGATATTGCTCGACTTTCCAGACGTTCTTTCGCGAGAACCGCCAGTCGTAGTCGCCCAGGTCCCACAGGTTGCCCACGCCGTAGCCGCAGAGCCGGCCGGTGTAGTCCACGTACGGTTCCACGTAGGTCAGTACCAGATCCCGCACCGACCGGAAGACGGCCTTCCGCCCGTGCAGGCCGGCCTCACGCGAGCGCGCCACGGCGCCCCACCGGCCGTTCTTCCGGAAAAGAAAGAGGACGTGATCGAGCTTATCCACCGACTCCAGGCTCAGCATGAGCGGGGGATATCCGTGCTGCTCCAGGATGGTCGCGGCCGTGATGGCGGCCTCCAGGCAATGCGCGGTGCCCCTGGCGATCACGCCACGGAACGATCGCAGCGTCTCCTTGGGCTTTTCCCAGTTATAGGGGAGATTGTCGAGAAAGCGTTGGACTTGGAAAGGGGTGCGGTACGATCGGATGACAGACCACTCTTTCCGCGTGAAGGCGGACCGAGGGGGAATCAGAAAATGCCGGCTTGCTTCTGGATCCACCGGATATACGAGATGATGTGGGCCAGGTCGTCCCGCGAAACGCCGGGGATTTTGGGCATGTCGCCGAATTTCCAGTGATGTGCGCGTACCCCCATCTCGGCGGCGCGGTAGAAGGCGGCGTCGGCATGATGGTTGGGCTCGTACACCTTGTTAAGAAAGGGCGGTCCCTGCTTGGTGCCCTTGGCGCCGACTCCGTGGCAGGCCGCGCAGTTATTGTTGAACAGAGCTTCGCCTTTGGCGAGCGCCTGGGGAGGCACGTTCGCCGATGCGTCGGCCGCCGTTGCGGGGATGCTTGCGAGAAGCAAGGCCAGCACGGCTCCCGCGACGAGGATCATCAATGGTCCTTGCCTGATCCTGTGGGTTGCGAGGAACCGTCAGGCTCCGCCCAGAAGCGATACCGAATCGCGGGGTTCTGGTTACTCTCCGCGTTGGGGTTCTCGTAAAGGCAGCGGTCAACGGTCCGGATCTCCTCTTCCGTGAACTCGATCGCCACCGGCTGCTTCCAAAACTGGTCCAATGTGAAATAATCTGAGGATGCCGGTTGCGCTTTGATCTCCGCTATCATCCGTTGAAAGGCGGGCGAGTCGGTTCCGGGAATCTGTTTATGGTTCCGCTCGATGCACCACTTCAGCACCTCGGCGATTCCGTATCGGGTGAGCGTGATTGTGCGTGTGCCTGCCATCATGTCCTCCTTCAAGCCGAGTCAGTCTACCCGAACTGTTTGTTCGTTGACAAGTCTATACTCCGCCCGTTTTGCGTTCCGCCCATCGTTCGGGTAAGCTCGTTCAGACAATGGGGGAAGGCCATGAAGCACAATCCCGGGTTTCTGAAGCTCGTCGAAGAGGCCAAACGAAACATCAAGGAATGCACGATCGCGGCAGTCAAAGCCAAGCTGGACCGCGGCGAGCGGGTTCACTTCATAGATGTGCGCGAGGACAACGAGTACGCGAAGGACCACGCAAAAGGCGCCGTGCACATGGGGCGGGGGATTCTGGAACGCGATATCGAAACCGTGATCCCGGACGGGAACGCCGAGATCGTGCTCTACTGCGGCGGCGGGTATCGGTCCGCTCTTTCGGCCGACAGCTTGCGGCGAATGGGGTATACGAACGTGGCCTCCATGGACGGAGGGATCCGGGCCTGGCGCGAAGCGGGCTATCCGCTGGAGCAGGGGTGAGGTGGTGGCGCGATCGCGGGCTCTAGCGGAATGGAAGGGCTAGTCCAGCCGCCCGCTCCGGATCCTGGTCCTGTCATCCCGGCTGAGGCGACCCTTCCGGAAATCACCCTCAAAGCCGTGGTGCTCTCGGTCGTTCTGGCCGCGGTATTGGCTGCAGCCAATGCCTACCTGGGACTCTTCGCCGGGATGACCGTTTCGGCCTCGATCCCCGCGGCCGTGGTTTCGATGGCTGTTCTGCGTCTCTTCCGGAACGCCAATATTCTTGAGAACAATATCGTCCAGACGGCCGCCTCCTCTGGTGAGGCGCTGGCGGCCGGGGTGATCTTCACCATCCCGGCCTTGCTGCTGATCGGTTACTGGACGGAGTTCAATTACTGGCAGACGACAGCCATCGGTGTAGTGGGCGGACTCCTGGGGGTCCTGTTTACGATTCCCTTGCGCCGCGCGCTGATCCTGGGGGCGCGGCTCCGCTACCCGGAAGGGGTGGCTACGGCGGAGGTCTTGAAAGTTGGATCGGGCGCCGGCCCGGTGCCCCCGACGGGTGGTCCGACGGGTGTCTCGACAGGGCATGAAGCCGCCGCCGGATTCAGGACGCTGGCCTGGGCGGCCGTGATCGGCGGCGCGGTCAAGCTGGGGGAAAGCGGATTACGGATATGGGCAGAGGCTCTGGAAGGAGCCGCGCGCGTGGGGCAGTCTGTGGTGTACGGAGGCATGAACGTCTCGCCGGCCTTGCTGGCCGTCGGGTTCATCATCGGTCCGAGCACCGCGCTGGTCGTCTTCCTGGGAGGCGCGTTGGGGTGGCTGATCCTGCTTCCCGCTTACGGGGCACTGGCCGGTGTCCCTGACGGCACGACCGCGATGGCCGCCGCCAAGACGATTTGGAGCACCCGTATCCGCTTTGTCGGCATCGGAGCCATGCTGGTCGGCGGTCTCTGGACCCTCGTCCACCTTCGCGAACCGGTGCTCGATGGGCTGCGCCGTTCGGTGGAGGCGTATCGAGGTACGGCGTCCCGGCGTGATCACAATCCTCCCAGCGGATCGCCCCGTACCGACCGCGACGCGTCGTTGCCGTGGGTCCTTGTGCCGTTCCTGCTCACGCTGGTCCCCATGGCGCTTATTTACCGGGGAGCGGTCGGAAATGGTCTGATCGCGGTGGTGATGGCGGTCGTGATGGCCGTGGCGGCGTTCCTGTTCTCGGCCGTGGCGGCGTATATGGCGGGTCTCGTCGGCAGCTCGAGCAATCCCGTCTCCGGCGTGACGATCGCGACGATCGCGTTGTCGTCATTGCTGCTCGTGCTTCTGATGGGGCGCGGCAACCCGGCGGGCCCGGCGGCCGCGCTCCTGATCGGGGCGGTCGTGTGCTGCGCGGCGGCGATGGGCGGGGACAACATGCAAGACCTGAAGACCGGCCACCTGGTCGGGGCTACTCCGTGGAAACAGCAAGTGATGCAAGTCGTCGGGGTCGCAGCAGGGGCCGTCGTGATCGTGCCGGTGCTCTCACTCTTGCAGGCCAAGTACGGTATCGGAGAGATCACGGCCGAACACCCTCATCCTTTGAGCGCCCCACAGGCGACGCTCATGGCGAGCCTGGCGCAAGGCGTGTTCGGAGAAGGGCTGCCCTGGGACATGGTCGCGCTGGGCGTGGGGCTCGGGATCGCGGTCATCCTCGGCGACCGCCGGCTGGAAGCGCGCGGCGCGGCCTTCCGGGCTCCCGTGCTTGCGGTGGCGCTGGGGATTTACCTCCCGCTCAAACTGTCCGCGGCGATTCTAGTCGGCGGGATCGTCGGTGCGATCGCGCGGCGGGGATCGGTCCACTCCGCCGGCCAGGCGACTCGTCCAGGTCTCCTCTGCGCGGCCGGTCTTGTGACGGGAGAGGCGCTCGTGGGTATTTTGTTGGCCGTGCCGATCGCATTAAGCGGGATCTGGCCCGCCTTGGAGGCCGATCCGTTCAAGCTTTTTGAGTCGCCGCCTTTGGGAGGATGGCCCGGCGTCGCAGTGCTGGCGGCGGTCGCCGTATGGCTTTACAAGACCGCGACCGCTCCGTCATTCCGTTGACCGTGCTCTGCGACTTCTATACTATGCCCACTGATGAGCGGGGTGTCTCTTCTGACTCGTAAATTAGTGATCACGGCGGCAGCCCTTTTTGTGTTGCTGGGCGGGGTGTGGGTCTATAGGACACATCAACAGGGGCTTGCCAATCTGGAGGCTTGCGGAACCTTCCAGCCCGGAGGCCAGCGGGCCGAACTGATCAAGGCGTTCGGCTCTCCGAAGAGTCGTGAGGCCAATTCGGCCGGGACCCGCGTCGTGCTGTCCTTTTTGAGTCCTCTCCTGGCCCAGCCGCCGATTCGCGCGGTGGTGAATGTCCGGGACGATGTCGTCATGGAAATTGATTGCGGCGATGGGCGCATCCAGACCTCCGACAAGTACTGACCGCCTTCCCGCGGCGCAACCCGTTGACCATCTCAGGGCAACTTCGTATACTTTGGTCCGGCGAGCGTCCAGTCCACCACGCTCTGAGGAGGAATGAGGATGAAGGAGTATCTCCTGGCTGCGTGCCTGTTGATGATCCTATGGTCGAATCGGGACCGATTGCCGGTTGAATACCAGTTCTGGAGGCAGAACGAAACGCAGATCCAGGTCCTCAATCGTTCGGACCAGGACATCACGGGGGTCGGTCTGGTGGTCTGGGCGACCCCGCATCCCCTGGGGAACATCTCGAAAGGATTGGCGAAGGAACTGAGGGTTCCTCGGCAACGAGACACCACCGAAGTGGTGATACGGTTTAAATACAGGCAGGAACTCATCGAGCGACACGCCGGCACCCTGAACGAAGAAAACAACTATCGGATGAACATTCTCGTACATTTCGCGGGCGTCGTTCTGACGGAGTACGGCCTGGAGGCTTCGGCGGCGGCAGAGTCCGCGCAATAGCACCGGGACCGCGCGCATGGTCTGCCCGCGCCGCGTTCCTGAGGGCGCGATGCCCACACCGTCGCTTCCCCTGATTGTCTGCTTCGGCGACAGCCTCACGGCCGGCTTTCAATCTCCGACGCCGCAGTGTCCGGTGGCGGTGGAGACCCCCTACGGGACGTTCTTGCAAGAACGGCTTCAAACCCGGGCCACGGTCCTGGTCAGCGGCGTCTGCGGAGAACTGACCTCCGCGATGGCCGTGCGGTTCCGGCGCGACGTGCTGGACTGCAAGCCTGCCTATGCGGTCGTCTTGGGCGGGACGAATGACCTGGGCTGGAACGTCCACCCACGGGAGGTCATGCGCAATCTGCTGGAGATGTACGGGCAGGCGCGGGAAGCCGCGGTCCTGGCGGTCGCGGTGACGGTGCCGTCGCTCCGCGTGTGCGACGACCATATTCCCCGGCGGCATGTGCTGAACGCCATGATTCGTGAGCATTGTGCCGGCCGGCGGCTCCCCTGTGTGGATCTCTTCACCGCCACGGCCGAGCCGGGAACAGCGCGCTTGGCCGAGCGTTATTCCAATGACGGATTGCACCTCGCGACCGCCGGGTACGAACTGCTGGCGACGTTGCTCTACGAGCAGGTGTTTAAGCACGCCCTCACCCTTCCTCCCTCGGGACACCCAGCGCTCTGAGTTGGCAGTGGGTTATGGGGAGGATGTGGTGGGGGCTTTCAGGGAGGGCTCTGTGTATCAGGAAGAGAGAAGTTTTATTTTGCGCTTCACGCTGGAAGCCAAGTTCCCTGAGGACTATGAGGGCGAGGAGGACAGCTACGGCTGGCTCAAGGAATGGGACACTCGCCTGAAGCCGGAACTCTTGAAGACGGTGTTCGCCTCCCTGCGGCAGCACCCCTCCTGGACGGCGCACATCCGTAACCGTGGCGTTTCTCCGGACCATGAAATCGAGATCGCCCTGCTGAGGGATTTTTCCTAATCAATTCGTGCTGGGGCGGGGACCTCTCTGAACAGGTGGTCGGCGATGCGGCGGCCTGCGTCCAACTGCGCCGAAAGGTCTGAGGCGGTCAGCGCTTCCTGGAAGAGGTCGCCCAAGGCCGGATCGCGCTGGCCGATGAACCGGAGGCTTTCAGTCGGTGAGGCGGGCCAGAACCCGCGGAATTGGTAGAAAGCGCTCATACATTCATCCAGGTAGATCGAGAGCAAATAGCGGGCGAGCGCCGGGTAGGTCTGATGGTCCATGGCTTTACCCAGCCAGTGGAGGGATTCGGTCCGAAGGCGAATCCTCTCGTGCAAGGTCAGCGGTGGAGGACCTTGGCGGAACCGCGTGCGCGCCTGTTCCAGTAGCGACGACCCGGCGGCTTCGAGCTCGAACAGGACACGGGCCTTGCGGAGGATCACGGGAAGACGCGGCGAGGTCCGGACCTGCTCCTCGGCCGAGGCGAGCCCCATGTAACGGATTTCAACGATCCGGCCGAGAACGCGGACCAATTCGTGGCCGCCGCCCGTTCCCCGAACCAGCACCACAACATCCACATCGCTGTGAGGCGTCAAGGCATCTCGTGCGGCGGAACCCGCGAGGATGATGGCCGCCAGGTCCCCCCCCCGTTTGGCTTTGATGTAGCGGACCGTCTTGGCGATGACTTGATCGGTCTGCGTCGTGGGCTCTTCGCTCTGAATGGAGCAGACGGTCTCTGCTCGGACGGGGGTTTCTAGCGGGGGCGTTTCGCCGGGGGAATCTGCTGCAGGCGTGTCTGCGGGTCCTGCCGGGGCATTGTCTTCGTCCATGTTACAGTCCGGCGACCTCGCGGATCTTCCGTTCGGCCGTCGTCAGCCACTCCTCAAACGGGACGTCAGCATCCACTACGATCTCGATCTTGCCGTTGGGGAGCTTGTGGACCTTACCGGGGCTTTCGGGCGTGAGAGGAATCTCAATCCATTCCCGGTTCAGCTCAAGCTCATCCGTGAGTTCCAGAATCCTCGTGATTTCCTTATAGGAAACGGCCTTCGGGATCGGGGGCATCATCGACTCGCGGTTCTCCTTCCGGCCGCCGCCTGCGGCTTCCGTAGCGGCGAGGCCAGGGTACCCGTTGCCGCCCATGCAACGGGTCATGAGCAGCGTTGTTATTGTGCGGCATTCTACGGGTCGGTCCGCTCGAGTGTCAATTGTCTGCCCGCGCGCTCGCGTTGACAACGATGGGGGCATCGCATAGAGTACCCCCTACGAAGAGGGATGGATGTCTAGCCGGCGCACCGTCAAGTTCTACCAGGCCGACGTCTTTACCGATAGCATCTTCGGTGGAAATCCGGTGGCGGTGGTTCCCGAGGCCGCTGGCCTGACCGACGGGGAGATGCAGAAGATCGCCCGGGAGATGAACCTCTCCGAGACGGTGTTCGTGCTTCCGCCCACCGCGCCGGCCGCGGAATTCCGTCTCCGGTTCTTTACGCCGACTCAAGAGATCCCATTCGCCGGCCACCCCGTCCTCGGCGCCTTCTACGTCCTCGCCCACGTCGGCGCGCTCCCCCTTCGCGAGCCGATCACGCGCGTCCATCAGGAAACCGCCGTGGGGGTATTTCCTCTCGATCTCATGGTCCGGGAAGGCCATATCCGCCACATCATGATGGCCCAACCGGCGCCGGAGTTTCGGGGGGCGGTTGAGCCGTTGCGGGATCTCTTCGAAGTCGCCAATGCGATTGCGGTTCCCAAGACCAAGATCACCGGGACCGGGTTTCCCATCGAAGTCGTGTCGACGGGCTTGTCGGTCATGATCGTCCCGATTCGAACCCTGACGGCGGTCTCCAAGGCGACTCCCAACATCGGGCTCCTCAATAGCGTCTGCGAGCGGCACAAGGCCCAGGGGATCATGCTGTTTACGACGGTGACCGTGCGGGAAGAGTCCACGGTGCATACCCGGATGTTCGCGTCTCCCATCGGGGTGGTGGAGGATCCCGCGACGGGGTCCGCCAGCGGCGCGCTGGGCGCGTACCTTGTCAAAAACGGCGTTGTGGATGTGGGTCCGACCACCGAAATTATTTGCGAGCAGGGGTATGAGGTGGATCGCCCGTCGCGACTGGTGGTGCATGTCTATTCGGACGAAGACGAGATCAAGTCCGTTCATGTGGGCGGGCAGGCGGTGCTGGTGATCGAAGGGGTCCTGACGTTGTGAGCCGATGAAGGCGGCGGTCTTCCATCAACACGGCGGCCCCGAGGTCCTTCGCTGTGAGGATCGGCCTTCCCCTGTTCTCGCCCCCGGCGAGGTGCTGGTCCGCGTCAAGGCCTGTGCGCTCAACCACCTCGACATCTGGATCCGTCAGGGCATTCCCGCATTTAAGGTTCCGCTGCCCCATATAGGCGGCTGTGATGTGTCGGGTATCGTGGAACAGGTGGGAGGAGAAGGGGCCGGCGTCGCGCCGGGCGACCGCGTCTTTGTCGCGCCCGGTCTCTCGTGCTGGCGGTGCGGGTTCTGTCTGGCCGGCCGGGACAATCTGTGCACGGCCTATCGCATCTTGGGAGCGCAAGTGGATGGAGGGATGGCCGAGTTCGTGAAGGCGCCCGCCGTGAACGTCGTCCCGATCCCGGGCGCCCTGTCGTTCGAGCAGGCCGCGGCGTTTCCACTCACGGCCGTTACGGCCTGGCACATGCTGTTCGGGCTCGCCCGGCTCCAACCCGCCGAGGATGTACTGGTGTTGGGAGCCGGCAGCGGCGTCGGCAGCATGGCCGTCCAGATGGCCCGGGCCGCGGGGGCGCGCGTCATCACGACGGTCGGCTCGGACGACAAGATGGGAAAGGCCAAGGCGCTGGGGGCGGAGGCCGTGCTGAACCACGAGCGGGACGATATCGTAGAACGCGTCAAGACGATCACCGGCGGGCGCGGGGTTGATGTCGTCGTGGAGCATGTGGGCCCCGCGACCTGGGAAAAGAGCCTGCGCTCGTTGGCCAAGGGCGGGCGGCTGGTCACCTGTGGGGCGACCACCGGGCCCACGGTCACGATCGATCTCCGGTTCCTCTACATGCGGCAGACCTCCGTCATGGGCTCGCTCATGGGGACGCGCGCGGAACTGCTGGCGGCCTCCAAATGGATGGGCGAGGGACGAATCCAGGCCGTGATTGATTCGGTGCTCTCCCTCCAGGATGTCCGCGCCGCCCACGAACGGATGCTTGACCGCAAGCTCTTCGGCAAAATCGTGGTGACTCCTTAACCATCAACCTGCGCGGTTGAAGCGGAGCCGCATAGGCAAGTAATATACGAAACAGGATACAATGAGGGCCGGCCAAAGGAGACATCTATGAACACAATCCAAAACCTGATGACTGCGACCCTCAAGACGATTCGCGGGGATGCGACGATGCAGGAGGCGGCCGGCCGGATGCGGGACGAGAAGGTGGGGTCGTTGCTGGTGGAGCGCGAGGGTAGGATCGTCGCCATCGTGACGGAGACCGACATTGTGCGCAAGGCCGCAGCGCGGGGCGCCGACCTCGGCAAGGAGAAGGTCGAGGCCATCATGACGGCGCCCGTCGCCTCGATCGAGATCCAGCGCAGTCCTCAGGATGCTCACGACATGATGGGGGACCTCGGCGTGCGGCACCTCGCCGTAACGGACAAGGGCAAGATCGTAGGCCTGCTCTCGGTGCGGGATCTGCTGGTGTACTTTAAGAGCGTCTCCGAACCCAGAATCACACAGGACTAATTGTAGGGGCACGGCATGCCGTGCCCCTACTACTTTGTCAGCTCGCGGACCATGTGCCCCAGCTCATTGAGGATAAGCTGGTCCATGGCCAGGAGCACGGCCTTTTCGGAGCCGGGGAGCGAGATGACGATGGTATCCTTATACAAGCCGGCCGTGGCGCGGCTCATGATGGCCGCCGAACCGATGTCCTTGAAGCTCAGGTAGCGGAAAATCTCGCCGAAGCCGTCCAGCCGCTTTTCCAGCAGACCGTCAATCGCCTCAAACGTGGAATCACGCCGTGAGATGCCGGTGCCCCCGGTGACGATGATCGCCTGGATTTTCCGGTCTTTGGCTCCTTGCTTGACCAGCCTTCGGATCACCGACGGATCGTCTTTGACCAGGTGGTAGGAGACTACCGTGTGCCCGCGCTCCTTTAACGAGCTCATGATCAAGGCCCCGCTGGTGTCGGTTTCGGGAGTGCGGGTATCGCTGCAGGTGATGACCATGCAGCCGACCGACCTGGGCGCGGCCAGCTTATTCGCGTGGTGGGGGGGCTTCTCTTGACGTGGCGCGGTCACGGCGTGGTGATGCTCTGACTGCATCAGCCCCAAACGTCATCCGGTAGCATGAGCCGGTCCACCGGCTTGCCCTTGCCGATGTGCTCGTCGAGGATGGTCGGGACGTCCGCTTCGGCCACGCATTTGTACCAGGTGCCGTCGGGGTACACCACGACGGTCGGACCCAACTGGCAGGGACCCAGGCAATCCGTAGGCGTGACGATCACCTGACCGAGCAGGTTGCGCTCCATCACCCCGAAGTTGAATTGGTTGAGGACTCCCAAGGCCCCACGCTCTCCGCAGGATCCTTTGGGGTGACCCGGCGGCCGGGTGTTCTTACAGATCAGGATATGGAATTTGGGCTTCGGCATGCTGACTCCTTATTCCTAGCGTGGAGATCGTTGGGCGTCCCACCAGTCCAGGCATTCCTGGGGCAGTTTCCAGTGCCTGAGGCCGGTGACGACGAAGTCTATGTAATGGTCCATGGGCTTAAACTTCCCGGCCTGCTTCGCGATGTGGGTCGTGACCATTTCTTTCCGAGGGGCCTGGTCTATCTCATGCTCCGGGCAGACGTTGATGGTAGAGTGCCGGAAGGACCCGGGCGGCACCTCCTCCCCGTACTGGTCCAGGATCTTCAGGTCTTCCTGGGTGATCTCAAAGACGACGCCCCAGACTCGCTCGCCCACGGACGGGACGATGCCGGCGATCCCGCCTCGCCACTGGGACGACCACCGCGGGAAGGCGATGGTGTGATCCTGGAGGTACGCGCGGTAGAGAAAAACGTGTTCAGGGGCGCGCTCCTGCAGTTGCTTGGGGTTGAGCGTCTCGCTATAAATGAAGTATTTCACAGGCGCTACTTGTACCGAATGCCGTTCCGTGTTGTCAAGCCGCGCTCGACTTGGAAAAGGGCGCCGAGCTCTCTATAGTCGGGGACATTCCATGGATGATCGTGAGGTTGCGCCACGTTCTCGTTTTCTCGCCTGGTACCACTGGGGCGCGGCCCTTCTTCTTGTCGGGAGCGTGGCTGCCTACCTGATCTGGAAGCCTTGGGATCCGCCGGCCGATCCCAAGGCCGTCCAGGCACTGGCTCTCGTCCAGACGCATCCCGCCCGGTCGGCGCCTTCCATCCGACAGGCGATAGACGCCGTCATGCAGGCAAACCGGAAGCCCGACCGTTCACCGACCATCGGGGATTGGACGGTCCGATCCGACGAGGCGGCCGGTGAAGGGGACAGCTATCGGGTGCGGGTGGTGGTCCGCCTGCCGGGAGACCGAACCAACCGGTGGATCGAATGGGAATACCTCTGGAGGGTGCGGCTCTCCTCCCGCGCCGTCGTGCCGCTCTCGCGACCCGCGGTCGAAATCATGCCGTGAGGAGCCGAGCTTCGCCTACTTCTTGCCTTCCGGCTTGTGGTGGTCGAGGCCGATATAAGCCTCAATGAAGCGGTCAATGCGGGCTTCGTCGAAGTCGGTGAACTTGTCGAGCCGCGTCCATGCCGTCAGCGCGATGCGGGTGTCCATATCGGGATTGGGGGCGAGGAGGAGGTGCATGTATCTCTTGTCCGCTTCGGCCCGCTTCTTGTATTTGAAAAAGACACCCTCCAGCTTCTTGAGAAGGTCGGAGCAGCCCTTGGGGCAATTGTACTGGATGAGGACTCCGCCGTCTTCCAGGTTGTGGACCTGGTATTCTTTGGGAATCGGCTTGTCATAGGCTCCCCACGGGGCGATCCCCGGCATATGCGGGCCCGAGGTCGGCGGCTCGCTGTTATACGGCGCGTGGGGGTCGCCCAGCCGTTGGATGTGCGCGTTTCCCAGGTCCGGAATCTCGGTGCCCGGCGCCTTGTTCGCCGGCAACGTGTTCGATGGTTTGGACTCCGGGCCTCCCCACGAAGGCGAGGCGCCGGCGCCCCAAACACCGCCTATGAAAGAACAGCACAAGAGGGCAACGGCGAAACGCCTGCTCAAGTGGTCACCGAAACGGAGATCTTCCCGTTCTCGACCTTGACCGGATAACAGGCCACGCTCATGTCGGGGTTCTTGAGATATTTGCCGGTCTTGATATGGTAGCGATAGCCGTGCCAAGGGCAGATGACGATGTCGTCTTTGATCTTTCCCTCTCCCAATGGGCCCCCCGCGTGCTGGCACATATTGTCGAGGGCATAGATCGTCCCCTCGAGGTTGAACAAGGCCACGCCCACTTGCTGAACCTCGACGACCTTGGCGGTGCCGGGAGGGATTTCGGCCACGTCCGCGACATGGATGAAGTGGGGCATGGCGGCATTGTAACCATGGCCGATCCGGACTTCAAGGCGGATACCCCTGGATTTTGCCCTCGTCCTATGCTATAGAAACCGGGCACTCCCTGGGTGTCTGAACCGTGCTTGGAAGCCGGGAGTCGTTGTCACGAAAGGAGGTCTATGGAGCTCACGTTGCTGTTGAACGCCACGTACGAACCGCTGCGGGTGTTGAACTGGCAGAAGGCCATTACCTTGCTCTGGCAAGGCAAGGTCGAAGTGCTGGAGGTCTACGACCGGGAGATTCACGGGGTTTCGATTTCCATCAAGCTTCCCGCCGTCATGCGTCTCCTGAAGATGGTCAGGATTCGGGAGGCCCACCGATCGGTGAAGTTTTCCAGGATCAACATCTTCACCCGCGACGGCTACCGGTGCCAATACTGCAAGCACAAGTTCCGGACGGAGGACCTGACCTTCGACCATGTGATTCCGATCGCCAAGGGCGGCAAGAAAACGTGGGAGAACATCGTCACGGCGTGCTGGGGTTGTAACAACCGGAAGAGCGGCCGGACCCCTGAAGACGCGCACATGCACTTGATGAGAAAGCCCGGCAAACCGAAGTGGAATCCGGTGATCACGATCACGATCGGGATACGGAACACACCGGAAAGTTGGCGGGACTATCTCTACTGGAATATGGAATTGGACTCGGATATTCCGGGGCCCTGAGCAAGGGGGCACCTGAGGGGGATCGCCTTCGGTGATCCCCCTTTTTTATTCGTACAGAAGATCCGAGCTGATCTGCGGCGCGGCGTTTTGACCTGTAGGAGGGAGCATGAAGGTCGGACTCCAGATAAACCTCGGTGTGAAAGACCGCCTGTGTGTGGTCGTGGGAGGCGGGGACGACGCGACGGACAAGACCACCCGGCTCCTGGAGGCCGGGGCGAAAGTGACCGTGGTGAGTCCGAAGTTGTCGGAGGCGCTCAGAAGCCTGGCCGCCGCCGCCAAGATTTTGCATCGGGGGCGCCGGTTCAAACTCTCGGATGTGGAGGGGGGGGTCTGGCTGGTGATGAACACCGTGCGCGACGACGAAGTCTTGAGCCGGGACCTCTTCGCGCTGGCCACGCAGAAAGGACTCTTGCTCTGCTCCACCGATCAGCCCGCCTACTCGAATTTCACGATGCCGGCTATCGTGGCCAAGGGCCCGCTCCGGATCGCCATCAGCACCAGTGGGGTCTCTCCGGCGCTGGCCGGCCGGTTGAGGCAAGACCTCGAGCCGCTTTTCGACGACCGTTTCGAGGTGTTTCTGGAATGGCTCGATGTGTATCGCGCCCATCTGCAACAGACCGAGCCGAACGCTGAAAAACGCCAGGCTCTCTTAAGGGACGCGGTGGCGAAGGTCAAGCTTCAGGCGAGGATCGAGTTTCCGAAGGTCGAAAAGAAAGTCGAAGAGAAAGGGACGTGAGCAATGGTCTTGCTGGAGTTCAGCATGTCGCCTCTTGGAAAAGGCGAAAGCGTGGGCAAGTACGTGGCCCGCTCACTGGCCATCGTGGACAAGAGCGGGGTCGAATATCGCCTCAATCCGATGGGTACCGTGTTGGAAGGGGACTGGGACGACGTGTTCGGGGTCGTGAAGCGGTGCTATGAGCGGATGAAGAAAGACTGCAACCGCATCTCCTGCTCGATCAAGGTGGACTACCGCAAAGGCGCCACCGGGCGGCTGAGAGCCAAGGTGGCGAGCGTGGAGAAGCGGCTGGGGCGGAAGCTGAAAACTTAGAACACGGAGAACTTAAAGTAACGGGTCGGGTTCTTCTTGATATCCGAGAGCAATTCCTCAAATTCGGTCAGCACCTTATCCGCCCGTTTGTAGAGCTGGTCCTGCGTTACCAGCTTGCCGAGCGTCCCGTCGCCGCGCTCAATTTTATCAACGAGGACCTCTCCTTTGGCGGTGAGCCCCTCCAACCGTTGATACAAAGCCGGATCGCGAGCCAGCCGGCCGAGGCTTCCGTCGGGCCGGTTGAGCGCAACGGCCAGCTTCTGCAATTCCTCGGTGAGGGTATTAGCCCGGTCGTAGAACGACCGGTCCGTGACCAGCTTGCCGAGCGTCCCCTCGCCGCGCTCGATCTTGGCCAGCAGTTGGGTGCTGTGCTCGGAGACCGTTTCCACCTTCCGGATGAGCTTGGTCGTGTGGTCGTACAGTTCCGTGTCGGTGATGAGCTTGCCGGCGGTGCCCTTGCCCTCATTGAGACCGGCGAGAATGCCCTGAATATCCTTCAGTGTCTTGTTCACGGTCAGCAACGTCTCGGTCGCGCTTCCGGCCACGCCGGTGATGTCGGTTTCGCCTCGCCCGGAAAGAACGGCCCCGTCAGGTAGCGGCGGCTGTTTAGGCGATCCCGGAAGGAGTTCGAGATATTTGTCGCCCAACAATCCCATCGGGCGAATGAGGACTTCCGCGTCGCGATGCAGGAGTGGACGCACGTCGTTGCTGACGGTGAACTCAACCGCGACCTTTCCGTTGCCGGTCTCGATGGCGACCTGCTTGACGTTTCCGATGTCCACGCCGCTCATGCGAACCGGCGCGCCGACCTTGATCCCCTGGCTGTCGTCCAGGTGCGCGCGGAACATCGAGCGCGGGGAGAACACCCCCATGCCTTCGTTGAGGTTCAGGATCGCGACGAGCATTCCGGCGATGGCGATCAGGATCACGATGCCGACTTTGAGCTGGGCCCAGCCTGTCTGGGTGCGCCGCATCATGTCCGTGGACTCCCGACTTCATCGGCTGCCGGCTCGACCACGCGGAAGCCGCCGTCTTTGTGCGGAAAGCAGCCAGGCGTCGCCAGCACGCCGGCTGGATCAAGAAAGGCCCTGATCCGTTCGCTGCCCGACGCCTTCAGCTCCTCTCCGGTTCCGTCGAAGAGCTTCTCTCCTCGGTGGATCATGATGAGACGATCGGCCACGCGATAGGCCGTCTCGAGGTCATGCGTCACCACCACTTGCGTGACGTGCTCCTCCGTGTGGAGCCGGCAAACCAGCTCATTGATGAGGTGGGTATTGATGGGGTCCAGGCCCGCCGTGGGTTCATCGTAGAGGATGAGCCGGGGCGCGCAGGCCAGAGCCCGTGCGATGGCGACGCGCTTTTTCATGCCGCCGCTCAGTTCGGCCGGCATCTTGTCCACGGTGTCCTCCAGTCCCACGAACCGGAGGCTATCGACCACCCTTCGCTCAATGGCGTCGTCTTCCATGACGCCCTCTTCCCAGAGACGGTACCCCACATTCTCACGGACCGTCAGCGAGTCGAAGAGGGCCGCTCCCTGGAAGACCATCGCCATTTTGGCGCGGATCGGGACCATCTGCCTCTCCGTGAGGCCGACGATCTCCTGTCCGTCAATGAGGATCGAGCCGGCATCCGGATGGAGGAGTCCGAGGATCAGCCGGAGAATGGTCGTCTTGCCGCATCCGCTTCCTCCGAGGATGGCTTGTGTCTCGCCGGCCGGAACTTGCATAGAGAGGCTCTTGAGCACCTGCCGGTCGTCGAAACTTAACGAGACATCGGTGAACCGTATCACGGCGTCCTCATCCCAGGAAGATGAATAGCTTCGTCATGAAAAAATCGGACATCAGGATCAGGATGGAGGAGGTGACCATGGCTTGCGTGGTGGATTGGCCGACTCCGACGGTGCCGCCGGAGGTGGTCAGGCCGGCGTAGCATCCCACCATGCAGACGATGAACCCGAAGACCAAGGGCTTGATCAGCCCATAGACCAGATCCATGGGGCGCAGGGCGTCGAAGGCCCATGTCCAATAAAAGAAGGAGTCGATGCTCAGATAGGTGCGCGCGATGACATAGCCGCCGAAGATGGCGATGCCGTTCGTGATGACGGTGAGGACGGGAACCATGATGAGCGAGGCGAGCAGGCGAGTGGTGACCAGCTTCTTGATGGGGTCGGTGCCCTCGGCTCTGAGCGCATCAATCTGCTCGGTGACCTGCATCGAGGCCAGCTCTGAGGCGATGCCGGAGCCGACGCGGCCGGCGACCATCAGGGCCGCGAGCACGGGTCCCAGCTCGCGGACGACCGAGGTGCTGACCAGACGCGAGACGTACGGGACCGCGCCGTAGGGTTCGAGCTGGATGGCCCCCTGCAGGGTCAGCACCATCCCTGTGAAGATGCCCGTCAGGACGAGGATGAAGAGGGATCCCACCCCGATCTGGTCCATGTAGTACATCGTTTCCCGCACGTACCAGGGACGGCGGAACATGCCGACGATGGCAATGCCGCAGAGGTGCACAAAGTCCTGCACCGTCAAGACGTACCTTTTGAGGGTGTCCTCGAGAGGGGCCACGGCAGCGTCCATGTTGTTACTCTTTCAGCAGAACAACCGAGGTATCGGTACTATAACGGGTTTACGGGGGCTAGGCAAGCAAGAGGGGAGGGCGGGCTTCCCGCGACGCGGTCAATCCTCCCCATAGATGCGGACGACTCGGCGCCCGATTTGGCAGAGCACTTCGTAGCTGATGGTCCCCAGCCAGGCCGCAAGGTCGTCCGCCGTGATCCGTGCCGATCCCTGTTCTCCCAGCAGAACGGCCTCGTCGCCGGGATGCGGCGGCGGGTGATCCGTGACATCCACGATCGTGAGGTCCATGCAGACGCGCCCCACGACCGGAGCGGGACGCCCGCCGATGAGGACCTGTCCACGGTTTGACAGGCCGCGACCGTAGCCGTCGGCGTAACCGACCGGGAGGGCGGCCAGGGTCGTGTGGCGGGGGGCGACGAATGTCCCGCCGTAGCTCACGGCTTGTCCGGGTTTCACCCGCTTGACCTGCACGATTCGGGTCTTCCACGCGAGCGCCGGACGGAGGTCCGCCGAACGTATGGAACCGGGGGCGTACCCGTACAGCATGAGGCCGGGCCGAACCATGTCGAAATGACTGGCCGGAAAACGGAGGATGGCCGCGCTCCCCGCGATGTGCGCGAGCGGGACCGGCACTCTCTTGGATTTCACGGCATCCAGGAGAGCGCGAAATCGCGCCAACTGCTCTTCCGTTGGCGCAGCGTCCGGCTCATCGGCGCGTGCCAGGTGGCTCATGAGGCCGTCGAGTTGGAGTGTGGCTGGCCAGGAGGATGTGAGGACGTCAAGGGCTTCTTCTTCGGTAAGGCCGAGGCGGCCCATGCCTGTGTCCACCTTGAGGTGGACTCGCAAGGGGGTAGGGCGGGAACCGGTAAAGCGGGCCAGAGCCGCGATGGCCCCGCGCGAGTGGAGGACTGGCGTCAGGTCACCTTCCAAGAGAACGGGGATCTCTTCGGGGAAGACCCCACCCATCACCAGGATCGGCGCGGTGATACCGGCCGCCCGGAGTTCCAGCCCCTCGGCCACGGTTGCTACCCCTAATTGCCGGGCGCCGGCGACCAGCAGCATCCGGGCGACTGGAACGGCCCCATGGCCATAGGCATCGGCCTTGACGACGGCTAAGATGGCGGCCGGACCGACGCGACAGGTGACTTGGTGGAGATTGTGGCGGAGGGCAGAAAGAGAGATCTCGGCGACGGTGGGGTTCAAATTTCGGTGATCTCCGCCTCCTTCTTTTTCAGGATCCCGTCCACCTTGAGGATGTACGAATCCGTCAGTTTCTGGATTTCGTCGTGGGATTTTTTGGCCTCGTCCTCGGTCAGTTTTGATTCCTTCTGGAGCTTCTTGATCTCTTCCAGGACGTCGCGCCGGATGTTGCGGATGTGAACCCGGACCTCCTCTGCGAGCTTCTTCGTGAGCTTGGCGAGGTCCTTGCGGCGCTCCTCGGTCAGCGTCGGAATCGGCAAGCGGATGATCTTCCCGTCGCTCGACGGGGTCAGGCCGAGGTCGGAAACCTGAATGGCCTTTTCGATCTCCTTGATGAGTTGGGGTTCGAAGGGTTGCACGGTGAGGAGACGGCTTTCCGGAGCGGCCAGGGTCGCGACCTGCTTGAGAGGGGTGGGCGTACCGTAATAGTCCACCTTGATGTGATCCAGCAGAGCGATGGAGGCGCGCCCGGCGCGAACTCCGGCGAGTTCGTGCCGGAGGTGTTCGAGCTGCCCCTCCATCTTGTCCGTGGCCTTTTTCTTCAGCATCGCTTGCATGCCGTGCCTCTCGAATTACGCCTGGCCGACTTCGTCCCTGACTAGCGTGCCGAGCCGCTCTCCCTGGACGATCCGCTTGATGTTCCCCTTCTCCCTCACGTTGAACACGATGATCGGGAGATTGTGGTCCATGCAGAGAGAGATGGCGGTGGAGTCCATCACCTTGAGTTTTTTGTCGATGACGGTCAGAAACGGGAGGTGGTCGAATTTCTTGGCCTTGGGATTCTTGAGGGGGTCGTCGTCGTAGATGCCCGCGACCTTGGTTCCCTTCAGGATGACTTCGGCGCCGATCTCCATCGCCCGCAGCGCGGCCGCGGTGTCGGTCGAGAAGTAGGGATTGCCGGTGCCGCCCGCGAAAATGACCACCCGCTTCTTCTCCAAATGCCGGATCGCCCGCCGCCGAATATACCCCTCGGCCAGTTGGTGCATCTCGATGGCCGACTGGACGCGGGTGACGGCCCCCTGCTTTTCGAGGGCGTTCTGGAGGGCCAGCGCGTTGAGCAGCGTGGCCAGCATGCCCATGTAATCGGCCGACGCCCGTTCCATTCCGCCGTCGGCGGCGCTGATGCCGCGGAAGATGTTCCCGCCGCCGATGACGATGGCGACTTCGACCCCCATCGCGGCGATCTCGGCAATTTCCTTGGCGATGTACTCGATCATCCGGGCGTCAATGCCGAACGGTTGCTCGCCGGCCAGGACTTCGCCGCTGACCTTCAGGAGAATGCGCTTGTACGCCTGGCGGCTCATTCCTCCTCGCCGAGTTGGTAGCGGGTGAATCGGCGGATGCCGATATTCTCTCCGATCTTGGCGATCTTCTGGGTCAGCAGGTCGGCGACTTTGAGGTTCGGATCCTTGATGAACGCCTGTTCCATGAGACAGGTGTCCTGATAGAACTTCTCCAGTTTGCCGCTGGCGATCTTGCCCCATGTGGCTTCCGGCTTTCCCATCTCCTTGGCCTGCCCCCGGTAAATCTGCAGTTCCTTCTCCACGAGGTCCTTGGGGACATCCTCCCGGCGCACGTAGAGAGGCCTGGACGCGGCGATCTGCAGGGTCAGGTCTCGGACAAGGGTCTGAAACTCTTCGTTCCGCGCCACAAAGTCGGTCTCGCAATTGACCTCGATCAGAACACCGATCTTGTTGCCGGCATGGATATACGACCCGATCACGCCCTCGTTGGTGGCACGCCCGGCCTTCTTGCCCGCCGAGGCCAGCCCCTTCTGCCGCAGCCAGTCGATGGCCTTGGGGATGTCATCGGCGTTCTCCAAAAGCGCTTGCTTGCAGTCCATGATGCCGGCTCCGGTCTTCTGCCTGAGTTCTTTGACGAGGGTGCTATCTCCTGCCATTGTCACTACGCTCCTTCATCGTTCGGTTAGCCCATGCAGGCCGTTGAAAAGGTCCGTTTACGGTGAGCGCCATTTAAGGCGGCCTCGAATCGGAACGTTGGTGCGGCCTGCTCTTCTGTCGAGTGCGGCGGCGGTCTGCTAGACCGTCGCCCCGGCGGCCTGCACGTTGCGCATCTCGGCGGTGGTCATGTTGCCGGGCTTCTCGTCCTCCGCTCGCTGGGCACGCAGGTGGAGGCCTTCGTTGGCGGCATCGGCGATCTTGGACGTGATCAAGTGGATGGAACGAATCGCGTCGTCGTTGCCCGGAATGAGGTACTCGATGCCGTCAGGATCGCAGTTGGTGTCCACGATGGCGATGATGGGAATTCCCAACCGATGCGCCTCCATGATGGCGATGCGTTCGCCGCGGGTGTCGGCCACGTAAATGCAGCCGGGGAGGGCGTTCATGCCTTTAATTCCGCCGAAGGCGACTTCGAGCCGCAGGCGCTCTTTCTCGATCTTGGCCACTTCCTTCTTCGGAAGCCGCTCGAAGGTCCCGTCGGCCGATGCGGCCTCGATCTTGCGCAGCTTCTCGATGCTCTTGCGGATCGTATTAAAGTTCGTCAGCATGCCGCCCAGCCAGCGCTGCGACACGTAAAACATGTGGCAGCGCTTGGCTTCTTCCTCGACGATGTCATGGGCCTGCCGCTTGGTGCCCACGAACAACACGGAGTCTCCCTGGGCGACGGTCTGCCGCACAAAGTTGTAGGCGGCGTCGAAGCGGGCGAGCGTCTGCTGCAGGTCAATGATGTAAATGCCGTTTCGTTCGCCGAAGATATAGCGCTTCATCTTCGGGTTCCAGCGATTGGCCTGGTGGCCAAAGTGGACCCCGGCCTCCAGCAATTCCTTGATCGTGATCGCTCCCATACCGTCACCCCCTTTCTGACGCCGGCGTGGCCCGTCACCGAGTCGTGACGGGAGGAGTTGTGACGCTCCTTAGGACGCCAGCACAGTGCCCGCCGTTAGGCGGACGTGAATGGATTTTAAGTATTTCCCGCTGCTTGCGCTGCGGGACTCAACCTCACCGGCAACTCATTCTCCCATCGCAGGATTTAGGTGTTAATGGTTAACATGATAGGTGAGGCATTGCAAGTCAAATGTTGCCGGCCACGAGGACCGGCTACGAGCGATAGGAGGCGTTGATTTTCACGTAGTCGGTCGTGAGGTCGGTGGTCCAGACGGTGGCGGTGGCGTGTCCCAGCCCCAGGTCCACCGTCAGCGTGAATTCGCGTCTCTTGAGCACCGCGTTCGCGTGCTCCTCGGCGGCCTGGCCGAGCCCTAGGCCTCGACGGACCACTGCGGCGTCGCCATAGGCGATCCCGATCCGGTCTTCGATGATACGGACCCCCGTGCGTCCGATGGCCGCCATGATCCGTCCCCAATTGGCGTCTTCGCCGAACCATGCCGTTTTGACCAGGCTGGATGTGGCCACGGTATTGGCCACCCGCAGGGCCTCAGCCGTGGTCCGGGCCCCTCTCACCACCAACTCGACAAACTTGGTCGCACCTTCTCCGTCACGGGCGATCGCTTTGGCCAGTTCGGAGCAGACCTGATCCAGGAGCGCCTGGAAACGACGGGCGTCAGCGCCGTCCTTCGCGATCGGTCGGTTGCCGGCCAGGCCGTTGGCCAGGCACAGCACCATGTCGTTGGTGCTGGTGTCGCCATCAACCGGGATGCGATTGAAGGATCGCTCCGTGGCCTCCCGCAATCCGCGCTGGAGCACCGCATGGGACACCTTTGCATCAGTGGCCAGGTAGGCGAGCATGGTGGCCATATGGGGATGAATCATGCCGGATCCCTTGGCGATTCCGCCGAGGGTGACCGGATGCCCCCCGATCGTGTCTTCGACCGCGGCCATCTTCAAGGTGGTGTCGGTCGTCATGATGGCGCGCGCGGCGTCCTCGCCCCCCTCGCGTCGGAGATTGCGGGCCAGGATGGGAACGCCCGCCCGGATCCGGTCCATCGGGAGGTGTTTTCCGATCACGCCGGTCGAGCCGACGAGCACGTCCTTCGCAGAGACGCCCAGGGCCTTGGCCGCGAGGGCGGCCATCTCCACGGCATCGTCGTAGCCCTGGCGACCCGTACAGGCATTGGCGTTCCCGCTGTTGACGAGGATCGCCCGAGCCTTGCCCCGTCGTAACCGCTCGCGGGCCAGGAGGATAGGCGCGGCCACCACCTTGTTCCGAGTCAAAACGCCGGCGGCCCTCGCCTCGCATTCGGAAACGATCAGCGCCAGGTCAGGTGCGTTCGTCTTCTTGATGCCGGTCGCCATCCCGGCGGCCAGGATCCCCGGCACGGCGGTGATTCCCCCTTTCAAAATTTTCATCCTGGTGTCCTTTTCCCGCTTAGGGGTAGAGACCGGAATTCTGAAGTCCGAGTGTCTCAGGCCACCCTTGCATCAGATTCATCGCTTGAACGGCCTGTCCGGCGGCGCCTTTCACCAGGTTGTCGAGGGCCGCCATGAGAACGGCCATCCCGGTCCGCGTGTCGAAGAACGCCGACACGTCGCAGAAGTTCGACCCGCGCGTGTGCCGCGGGTTCGGCGAGTGCCCCGGTTCCAGCACGCGGACGAACGGCTCGTTCTTGTAACATTCCCGATAGAGGTCCCGGAGTTGCTCCGAAGTCCGTGGCTCCCGGAGCCGCGCATAGGCTGTGCTGAGGATCCCGCGCGTCATGGGCACGAGATGGGGGGTGAAGGTCACCGTCATGCCGAGCTCCTGTTCGATCTCGGGGATGTGCCGGTGAGAGCCCAGCTTGTAGGCCTCGATGGACTCGTTGGCCTCGGGAAAGTGAAAAGCCGGGGCCGGGCTACGTCCCGCCCCGGAGATGCCGGATTTCGCGTCGATGATGACTTGGTCGCTCAGCAAGCGGTGCGTGGCCAACGGGAGGAGCGACAGGATGGCGGCGGTCGGGTAGCAACCCGGTGAGGCCACCAGCGAGGCCGAACGGATCGAGTCCCGGTGGAGTTCGGGCAGCCCGTACACGGCCGACGCCAGCAGATCCGGGCAGGGGTGGGATGTCCGGTACCAGGTTTCGTACGCGCGCGCATTTCTGAGCCGGAAGTCGGCGCTCAGGTCAATGACTTTGCGGCCGGCCTTGAGGAGGGCGGCGGCCGGACCGGCGGACTTGGTGTGGGGAAGGGCAAGAAAAACGACCTCGGACCGAGCGGCCACATGGTCGGGGTCCAGGGCCTCGCATGACAGTTCCGGTCCCCTGAGGTTGGGGAACAGGGCTTGGATCGGTTTGCCCGCCGACTGTTCCGACGTCACGGCTGAGATACGGACATTGGGATGACGCAGAAGCAGACGCAGGAGTTCGCCTCCCACGTAGCCGCTTGCGCCCACGACCGCTACATTCGTCATTGCGATGCTCCGAATAAAAAAAGGGAAGGCCGAGGGGCCTTCCCTGTATGAGGGCGTTGCCCCGTTTACCGTTTCGAGAATTGGAACCGCTTCCGGGCACCCTTCTGCCCGTACTTCTTCCGTTCTTTGACGCGTGAGTCTCGGGTGAGGAGGCCTTCTTTCTTGATCGCCTCCCGCAAGGCGGGGTCCAAGGCCACGAGAGCCTTGGAGATGGCGTGGCGAAGGGCGCCGGCCTGGCCGGAGTTGCCGCCGCCTTCGATCGTCGCCGTGATATCCAATTTGTCCTGGAGATTGGCGATCTCCAGCGGATAGGTGACCATCGTCCGGTGGGTCGCCCTCGGGAAATACGACTCGAGCGGACGGTCGTTCACCTTGATGTGTCCGGAACCGGTCCGGACCCACGCTCGGCAGATGGCGCGCTTGCGTTTCCCCGTGGCGTACGTCACATCGCTTGTGGCCATGTCGCTATGTTCTCCTCTGATCCGGTCAGATCGTCAACGGTTCGGGTCGCTGCGCCTGATGGGGATGCGTCGGCCCGGCATAGACATTCAGCTTTCGGCCCATCTGCTTGCCTAAGGGGTTCTTTGGGAGCATCCCTTTGATGGCCCGCTCGACGACTGCGGTCGGCTTTCTCTGCAACACTTCTTCGACGGTCTCGGACTTCAACCCTCCGGGGTAACCCGAATGGCGGTAGTAGGTCTTCCGGCGGACCTTGTCGCCGGTTAAATGGATCTTCTCGGCGTTCACGATCACCACGTGGTCCCCCGTATCAACGTGCGGGGTGAAGATCGGCTTGTGCTTCCCGCGCAGCACGAGGGCCACGCGGGCGGCGAGCCGACCCAGTGTCTTGCCTTCGGCATCAACGAGATACCATTTCCGTGTCACGTCCGCCTTCTTGGCGGAATAAGTCCGCACCATATTCATTCCCATTCGGCTGGTTAGACTGCGCCGCCGAACTCCTTGGCGTTGAGCCGTTTCAGCCAAGGATCCACGGCTTCCGGCGCCTGCCGTTCCAGGACATCCCGTGTGGCGTAAATCGGGCTTCTGGTCCGCAGCGCCAAGGCGATGGCATCACTGGGGCGAGAGTCCACGGTTTGTTCCGATTCCTTGCTGCTCAGATAGATCGAGGCATAATACGTATTGCTCTTGACGTCCGTCACGACGACCTTCGCAACCTTCAACCCCAGATGCTCGGTCAGGCTTCGAATGAGGTCGTGGCTGAGCGGGCGCGGCGGGATGATCCCTTCCAGCGCCAGCCGGATAGCCATGCCTTCCGCGGTCCCCACCCAGATCGGGAGCGTATTGGTCTTGCCCTCATCCTGCAAAAGCACGACCTGGCTCTCCGCGTTGGGGCTGCTGTCTGCCAACACCCCTTGGACCGTCAATTTGACCAATGCGCTGTCCATAACATTCATTCAGGCGTCGTACTTGCCGAAATCCTCCGGCTTGAGATTTTCCAGCCACCGGTCCATTTCTTCGTTGCTGTGCTTTCGTATGACATCGTCGGTCACGAAGATCGGGGCCTTGGCTCGCAAGGCCAGCGCGATGGCGTCGCTGGGCCTGGAGTCAATGGAATACTCCGAGTCTTCATACGAGAGATGGACCTTCGCGTAGTACGTATTCTCCTTGAGATCGGTGACCACCACGCTGATGACCTTGGCGTCGGCCGCGTCCAGGACCGTTTTCATCAGGTCATGGGTCATCGGCCGGGGGGTGGCAATCCCTTCCATTGCAAAACTGATCGCACTGGCTTCCGGTTTACCGACCCAGATCGGCAGCATTTCCGTGTTGCCGTCGTCGCGGAGAATCACGATGTAGGCATTGGTATAGGGGTCGAACATCAACCCCCGCACTTGCATCTGAGTCAGCATACGACGCCTTGGGAAAGCGTTTTATTCCTACCATCTTCGGTGCGGCCTTGTCAAATGCTCAGTCCCCTCCGACCGTATGGTTCGGCCCGTCAAAAAAATTCCACAGCCACCGATTGCCCGGACAGGGATGGTCAGTTCTATTGCTGGCTTTGCGGTTCAGGCTTGGGCAGTTTCAGGAAGGCCAACATTTGCTCCTTCACGAGGTTCCGTCCGCTCTCATCGCCGAGATTCACATGATATTCGTTGATGACCATCACTCGCATCTTGACCCATTCGGCCCAGCAGGCGGCGCAGATATTGGCTTTGACCTGGGACTCAAGCCTGCCCAGGTACAAGGGTTCCGTGATCCCTTCGCCCGGGTTATTGCAGCGGATGCATTGCACTCGTGCCATGATACGGCTCCTCCGTATTGCGGGCGAAGCGCATCCTACCACATCCCTCTCAAGGAAGAAAAGCCGCAAACTCTCGTCTTGCCTTGACGCTGTGTCGGTGTCGTGTTAGAACGCCGACGGCTTTCCAGTCGGAGCCCGGGTGGCGGAATGGCAGACGCAGCGGACTCAAAATCCGCCGGTGGCGACACCATGGGAGTTCGACCCTCCCCCCGGGCACCAATTGAAACGCCGCTCAGCCGGGAC
The DNA here is from genome assembly GCA_964542245.1 of uncultured Nitrospirales bacterium. Lineage (GTDB taxonomy): Bacteria > Nitrospirota > Nitrospiria > Nitrospirales > NS-4 > CAZITU01. The sequence continues at coordinate 3,725 of CAZITU010000021.1, read as the reverse complement.
TTCGCGGCTACGGAAGCCGCGGGCGATTCCGAGCTTGCTCATGCCGGAGACCCGTTGCATCTTCAGAGCAACTGGTACCCCGACTTCGCGGCCATGGAAGCCGCAGGCGCTCCAGGGGGGCCTTGATTTCTCGCTCCCTATTGACACGTCCTCCATCACCCTGTAGAAGTAGCGTCGCGTTATTCGGTTGAGATTAGGAGTTTCGATGAAGCCTCGGACGTGCCATAAGACCATCGAAGAACTCTCCGGCTATCCCCTGACGTCTCACGCCCTCATCCTTTGCGCTTTAGCGGCGCTCAGCTTTCTGATCGCGGGCTGCGCTCCGAAGGAACCCCAGGTCCAATTTGACGCGGGACTCTACAAGCAGATCCTGGATCGGCAAAAGGCCGGACTGGCTGTCGAGGAGGATGCGCTGACGAAACTTCCGGAGATGAGCGTCGCAGAATATGAGTCTTTGGGGGATCGCTATGCCCAACAGGGCAATTGGGCACTGTCGTTGCTCCAATACGACAACGCGCTGAAAGCGGATCCGACCCAGACCCGCGTCCGATACAAGCTCGGGCTCCTACTTTTCAAGCAGGGCCTTGCGAATGAAGCCTATAACCGATTTCACGAAATCCTTGACTATGACCTTAAGTTCGCCCTGGCTTATGAAGGCATGGGACAGGCGCATTTGCAGATGGGTAATGATGAAGCGGCCGAGCAGGAGCTTCGTCAGGCCCTGACTCTCGATCCCAAGCTGTGGAAGTCCCACAATCTGCTTGGAATCCTGTATGACCGCCAAAAGTGGCATCACAAAGCCGTCGCCGAGTATAAGGCGGGGCTAGCCTTGCAGCCGGGCGAGCCTGCTCTGCACAACAATCTCGGCATGGCCTATTACTTGAGTGGACAATATGAGGAGGCCATTCGCGCGTTTCAGCAGGCGTTGCTGTCGGGGACAGGCGAGAGCAAAATTTACAACAACCTCGGGTTGGCGTACGCCAAGCTGAAACGGTATCGCGAAGCCCTGGAGGCCTTTAAAAAAGCCACGGACGAAGCTCGGGCCTATAATAATCTCGGCCTCATCTACTTAGGATCCGGAAAGCCTCGTCACGCCAACGCCTGTTTTGAAAAGGCGGTGGCAACCCATCCCCGCTATTATGTCAAGGCGAATGAAAACCTAGCTCTTGCTCAACAGGCGCTTGCCAACGACTCTTCCGCACAAGGAGCGGACGGAGAGAAAAGTGCGGCGACCTGCCCCTAGCCCGTCGCCGGTCCCGCCGCGCGCCTTGGCGGGCACCCGGCATCTTAGGCCACCAAGACCACCCTTGCCCCATCCGCTGCCCCGACAATCGAGATTCGCCGGCCAATGCCGTCCCCGCCACGCTCACTGCCGATGACGCTGGGGCGCCGCGTGAAGGTCTTGGGCCTCACGGAAAATGAGTGACCGCGTCAGAGCCCTCGTGAAGCACGAGGAACCCGTCCGCCGGTTGACGATCGTGGCCCTGCTCTACCTGATGCCGGCGCTGTGGGTCATGAAGCCGGTCATCTTTGATCCGGACATCTGGTGGCATCTCCGGACGGGACAGTGGATTTTGGAGCACGCAACCGTCCCGACGACCGACCCCTTTTCAATGTACGGCATGGAGAAACCGTGGATCGCCTATAGCTGGCTCTTCGAGGTCCTGGTCTACGGCTTGCACAGAGGGCTTGGACTGATCGGAATCCTTCTCTACCAGATTGTCCTGGCGATCGCCGTCGTCGCTGCCGTCCACCACCTCGTGGTAAAGCGGGAGCCGCGATTCGTCGTCGCCAGCGGCCTGGTTGCCTTGGCGACGGTCGCCATCTCCGCCGATCTGACGCCACGTCCCTGGCTGTTCACGATCCTCTTTTTCACGGTGACGCTCGACGCGGTGCTCGATCTCCGTGAAGGCAGGAACACTAAGGCCATCTGGCTCCTTCCGCCTTTCTATGTGCTCTGGGCGAACCTGCACATCCAGTTTGTTTACGGGCTTTTTCTCCTCGTGCTCGCGTGTGCGGCGCCGCTTCTTGATCGTCTGCTCGCCCACGGCAAACCGTCGGATCATACGAAAATGGCTGACTCGAAAAGCCGGCGACAGCTTGCCGTGTTGACCCTGGCCTGCTTGGCAGCCACTCTGCTCAATCCCTATCATGTGCGGATCTACGACGTCATCGTCTGGTATGCAACTCAAACGGCTGAGTACGGATACATAACGGAGCTCGCCGCCCCCAACTTCCGGAGTGCGTGGGCTTGGGCGATGCTCGCCATGGCCGGCGCAGCTGCCGCGTCGCTCGGACGGCGGACGAGAGGCTCCTCCTTCGAGATCCTCCTGCTGGTCGTATCCGCCTGCTTCGCGTTCCGCGCTGCCCGCGATGGCTGGTTTCTCGTCATTGCCGCGGCGGCCGTCCTCGCGACTTCCCATCGGACCGAGGGGGGCGCTGAACAATTTGCCCTGACAACATTCCGAGCGCTCCTCGTTGCAGGGGCGGTCGCCGTTGTGCTCATGACGGTCGGCTGGCTTCGCGATTTCTCGGAGACACACATTGAGGCCGAGACGGCAAAGATCTTTCCGGCTGCGGCCGCGGCTGCCGTAGAAGCGCGCCGTTATCCCGGGCCCCTCTACAACCATTTCAATTGGGGAGGCTACCTCATCTGGCGCTTGCCGAATCTCCCCGTCGCCATGGACGGCAGGGCCAACTTGCACGGAGACGAGCGGGTGCAACGCTCCCTGGACACCTGGAGCGGCAAGCGCGACTGGGCTTCCGATCCGGAACTCGCCGTTGCTCGTCTGGTGATCGCGCAGAAAGATTTGGCGTTGGCTTCGCTGCTTCGGCTTGACCACCGCATGGAATTGGTGTTCGAGGACGCGATCGCGGCGGTCTTCATCGCCCGATCGCGGTCTCAAGGGCCATAAAAACTATCTTGACAAACAGCGATTATTTCGCCATTCTACTAGCAACTTAGCGTGGGAAGGAATAACTGGCAGTCGTGACAAATTTTGTGTAACGAAGTACAGAATTCGTCCTTTCCATTTCCCAATAGAAAGGCTTGTTTCCACGAATTTTCCTTGCTATCGCTTGAGAATTTAACAGTTTTGTTTGTGGCATAGACATTGCGTACTTGAGTCAACCAAATGGTACGCCAAGGACATGAAAAAATCTTAACCAGGAAGAAGGAGGACACCATGTTGACTCGCATGTTTCGCTTTCTGAAAGAAGAGGAGGGCGCGACGGCCGTCGAGTATGGGTTGATGGTCGCCTTGATCGCCATGGCGATTATTATCACCGTCGCGCTTGTCGGCACTAACCTGAACACACTGTTCAGCGGCGTGGCGACGAACCTTGTCAACCCCGGCGGCGGGGGTGGCGGTGGAAGCTAAGCGACCATCGGCTGTGACGCGTTGCAGGCGTTGCAGGCGTTGCCGATCTGGTTTGTAGAGGCGGGGGTAGCCCCTAGCAGGGCCATGTGGAGGATACGATGTTGACTCACCTGTTGCGTTTCCTGAAAAAAGAGGAGGGCGCGACGGCCGTCGAGTATGGGTTGATGATCGCCTTGATCGCCTTGGCGATTATCGTGTCCGTGCAACTGATCGGCACCAATCTGAACACTGCGTTCAACGGCGTGGCGACGAACCTTTCTACCCCGGGCGGCGGGGGCGGCAGTTAGCCGCCCGCTGACTGCGACGCGTTTCTAAGTCGGGCCGCCCCTGCTCTCAAGGCCGGGA
>CAZITU010000020.1:0-34322 GCA_964542245.1 uncultured Nitrospirales bacterium | reverse complement strand
CTGGAACGTCCACGCCGTGCACCTTGCCGACGCTGTATTGAGCCCGCACTGTGTATTTTTCGACATCCTTACCCGCGATCGGCCGCAGGCAGCGCAGGACCTCCATGCGGGCATTCCGGACGACATCAGGATCCAGCGAATATGGAGGCTCCATGGCCACCAGACAGAGGAGCTGGAGGATGTGGTTCTGGACCATGTCCCGCAGAGCCCCGGCTTCCTCGTAATACGTCGCCCGGGTGCCGACGCCCTCAGCCTCGCTGACCGTGATCTGGACGTGGTCAATGTACTTATGGTTCCAGATGGGCTCGAAGATGCTGTTGGCAAAGCGCAAGACCAGGAGGTTCTGCACGGTTTCTTTCCCGAGGTAATGGTCAATCCGAAAGATCTGGGACTCGTCGAAGACCCGGGCCACGGTCGTGTTGATCTCCCGGGCGGATGCCAGGTCGTTTCCGATGGGTTTCTCGACGATGACCCGGGAGAATTGCGTGGGGTCGGTCGGAGGCTGGACCAGTCCGGCCTTCTGCAGACCTTCCACGGCCGCCGCAATCGAGGTAGGGGGGATGGCCAGGTAGAAGATGCGGTTGGCCGGGAGCTTCAAAGCGGCTTCGATCCGCTCCAGGCGAGCGCGGATGTCGGTGTAGGCCTTAGGGTCGTCAATGGCACCGGAGACGTAGAACAGCCGCTGCTCAAAATGCGACCACACGGAATCCTTGATTGCCTGACGGGAGTATTTGGCGATGCCTTCGCGGGCGGTCTCACGGAAGTCGGCGTCGCTGAGCGGTTTGCGTCCGGTGGCCAGGACGGCATAGTTGTCGGGCAGGACACCGTCGAGGAGCAGGTTGTACACCGCCGGCACGAGCTTGCGACGGGCGAGATCGCCCGATCCGCCGAAAATGACCAGCGTACAAGCCTGGGGGGTGAGCGGACGAGTGATCTCGGACATACTGGCGCCCTCCCTGCCTGCGTTACGTGCGCTTCCGGACGGCATGGCCGCCGAACGCGTTGCGCATGGCGGCCAGCATCTTCTCGGCAAACGATTCTTCCTGCCGGGACCGGAACCGGGTGAAGAGCGCGGCCGTCAGCGTCGGCACCGGGACATCCTTGTCGATGGCGTCGAGGATGGTCCAGCGACCTTCGCCGGAGTCCTGCACGTACCCCTTCAGGCCCTCCAGCTTCGGGTCCTGCTTGAGCGCCCCGGCCGTCAGATCCAGCAACCAGGAGCGGATGACGCTGCCTTGCATCCAAAGGGCGGCGATCTGGGCGAGGTCGAGGTGGTACTCGCTCTTGGACATTAATTCAAAACCCTCGGCATAACCCTGCATCATGCTGTATTCGATGCCGTTGTGGACCATCTTGACATAGTGACCGGCTCCGTGGCCGCCCATGTAAGCCCAGCCGTTCTCCGGCGCGAGGGTCTTGAAGATCGGTGCCAGCCGGTCCACGACGGCTTTCTCGCCCCCCACCATGAGGCAGTAGCCGAGCTTGAGGCCCCAGATTCCTCCGCTCGTCCCGGCATCCACATACTGGATGTTCTTCTTTTTCAGTTCGGCGGCCCGACGGACATCGTCGTGGAATTTGGTGTTGCCGCCGTCAATGATGGTGTCGCCGGATGCCAGCAGCGAGGCAACCTTGACGATCGTCTCCTCGGTCGGAGCACCGGAGGGCACCATAATCCAGACGATCCGAGGAGCCTTCAGCTTGGAGACCATGTCCTCGAGCGAAGTCGCTCCCACGCAGCCCACACCTTCCGCTTGCTTGACGAGATCCGCCGTCCGGTCGTAGGCCACCACGCGGTGGCTGCCTTGCTGGAGCCGGGTGACCATGTTCATACCCATCTTCCCGAGGCCGATGAATCCGAGTTCCATGACGAGTTTCCTTTCCCGCCCCGAAAAGGAGCGCCGATTAAAACTTATAGACGACCAACGCCGACGCCGCGTATTGGTTTCGGCTGCCGTCGATGCTCTGGTGCAACGCCACGAGGTCCACGCGCAGGAAGCTGGTGTCCAGCAAGCGCGTCTGGGTCCGAATGCCTCCGGCGAGCTGGTCGTTGTTTTTCTGGCTTTGATCGAAGACCCCGGCGATCTCGGGGGTCACCGTGAAGTCACGCGACATGCCCAGCAGGATCCCCGTCGCAAACCCGAAGGCGTCGATGCCGGTGTTGGTCAACTGGGGCGCGCCGGTCAACTGATTGAACAGAAACCCGATGTTTTTGAGCGAGCCGTTGGCCATGCTCCGATAATCACGCGTGCCGTAGAAGGCGTGGGTGTACCAGGTCGGCCGATCCAACACCTGCGCCGGGAACACGTAGCTATGCTCCATGATGAAGAGCCCGCCGGCGTGCTGGTTGCCCTGGTTCCAGTTGCCGAATGCCCGCAGCGACGTGGACTGCCGCGGCTGGATTCGGATAATGGAGAGGCCGGCGTGGCGTTCGTCCCGGTTCCGGGCGTCCTCGTCGCGGAGGTAGCCGAAGGTCGCCTCCGTGATGTACCGCGTGGTGTCGATCACCGCGTCAATGCCGAAGAGGCCGACCTGCCGGCCCGCCCGGCCCTCCAACTCGTGGAGCCGTCCCATGGCCGTCCCAAAAGCCAGGAGTCTGATGTTCGGGAGGTTGAAGAGGGTGAGATTGTTCTTCGCGATCAAGCCGCCTAGCACGTCGTCCTGCGCCATGTACAGGTTGTGGAACTCCAGCGGCACCCGGCCTCCGGCCATGTCGAGTCCCACGGCTTTGGCTTCGAAGAACGCGCGCTCGACCCGGTCCGTCCGCCCCTTGCGTTCATCAAAGAAGAAATCGTCATTATTGAGCGGCCGCCACCGGGCATGCAGCCGAAACGTGTCGGTGAGCTGGGCATCCGGTTCAAATGTAAGAGTATGGGCAAGGCGTAGGAAGCCGGCCTGTGAGGCGTCGCGGACCTTGCCCACTTCAAAAAGTTGATAATCTCCGTGAAGAGCGAGCCGCATCGTCCCGCCGAAGGGTCGCCACTCCGGCAAAAACTGATCCCCGCCGAGATCCCCGCCGATCGTTTGGGCTTGGGCGATGGCGCCCCCGGCAACGAGGAGAAGACCGACTACCCACGCGGCGACCGCCGTGCCGGGCGCGTGTCCGTTCCGAGTCTTTCCAGGCGATCGTGGTCTTGGCATCGGCCTCATCGCCTGCCGACCTCGACCTTCCCGGTCACCGCATCCACTTCATAGAGCTCCAGCTTCGTCTTCAAGGTGTCCAGGAGGTCTTTCAGGTCGGTGTAGTAGCGGGCAAAGTAATCGAAGTAGTACGGTGGGAAATTGCGATACAGAAGGCGGACGCTGTACGTGATGGGGCCTGACGCGCCTTCCGGAACGCGCAAGGGGTAGGAAAAGGTGCGGCTTTCACGGGCCGGGATCCCGCGCTTGACGATCCGCGCGTTGTCGGCGCCGTCGTACACGGCTTGAGGACTGACCGACGGAAAGACGGTCGGAGAGGGGGTATCCTCTTCGGACAGCGGGAACGGCAACTCCACATAATTTCCCATTGAGAGCCCTGATCCGGTGAACCCGCGGACCGTGGCCTGCGACTGGAGGTTCACCAGGTACCGGTCTTCCTTGACCTTGCCGGCATTCACGTCACGGCTGAACTGGTTGCGGACATCCCCGTTGCTGTCCAGGTCTCCGGACTGGAAGAACACGGTGCCCTTGGCGTCGGTGTACTTGACCTCCACCCAGACCTGCCGCCACGGGAACCCGCCGGGAAAGTGGTGCCCGGTAAAGGTGTTTTCGATCCGAACCGTCAGGGATTCCTTCGCCTCCGGCGGCAGCGAGGCCGGCGCGGCAACATGGAGCTTGGCGGCGTTCCGCATCAATTCCTGCCGCTTCTTCGTCAGGTCTCCCTGGAGCTTGACGTTGCGCTTTTTGGTGCGGTCGTCCGGTTCCTTGCCCCCCTTGCCGCGCAGGGGATACTCGTCGCTCCAGTGGTAGTCTACTCCGATGAAGGAGTGATCCGACAGCGGGCGCTTGGGCAACTCCACGCCGGCTACCTGGGCGATCTCGCCGCGCGGGCGCTCCGAAGGCTTGCCGGGAACGGGCCCCATGTGACACGACTGGCAAGTCACGCCTTCTTTCGACCAGGGGCTGAGCTTCCATTCGGTGTAGGTCTCCTGGAGGCGCAGTCCGTTCGGCACGATGACTTCGTGACATTGCTGGCAGAGCTCTGAGGACTTGAAGACGTCCCGCTGTTGGGCCTCGTGGAACTCAATCTTGGCGGGAGGCGGGTCTTTCTCGCCGCCTTTCCCGTGGGGGCCGTACACCTTGTCGCTGGCTTTGAGCTCGATGAAGGCCTGCGCCTGGCCGTGAGATTTCTCCATCGAATGGCAGACGTCGCACGACACGCCGGCCATGGAAATCTGGCTGCGCTCCTTGTTCGGCAAATCATACCGCTCGCCGATCACGGTGCCGACCGGTGTGTGGCACTGCACGCAGAAGGCGCTGATCGTCTTACCGGTCCGTTTGTGGAGGAAGTCATTGACCAGCTCGTTGGTGAGACTGGCCTGGGCGTAATGGTGCATCGAGCCGAGCCACTGGCCGTACTGAGTCGAATGGCATTCGCCGCAGACTTTAGGATCCGTGAAGGTGCCGCCCTCCCCCTTGACCTTGGGACCCTTGGCGGCCTTCTCCCCGGCCGCCCCGGTCTTCACAGCGGAGGGCTCCCGCACGCACGAGACCGCCGCGACGGCGCATGCGCACGCCAGCAGCACCAGCCCGATGTATACGCCCTTGCGAATCCTGGTCACGGTGGCATCTCCTTACGATTTCGGCAGGGGGTGCTTCGTCTTCTTCAAGGCCTCTTCGAACGGCGTTTTGTCGAGCTTGGAATGGCCGCTGGCCTTGATCTTCTCCCACTGCTCCGTCGCGCCGTGGCACCGCATGCAGTTGTCCTTGATCTCCTTGTCGGTCTTCAGCGGCCGCAGGCCCTTGGCGACCAGGTCGGCCATGGTCCGTTCCTTTTTCTTGTGCGGCTCGAGGTAAAGGCTCCCGGCGCCGTGGCACATCTCGCATTCGATGCCTTGGTCACCGGTGAATGTTTCCATCAGCCGTTCCTCGGCAATGCCGTGAGCGGTGACGTGACAAGACATGCAGAGATCAGCCTTGGTCGGGTCCGCGATCTTGAGTTTGGCTGCGTATTCCTTGGCTTTTTTGGTGTCGAGGTCGGTCGTGGCCTTGCCGTGGCCGGAGTCCTCCCATTTGGCCATCTGATTGCCGAGCTTGGCGTTCCCATGGCATCCGCTGGAGCCGCATTTGGAGACACCGACGAACTTGGCGTTGGGGTTATCCTCCGCGTTCAAAGGGCCGGTAAGACTGAAGGCGATGAGGAAGACGACGAGCGCGAGCAAGTGCGGCATAGAGTGACTCCTTTCGGAAAGGGATGGCTCCATCATACCATCTAAACGCAAAAAGGAAAAAGAAAAAAAACACCTAGGCGGAGACGAGCTCTTGGCTTGACCCCTAAGGGAAAGTCAGCTAGCCTCCCTGCCATGAAAGTCGTCGGATTGATGTCGGGGACCTCCGCCGACGGCGTGGACGCCGCTCTGGTGGACATTCGCGGAGTGGGCCACGATCTTAAAGTCCGCCTGCTCGCGTTCCACACCCTCCCGTATCCCGCGCCGTTCCGTGCCCGACTCCTGCGTGCGATGACCCACGGGACGGTCGCCGACGTGTGCCACCTGAATGCCGCCTTAGGAGAATGGTTCGCGCGCGCGGCGCTGAAGTTGCTTCGGATCGCCGACGTGCCCATGCACCGGATCGCTTTGATCGGCTCGCACGGTCAGACGCTCCACCATCTGCCACACCCGTGCCGGGAACCGGTCATCGGAAACGTGCAATCCACGCTCCAACTGGGCGAACCGGCCGTCATCGCCGAGCGGACCGGCATCACGACGGTGGCCGATTTTCGAACTCGGGACGTGGCGGCAGGCGGGCAGGGGGCGCCGTTGACGCCCTACCTCCATTACCTCCTGTTTCGCCGGCCGTCGCGTTCGCGTGTGGTGGTCAACATCGGGGGGATCAGTAACCTGACCTATCTTCCGGCGCGTGGCGGCCTTGGCTCGATTCGTGCGTTCGATACGGGACCCGGCAACATGGTGATTGATGGGCTCGTGCGTCTGGTGGCGGGCGGGCGCCGGGAGTTCGATCACGGTGGGCGGCTGGCGTCTCGCGGGACACCGAATGAAGAGTTGCTGCGAACCCTCCTGCGCCATCCCTATCTCAAGCGTAGGCCGCCCAAGTCCACGGGGCGCGAAGAGTTCGGGGACCGGTTTGGCGACCGGCTTATCATGCTGGGCCGCCTCGCCGGTCTCTCGGACGCAGACCTTGTGGCGACGGCCACCGCCTTCACGGCCCGCACGATCACTGAGGCGGCCAAACTCCTACCGGGTCGCGTGGACGAGGTATACGTCGGCGGAGGCGGAGGGCGGAATCCCTCCCTCATGCGTATGCTGCAGGCGGCATGGGGACAGATTCCAGTGCGGACCGTCGAGGCGCTCGGTTGGAACGGTCGCGCGCTGGAAGCGGTGGCCTGCGCAGTCTTTGCCTACCAGCAGGTGAAGGGTGTCCGATGCAACGTACCCAAGGTCACCGGCGCGAGGCGGGCGGTCGTGCTGGGGACGATTACTCCGGGGCGCTCTCGTGCTTCGACAGGCTCACCACGAACGGTAAAGGGCCGGTCATCCTGAGCTTGTCGAAGGATGGCGTTGGGAAATTGTGATAGGGCTTAGCGACTCGTGGGTTGGAACGTATTCGGGTAGCTCGCCGCGATGCCGTTGGGCCCCTTCCCGACCTTGATCCGTCGGATCTCGGTGAGAGCGGCGAGGTCCACGACCGAGACGTCGTCGCTCTTCGTGTTGGTGACGAAGGCGAGCTTGCCGTCCGGGCTGAATGAGATGCCGTGCGTCCACTTGCCCAGCGGGAGTTGCTTGATGAGCTTGCCGGTAGCCGTGTCAATGACGGTCAGTTGCGCCGATTCCTGATCGCAGGAGATCAAATATTTCCCGTCGGGGGTCACGCCGAGCTGAGCCGGCAGCTTGCCCACCGCGATGCGGGCGACGACTTGCCGTTTGACGGTATCCACCTTGAAGACCGTTCCGGTGTTCAATCCGGTGACGAAGACGAACTTGCCGGCCGGCTCCACCCAGGCCTGCACCGCCGCGTCCTCAAGGGGCACGGTGGCGACGGTTTTCCTCACGCCGATGTCAATGACGGCGAGATCTTTACTGCCCAGATTGGCGACGTAGGCGAACTTGCCGTCCGGCGAGATCGCGATGCCGTGCGGGCTCCTGCCGACCGGAATCGTCGCCATAGGCTGTAAGCTCGCCGCGTCGGTCACCGTGACGTCGCCGGCGTCGGTGTTGGTGTTCAGGAGCAGCCGCTGGTCCGGGGTCATGAAGATGTGCGCCGGACTCTTGCCGACTTCCCACCGGGCGACGATGCGAAGCTTGTCTGGGTCCACCTTGACGGCCTGATTGGCTGGGCCGTCCGTCAGATAGAGCATCCCGTCGGGGCCGAGGTGGATGTTGTGAGGGGCACGCAGGCCGCGGATGGACGCGCGCTTCTTGCCGGCGTCCGCATCGATGACCGAGATGGTCCCGTCGCCTTCGTTGGCGGTGTAGAACCACGTGGCGGCGTGCAACTCCGGAACGGGGCAAAGAGCGATTAGAAGGAAGAGAACAGCAGGTAAGGCCAGGCGTATGAGAGAATCCGTTCGCCCTGAGCCATGTCGCAGGGCGCTTTTAGGGCGGTGGTTCGACAGGCTCACCACGAACGGTTTAATGAGCAGCATCGCCTACATGAAGTTCATGAATTTGGTCTTGGCCTCGTCCATCAGAGACTCGGTGACGAGGGTCGCGCCACGCTCCTGGGCGATCCGTTCGACCTCCCGACGCGCCATCGGTCGGATGAAGTCCGGGATGTTCTCCAGGCGCTTCTCGGCGGCGGGGGCCCAGGAGATGCCGGTGGGAGCGTTCTTCGAGTCGTCCATCACCTGCAACGTGATCTTCTTGTAGCCATGCTGACGGGCATAGGCCTCGATCCCGCCCTTGATCATGGGCCGGACGAATGAGGGTGTTTTCTCGAGCCGCTCCAGGGCGTCCCCGGTCCATTCGAACTCCGGAGCCGTATCGCCCGTTGCTTCGCTGGAGGACCCCAGTCCCATCTGAGCCACCACGGCCGAGAACGGGCAGCCGCCGGTCTTCTTTTCGCCTTCGGCGGGCGCGGCTGTCGCGGCCGCCGGCTTCTCGCCGTAGTGTTCGTTCAGGTAGTTGGCCATTTCGGCCTGGCCGGTCCCTTCCCCTCTAAGGCCTCCGCGCGTCATCTCGAAGGGCTCTTGGGCGACTGTTCGGCCGCCGAGCTGGACGCCCAACGAGCTCACCATCTGGGTTTCGCCGGGGTTGGTGACCATCGTGAAGCGCGCCCCACAGGACGGGCACCCGAAGAACACGCCGAGCGAGCCTTCGGCGGGCTTCTCGACTTTCTCGAAGTTCATGTAGGTTTCACACTTCATGCAGACGAACTTCATGGGGGGCTCCTCTCCTAGCTTGCTGAACCCGGCCCTTCGATCACATGGGCCGGGATAGTCAATCCCTTAAGCGCTCCTCATAAGCTCCGGGCCATGATCTTTTTGTAGTCCAAGAGCGTCTTGACGCGGATCACGACCTCATCATACCGCTTGAGGGTCGGATGGTCGCCCTCGAGAAGGGGGGTCCCTTTATCGAAAGACTTCGCCAGCGTCCGGTCGAACGGGATGCGGCCCAGGAGCGGCAGATCCAGCGCCTGACATAAGGCCTCCGTATCGCCCTCGAACAACTCGCTTTCGGTCCCGCACCGGGGGCAGCGGTACATGCTCATGTTTTCAACGATGCCCAGGACCTTGATGCCAAGGTCGCGGGCATAGGCAATGGACTTCTGCACGACGTCCGAGGCCACCTCGGAGGAAGTGGTTACGACGATCGCGCCATCCAGGTCAGGGATGAAGCCGGCGATGACCGGCGGCTTGTCGGCCGCGGCACCGGGCGGAAGGTCCGCCAAGAGAAAATCCACCTCGCCCCAGACGATGTCGGCGATGAACTCCCGGAGGACGTTCATCTCCCACACGCCGAGCCAGACGGGGCTCAGGTCCATCGGGCCTTTCCAGCGAACGGGCGAGAGCTCGTCGAGAAAGAAGTCCATGGAGCCGACCTTCAGGCCGAGCGGGCCGACCGGAGGCGCCGCGCCGTCGGGGGTGATGGTGAACCGTTGGCCGCGCATGCCCAGCATCTGGGGGACGCAGGGTCCGTTCAGGTCCACATCCAGCACCCCGACCTTGTGGCCTTGCCGGGCGAGGGCGAGGGCGAGGTTCACCGTGGTCATGCTCTTGCCGACGCCGCCCTTGCCGCTCATGACGACCAGCTTATGGCGGACGGAGGCCATGCGGGTCTTGACGGCCTTCATCTGCTCGGTGATCTGCTGGACCACCTTGGCGTCGTCGGCGTACTTCAGCTTGCCGAGAATATCTTTCAGGTCTTGTGTGGCCATGGTTTGGAAATTGTGAATTCTCTCAATGAGAAACGGTATCACAGGGCCGGAAAGAGTGTCAATTTATGAGAGTAATAATCATGGCCGTCAGGCGGTCTTGGTCAAGGTCAGCTTCGCGATTCCTCGTGTATCTTTTGTGTTCTTGAAAAGTGAGAACATTACCTGACAAGATTGATTATTAAGTAATTTAATGCTTGACTCGAAACCATGGGAAGGGTAGGCTCCAGCCTTACACAGAACTAGGGATCCGCACCGGTCAGGTTTTGTGTTTCCAGTGTGGTCAGATGCCCTTCCATGGACCTTCTGGGTTCCCGTGGTGCCCTGAAAGGCCTGCATGTTTAGTGCTTTTCCCATCGGCCTCAGCCCGACGTCTACATCCGCAGGAGGCTCATGATCCGGATTGCGCGATCGGGCCTACGACGCGTCATCGTCATGATGGGGCTCTTTGGCTTAGGCGCGCTTGTGGCCACCCCGGCGCCGGCGGCGCCGGCCAAGAATGAGTACGGCAAGCTGCCTCTCCATTTTGAGGCCAACCAAGGTCAAACCAGCGCCCAGGTTCACTACCTCTCGCGTGGGCCCGGGTTCAGCCTCTACCTGACTCAAGCAGGAGCAACGCTTGTCCTGAAGAAACAGACCGACCGTCGAAAGTTTCGCTTGGAGCATGTGAACGCGACGCTTGAGCAATCCCAGGGCGAGCAGAGCGGTCCTCTCCAGTCTGTTCTCAGGGTCCTGCCGGTCGGCGCCAATGCCGCTGCCCGGGTGACAGGGGAAGAACAACTGCCGGGCAGGGCGCATTACTTCGTCGGGAAGGATCCGGCACGATGGCGCACGAACATCCCCACCTACTCCAAGGTCCACTATAGCGACATCTATCCCGGCATCGACCTTATTTTCTACGGCGCTCAGGGTCAGTTGGAGTATGACTTCGTCATCGCGCCCGGAGCCGATCCACGGGCCGTCCGACTCCGGTTCACCGGTGCGGACGGACTCAGCCTCGACCGGGACGGCAACCTGATTCTCCAGACAGCGGGCGGTATCGTGTTGATGCGTGCTCCCGCGGTCTATCAGGAGATCAACGGCCTCAGGCGGGACATTGCCGGCCGGTACGTGCTGGATGGAAAGGACCAGGTCAGCTTCCGGATCGGAGCCTACGATGCGAGCAGGCCGCTCGTCATAGACCCCGTTCTCTTCTATTCCACGTACCTGGGCGGTATTGGCGACGATTTCGGCAACGGCGTTGCCGTGGACGCCGCGGGGAACGCCTACGTGACCGGCTCCACCTCCTCGCTGGATTTTCCGGTGTCGGCTCCCCTGCAAGCCACGATCGCCGGCGCGGCCGACGATGTCTTTGTCGCGAAAGTCAACGCCACCGGTACCGCATTGGTCTATTCGACCTACCTCGGCGGCAGCGAGAACGACGTCGGCATCGGCATCGCTTTGGACACCAATGGGAACGCGTACGTGACGGGCTCGACCGCGTCGCCTGATTTCCCGACCGCCTTTCCCATCCAACCGGCGTTGGGTCTCATCGAAGGTTCTACCGGCGGGGATGCGTTCGTTGTGAAATTGGACCCGGAAGGGGCGGTGCTGGTCTATTCGACCTACCTCGGCGGCAGCAAGGACGACATCGGGCAGGCTATCGCGGTGGACACCGCCGGCAACGCCTATGTGACGGGCGCGACGGCTTCTACCGATTTCCCGACGGCGACCCCCGTGCAGGGAGCCTTCGGGGGTTCCAGCCATCCATTCGGCGGCGACGCCTTTGTGACCGTCCTGAACCCGACGGGCACTGCATTCGTCTATTCCACCTATCTCGGCGGGAGCGAGGACGACTTCGGCACCGCCATCGCCGTGGACTCCGGCGGCAATGCCTACGTGACGGGCTTGACACTGTCCGCGGGCGACTTCCCCACGACCGGCGGGGCGTTCCAGACCGCTCCACGCGCCGCCTCTTTCGCCGACGGGTTCGTGGCGAAGCTGAATCCGACCGGATCCATGCTGGTCTACTCCACCTTCCTGAGCGGGAATGATGTTGACCAAGGCTTTGATATCGCCGTGGACGCCTCCGGCAATGCGTATATGACGGGGTTCACCCTTAGTGCTGACTTTCCGACGGCCGGCACTCCCGTGCAGCCGGCTTTCGGCGGCGGGACTTTTACGGGCGACGCCTTCGTGACGAAATTGAACGCTGCCGGTGACGCGCTGGTCTATTCGACTTATCTGGGCGGCAGCGGCGAAGACTTCGGCCAAGGCATCGCCCTGGACGCGGCCGCCAACGCGTACGTGACCGGCGCGACGTCATCCGCGAACTTTCCGACCATGCCCAATCCCTTGCAGCTCGCTTTTGGCGGCGGCGGCAATCCGTTCGGCGGGGACGCGTTTGTGACGCAATTGAACGCCGCCGGTGACACGCTGGTCTATTCCAGCTACTTGGGCGGCAGCGGCGACGATTTCGGCTCCGACATCGCGGTGGACGCGACGGGGAACGCCTACGTGACGGGCAGCATCGTCTCGACGAACTTCCCGACCGTACGGCCCTTGCAACCGAAGATAGGCGGAGGGCTGTTTGACGCTTTCCTTGCCAAAATCGCCGCCGCCTCGACCCCGGACTTGGTCACCACGCAGGTGTCGGGCCCGACTACGGGGGCCGTGGGGCAGTCCATTGCAGTGACCACGACCGTGGAAAATCAGGGGCCGGCAAACGCGGCCGCCTTCAACATAAGGCTGGATCTCTCCACAGATCCCACTTTTCTGGCAGGTGTCACGTCGCTGGGGACCCGATCGGTGACGAGCCTGGCTGCTGGTGCCGCTTCGACCGCGACGACGGAGGTGCCCATTCCAGCCATCGCGTTCGATACCTACTATTTAAGAGCTGTCGCTGACTCCGATGGATCCATCGTGGAGTTGAGTGAGAACAATAACGCCAAAACAGCCCTGAACCAGATTACGATCACTGCCTTCAAACCGGACCTGGTGGCGAACTCGGTGGTCGGGCCGGACAAAGGCGCTCCCGGACTACCTCTTCAACTGGGGGCGACGGTGGTGAACCGCGGGCCGGCGGCAGCGGGAGCGTTTGCGGTCGAGCTCTACCTATCGTTAGATACGGTGTTTGACGGCCCCGGCACGGATTTCCTTCTGGGAAGCTTCAACCTGGCAACTCTGGCCTCCGGTGCGCGCTCGAGTTTCACGATGACCGGACTAGTTCCTATGGCGGTGCCGCTGGCGTCGTACCATATTTTGGCGGTGGCGGACTCGAACTCCGCTGTTCCGGTGGACGAGTTGGACGAGTCCAACAACGTCGGCGTCTCGACGGCCCAAATTACGATCACGGCAGCCCAGCCGGACTTGGTGGTCACGTTGCTGACGGCCCCGGCCACTGGAGCGCCGGGCAATACGGTAGCGGTCACCACGGTGGTGGGGAACAGCGGGCCTTCTGATGCGGGAACGTTCACGGTGGAGTTCTATCTGTCCAGCGACGCCCTGCTCGGTGGAGACACTCTGCTGCCGGAGACCCTGACCGTGGCGAGTCTGGCTGCTGCAACCACCACGAGCGCCACGACGACGGTGACGATTCCGATGGGTACGGCTGCCGGCATGTATTTCCTGCTGGCGAAGGCGGATCCGGATCCTACTGCGTGCCCGCCGGGCGGCCCGGGGGCAGTGGCCGAGCTGGATGAATGCAACAACGTCGGCGCCACTGCAACGAAGATCAACATCACCAGCTTTCAACCGGACCTGAATGTGTCCAAGGTGACGGCTCCTGCCAAAGCGGGAGTGGGTCAGAATGTCGAGGTGACCACCACGGTCGAGAACGTCGGTCCGGCCGACGCAGGGACGTTCAGTGTGGGTCTGTTCTTTTCGACGGACGGCACGATTGCTCTGACGGACACGCCGTTGGGGAACCGCGTCCTGACGAACCTCGCGGCGGGCGCCAAAGCGACGTTCACCATGACCGTCCAAATTCCACCGGGCACCACACCGGGGACTTACTCCCTCGGCGCGATCGCAGACCCTGCTGCATCTCCCTGCGGCCCTAGTAATCCTGGCGGGGTGGCCGAGCTGGATGAATGCAACAACAGCTTGGCCGCCGCTGCAACCGCGGTCACGGATTTCAAGCCGGATTTGGTCCTGGCGACGCTGGCGACGGAGGATGTGCGGGGGCAGTTGGTTTCTACCGACTTATCGAGCACGAAGGGCGTGGGGCGGGTGCTTGATGTGAGCCCCAAGATCACGAACGAAGGTCCGGCGCCGGTGCCTGCATTCGTGGTCGAGGTGTATCTCTCGGCCGATGCGATTATTGATCCTACCGTGGACCGGTTGCTAGGGCGGCAGACCCTTCCTGGTCTCCAGTCCGGGGAGTTTATCACGGCGGTTATCTCCGGAGTCGTTCCTCCGGAGTTCGTGAACGGGATTTCGTTCCCCGGATCTCCATTCTTTGTCGGGGTCAAGGTGGACCCCGCGAATCTTGTGGATGAGCTGCTCGAGACGAATAATGACAGCACGCTGTCGCTGGACCCGAAGCTGGCGTTCATCGCGACGTTGCCCGACCTGGAGATGACGGCGTTTTCGGGGCCCAAGTTCGGAGCAGCCGGGCGCCCTATCACCGTCACGGGCACCGTCACGAACAATCTTGAACCCGCGGGAACGTTTACGGTGGGCGTGTACCTCTCGTCAGATGCTACCTTCGACCCAGCAGACATATTTGTGGGACGGCTCTTGAGCGTGCCTAGTCTCGGCAGGGGAGCCAGTACAAGTGGGGCGGCGACGGTGACGATCCCGATGGGTGTCGCCACCGGGCTTTACAACATCATCGCCGTTGCCGATCCCGACAATCAGTTGCCTGAACATAACGAGACGAACAACAGCAAGGTGGCCACCATCCCTCCTGATCCATTGAATCAGATCGAGATCAAGCAGTTCAAGCCGGATTTCGTCGTGAAGTCGGTGTCGGGGCCGGCCAAAGGGGCTGTCGGGCAGCCGCTGACGATGACGGTAATAGTGGGGAATAATGGCCCAGCCCCGTCCGGACCGTTCACGGTCGGATTGTACCTGTCGCCCGACGCGACCATTGACCCGCTGACGGACATCTTCCTGGGGAATATGGAGCTGCCGAGCGTGGATTCCGACGGAATCGGCGGCGGACCGAAGAAGGTCACGATTCCGGCGAGCGTGGTCCCCGGTCTGTACCGCCTCGGGGCCTTCGCGGACCCCAACAACCTCATCGCTGAAACAAACGGCGTGACCGTACCTGACGGCGAGGCGAACAACGGGATGGCGGCGCCGGAGCCTCCGATCGACATCCAACTCTTTACGCCGGACCTGAGGATATCTTCAGTGTCGGGGCCGACTAAGGGAGCCGTCGGGAAGACCATCGAGGTCACCTTCGCGGTGCTGAACGATGGCCAGGCGGACGCGGGGCCGTTCACGGTAGGGCTGTACCTCTCAAGCGACAACACCATTACGACGGACGACACGTTCCTGGGGAGTGTGAGCCTCCCGAGCCTGAAGGCAGGTACAAGCTCGAGCGCGACGACGCCGGTCCCGATTCCGGTCAATACGACCCCGGGGCCGTTCTTCCTGGGCGCAATCGCGGACCCTGCTCCGTCTCCCTGCGGCCCTAGTAATCCTGGCGCGGTGGCCGAGCTGGATGAATGCAACAACGCGTCAACGACCCCACCCGCGATCACCGTCCAGCAGCTTCTTCCCGATCTGAAGGTGACGGCAGTGTCGGGCCCGCCCAAGGGCGCCCCCGGCAAGCCTATTGACGTGACTTTCACGGCGATGAACGACGGCACGGCGCCGGTGGGTTTCTTTACGGTGAGGCTGCTCCTCTCGTCCGATGGCACCATTGATCTGACGGACACGCTTCTGGGCGACGTGAGCGTCGAGGGTCTTGAAGCGGGTGCGAGTGCCACCAGGACGGTCACGCTACCGATCCCGGCGAGTATCGCGCTCACGGCAGGGGTCGGGACCTACTTCTTCGGAGCCGTGGCGGATCCGGATCCTACTGCGTGCCCGCCGGGCGCCCCCGGGGCAGTGGCCGAGCTGGATGAATGCAACAACGCCAAGGCCGGCAACCAGGTCAAGATCACCACGAAGCCTGATCTCACCGTCACGGACGTGTCCGCGCCGGCATCCGGATTCCCAGGACAGCCCGTCGTGATGACCGTCACGGTGGAGAATAAGAGCCCGGCGGGAGCCGGGGCCTTCACGGTGGGTCTGTACCTGTCAACTCCGGACAGCACGATCACAAAGGAGGATCGGCTGTTGGCGACTCTCAGCTTTGGGAGCATGGATGCGGGCGCCAGTTCCAAGACGTCCACGACGGTGACGCTCCCTTCCGACTTGATCCCCGGCAACTATTTCCTGGGGGCGTTCGCGGACCCGGGAGCGAGCGTGGATGAACTGGACGAGACCAACAATGCGAAGGCGTCGTCCGTGGTCAAGGTCACGCTGAAGAAACCGGACCTGCTTGTGAAGGATGTAGTGGCGTCCAAGATCCTTGGCGTCATCGGGCAGCCCCTTGCGGTGACCACTGATGTGGAGAACTTGGGATCAGTGGCGGCGGGACCGTTCACGGTGGGCCTGTTCCTCGCCCACGTGGCCGATATCAATGAGGGCGCCTTTATTGATCCGGCCAGGGACCGGTTCCTGGGCGTGCGGAGCGTGGCGAGTCTGGCCGCGGGAGCAGACGAGGGACCATCGTCCATAAATAATATGACCGTGACCATCCCGGCGGACGTGGTGCCTGGGGACTACTTCATCGGGGCGTTCGCGGACCTGGGCAAGAGCATTGACGAGTCGGACGAGACCAACAACTCGCGGACTGCCCCGTTGAAGATCATACCCTTCAAGCCAGATTTGACCGTGCCGGCCGTGATTGGCCCGCCCAGAGCCGGGGCGGGGCAATCTGTTTCGGTGAGCGTGACCGTGTCGAATTCCGGTCCGGCGGCCGCAAGCTCGGTGTCGGTCGGGATCTACCTGTCTCCAATCGGCGTGCCCGACCCGCTGAAGGAATTTACCTTCAAAGCGGGCACCATTGATCCTGTGAAGCATCGGCTGTTGGGGGCCCCCGTCAGCATAGGGAGCGTGGCGACGAATGCGACGGTGACCAAGATATTTACCGTGACGATCCCCAAGGACGTGGCCCCCGATCCCTATTTCCTCGGAGCCTTCGCGGACCCCGGCGGTCTCGTAGATGAATTGAACGAGGCCAACAACGGGTCCTTTGCCTTGAACTTCATCACGATCACACCCGCGCTGCCTGATCTGACCATGAGCTTGAAGACTGTGCCGTCGGTCGGAAGCCCTGGAAAGCCGCTGTCGGTGACCCATACAGTCACCAACCGGGGCACTGCTGCTGCCGGGGCATTTGCGGTGAAACTGTTCTTGTCCCAAAGCTCCTCACTCATGCCGCCGCAGGATTGGTTCCTCGGCAGCGCGCCTGTGGGAGGCCTCGCCGCGAACGGGATTTTAACCACCACGACGACGGTGACGATTCCTCCGGATGTGCCGCCCGGCGCGTATAATTTGGAAGTCAGGGCCAATCCCGATGGCCGCATCGTTGAGCTGGACGAGACCAATAACGGCGACACGAAACTGATCGAGATCAAGCCGTTCCTGCCGGACCTCACGGTCACGTCCGTGTCTGGCCCGGCGAAGGCCGCCGTCAGCCGGTCCGTAAGCGTGACGGCGACAGTGAAGAACGAGGGTGCCGCGGATGCAACGACGCCATTCTCGGTGGCGATGTATCTCTCGACCGACCTCCAGCTTGATGCGTCGGACCGGTTCCTCGGGAA
Organism: uncultured Nitrospirales bacterium; assembly: GCA_964542245.1. Lineage (GTDB taxonomy): Bacteria > Nitrospirota > Nitrospiria > Nitrospirales > NS-4 > CAZITU01. The sequence goes on along the minus strand of CAZITU010000020.1, from coordinate 16,992 downwards.
CCTACCGGTGGCAAGCTTGAAGGCCGGCGCGAGTTTCACCTCACCTTCAACCTTCGTGGTGGGCATTCCGCCCGATCTCCCGCCCGGCACGTACTTTCTCGTGGCTGTGGCGGATTCGGCCACCAACGCGGTTGAATCGGACGAGACGAACAACGTCAAGTTTTCATCCGGCCAGACAGAGATCACGCCGTTCCTGCCCGACCTTGTTGTGACAGGCTTGACCGGGCCCTCGACCGGCAACCCCGGCAAGCCGGTCAATCTGACGACCACGGTACTGAACCAGGGGCCGGCCAATGCGGCGGCATCCACAGTTGGGTTGTTTCTCTCGACCGATAACGTCATTGATCCGGCAATGGATCGGTTCCTGGGCAGCCGCGTCGTGCCGGCACTGGCTGTGAACGGCACGTCGGCAGCTTCGACATCGGTGACGATACCGGCGGATGTCGAGCCAGGGTCGTACTTCCTTGGCGCTGTGGCGGACTCCGGCACGTCCGTTGCGGAAGTGGATGAGACCAATAATACGAAGGACAGCACTATCCAGGTCAAGCTGTTGCTCCCCGACCTCGTGGTCACCCAAGTATCGGCTCCGGCCACGGGGGCCGCCGGCCAGAAGATCACGGTAGCGAACACGGTCCAGAACCAAGGACTGGCCTCGGCGGCCGCCTTCACGGTCGGGTTCTACCTCTCTCCCGACAACGTCATTGACCAGGCGACGGATCGGTTCCTGGGCAGCCGTCTTTTGTCGTCTCTGGCTGTGAACGGTACGTCGGTAGCTTCGACGCCGGTGACCATTCCGGCGGATGTCGAGCCTGGCTCGTATTTCATCGGCGTCGTGGCGGATGCGACCAATAACGTGGCCGAACAGGATGATTCGAACAATACCAAGGTGACAGCGCCCCCGACTGTTATCACGCTTTTCAAGCCTGATCTCGTCGTCACAGCGGTATCCGGGCCGGCCAAGGGAGTGGTGGGCGCAAACATCTCGGTGTCCACGACGGTACGGAACCAGGGACCGGCGCCGGTGACCGGCCCGTTCACGGTTGGAGTATATCTGTCCTCCGGCAAGGTGGTTGACCCAGCCATGGCTCGGTTCCTGGGGAGCCGAAGCATCCCAAGCCTCGGCGCGGGCGCGCTCAACACTGCGGCCGTTCTTGTGACGATTCCGGCCGATGTCGCTCCCGGAGCGTATTTTATCGGCGCGGTCGCGGACCCTGCCGCTAGCCTCGATGAGTTGGACAAGATCAACAACGCGCTGGCCGCCGCCGATCCGATCCAGATCACGCTGTCCCAGCCCGATTTGGTCATGACGGCCGTCTCGACGACGGCAACCAGGGCGGTCCCCGGTTCTACGATCTCTGTGTCTTCGACGGTACGGAACCAGGGACCGGCGCCGGCGGTCGGCCCGTTCACGGTGAGCTTGTACCTTTCGACCGATGCGTTTTTTGACGCGGCGGACCAGTTCCTGGCAAACCGACCACCTCTGGCGAGTCTGGCGGCCGGCGCCTCCAGCGCCGCGACGACGTCGGCGATGATTCCCATGATTACGCCTCCTGGGTCGTACTTCATTCTGGCAGTGGCTGATCCCTCGCCTTCCGTAGTGACCGAGCTCGACGAAACCAATAACACCCTTGTGACGATCTTCCCGATCCAGGTCACGGCCAACCAGCCCGATCTGGTCGTCACGACCGTGTCGGGACCTGCTTCGGGGGTTCTCGGGAAGAGCATCACCGTCACGGCGACAGTGAAAAACCAGGGCCCAGCCGCGGCGGGAGCGTTCTCGGTAGGGTTCTACCTCTCGGCTGATCCTCTCATTGATCCGGCGGCTGATGCACTCCTGGGCACGGTGGTACCGGTGGCAAGTCTTGCTGCGGGTGCCAGTACTACTCTGACGAAGACGGCGGCGATTCCTGTAGCGTCATCAGGCCTGTATTTCATCGGTGCTGTGGCCGATCCGGTGCCTCCCGCTGTGGCGCCTGGCGCAGTGACGGAGCTGGACGAAGCCAACAATGCGCGTGCCGCCTTGAACCGGATCACGATCTCATCCAACCTGCCCGATCTTGTCGTGACCGTGGTGTCGGTGCCGAGTACGGGCGCGGTCGGCCAAACGAAGCCCATTCCCGGGATCGTTGGCAAGACGCTGACGGTGACGACGACGGTGAAGAACCAAGGCCCGGCGGCGGCCGGAGCCTTCACGGTCAGCGTGTATCGCTCAGACGATCCTGTTTTTGATGCGGGAGATCTCCTCCTCGGCACACGTAACTTGACGAGCCTCGCCGCAGGTGGAGTCTCGACCGGGACGATCACGACGAGCCTCTTGCCGGGGCAGCCAGGGTCGTATTTCCTTCTGGCCGTGGCGGATTCGAACTCCCCGGTTCCGGTGGCCGAGCAGGATGAGACCAACAACGTCAAGCCGTTGGCGAGCGTGTTCCCGATCAAGCCCAACCTGCCTGACCTGGTCATGACAGCGGTGTCGGGGCCGTTCCAGCAGGCGGTCGGGAAGACCATCTCGGTGAGCAACACGGTGAAGAACCAGGGGTCGGCGGCGGCGGGGTCGTTCACCATCCAGTTCACCTTGGAGCCTGGCGGATTCCCATTAGCGGGAGGGACGCGTACGGTGACGAGCCTCGGGGTCGGCGCTACCAACACCGCTTCGACCACAGTCACCATCCCGTTGGCCACATCGCCCGGGGACTATTTCCTGGCCGCCGTCGCGGACTCCGGCTTGAGTATCACGGAGCAGGATGAGACCAACAATGGTCTGTTCGCGTTCCTCCCGATCCGCATCACGGACAACCAGCCCGATCTGATCGTGACGGCTGTGTCGGGGCCGGTGACGGGAGCGGTCGGAAAGACCATTGCGGTGACCAACGTGGTCGAGAATCAGGGCCATGCGGCAGCGGGCTCCTCGCGGGTGGATTTCTACTTGTCGGTGGACAATCTATTCTCGACGGCCGGCGATAACTTCCAACTGACGGGGTCGCGAACCCTGAGCCTGGCGGCAGGGGCGATCTCGTCTGCCGTGACAACGGTCACAATACCTCCTGCCGTACCGACCGGACCGTACTTTATCATCGCTGTTGCGGATGCGGCAAATGCGGTGCCGACTGAACTGGATGAAAACAACAACACGCGGGCGTCTCTGACGCAGATTACGATCACGGCCGACAAACCCGATCTGGTGATAACGGCAGTGTCCGGGCCGGCGACCGGCACCGTCGGGAAGACCATTTCCGTGCCCAACACCATGCGGAATCAAGGGCTCAAGTCCGCCGGTTCTTCCCGCATTGATTTCTACTTGTCGGTGGATAATTTGTTCACGACGCCCGGCGACAATTTCCAACTGACGGGTTCCAGGACCGTGAGCAGTTTGGCGGCAGGGACGAACTCCGTCGGGATCACCACCGTGACGATTCCAGCTATTGGCCTAGGTGCTGTGCCCAAGGGCACCTACTATCTCCTCGCCATTGCGGATGCGGGGTTGGCGGTGCTGGAATTGGATGACACCAACAACTCGCTGGCATCGGATCGGCAGATCGTCGTCACGCCTGATCTGCCCGATCTCGTCATGGCGGTAGTGGCAGGACCGACCGTGGGGGTTGCGGGGATGACGATTCCGGTGAACACCACGGTGGTGAACAGCGGGTCGAAGTCGGCAGCGGCGTCGCAGGTAACCTTCTTCCTACGCCCGGTCACGCCTGGTGCGGACATCTTGCTGGCGGGGTCGCGGACTGTGGCGATCTTGGCGGCGAAGGCGAGCTCAGCCGGGACGACGACGGTGACGATTCCCCCCGGTGTGGCGCCCGGCGACTACCATGTGGGGGCGATCGTGGACCAGGCAGGGGCGGTCACGGAAATTGAAGAAGTCACGAACAACGCCCTGGCGGCAGTGGCAACCATGACGGTCCTGCCCAACGTAGCCCGGACCTACGCGACTTCTGTTGGAAAGATCACCGAGAGCGGGTGTCTGAATCCATTGCTTGACGGAAATGGAAATTTCAACACCACATTGACTATCGCGCCTCATACCGGCGTGAGCTTCTCCGGAACCGCAGCGGGGACAATTGTACTTCCATCGGCGAACGCGACGTTCGACGAGACGATGACCATATCCGGCACGCTGATTGCGCTCGACAAGCTGGCCGGGACGTTCACGGTCACGACGAAGCAGGGTGCGGTCTTCGTTGGAAGCGGGTCCGGGACATTCAGCGGCTCGAGAAATTCGATAAGTGGAGCGCTGGACCTGGTCTTCGAAGGGCAGGATGTGAACGGCGTCACATGCAAGTTCATCAGGACCATCACCATCAATCCCTAGGTTTGCTCCAAGCTTCAGCTCAGGTCTTCGCCCAGTTCCCCATGGACTCGACGGCCTTGGGGTTGACCTGTCCCGATGGTTTAGAGCTAGAAGGTCTTGAGTCGCCATGGAAACAAAGCTCACACGTCCACGACGCACTGCGCGAGCCAGGCGCCGGCCGGGTCTTGCCGGACCCGTAGCTCGGTATAGGTGGCGCCTTTTACCTCGACCGCCGGATGGTGTCTCACCGGCTCCGCCTTTTCTCCCCATACGGTCGCGCGCAGGCAATGACCCTCGATCCGGACCTCAAACCGGCTCCAGAGCATCTTGCGGATGCTCGATTCGGCGATCAACGCATTCAGCCAGTCCGCGAACAAGAGCTCCGAGTCCGGAGCCTGGCAGGTAATCTCCACCGATTCCTCGGGGCGTACGGTGTCCGGATCGGCCGTCACGGCGGTCAATGCGACGGCGGCCTGTTCGAAGGCCTCCGCTTGTGAAGCGCCGATGCCGCGTACGCCGATGTCGGCTTCGTGCGAAAAGTGCTCCCACCGCTTCACGATCATTGAGCGCAAGTGTTGACTTCGCGCCGGGGAAAGTCAATAATACCGCGCTTGCCGCACAGCAACGAAATGTCCCCATCGTCTAGCCTGGCCTAGGACGCGGCCCTTTCAAGGCCGCAACACGGGTTCAAATCCCGTTGGGGACACCAACCCAGTTCTAATTCCTAAGATACATCATGGATTGATTTAAGGGAGGCAGATCACCGCCACGACCGTTCTGACAGGCGTCGCTGATGTTTACACCATCCCTTCTGACCAGCTATCCCTGTCCCAATCTTAAGTGGGGCGCGACATATTGAATGTGGTACAAACACCTGGGGCAGGTCATCCTTTTCAAGGGGTTGTGAGAAAAGGGTCGTTTCAATAACCCTGTGGCCTAAGAACTCCTTATAAATACGGATTGACTAGACTACCTCTTCCCGCGTAGCATCACATCCGACGTTTTGAGCCCCGCTGGCTATCCTAATCCCTCGCGTTTCCTGATCCTTCCTAACGCGTTCGATTCCCTGGTCTCCGCCGCTCCTACGCCAGAGTCTCTCTCAAACCGTGTGCTGACACTTTTAGCTGTGTCGAGCTCCGGGGAGGTCCGCAGATGAACTGCCCACGTTGTCATGGATTGATGGTGCCTACCCCGTTGGAGGAAGCGGTAGGCGCAACAAGTGGCGAATCCATCTGCGGGTGGAAATGCCTGCTGTGTGGTGAGGTCATCGATTCTGTCATCGCGGCCAATAGGAAAGGTCACCAGGAACCGATGCCTAGCCGGGCTCGTCTTCCCTATGGTACCGTGCTGGCGAAGTCTCGTGGTCCCAAGCGCAAGGAGATGAGAGCGTGACGCATTTGCTCTTTCTGGAAACGAAGGGCTAATGGCTCTGGAACCCATCCAATCGGTCGCGAACTCTCCTGGCTTCGTGACCTTCGCCAAGTGCTTCTGCATCAATCCAGTCTATATTAATCCGGTCTATGGCGGAGGGTACTACAAGAAGCGCAAGGGGTGGGTTCTTATCGACCTTGCCACAAGGGGAGAGACGAGCTTCAAGACGTTGCGTGACGCAAGGCATCACCTGATTCTCCTCTACATGGAAGCTGTTCCAAAGATAATCGCAACAGAAGGGTGCTGAAGCACCGGACTAATTAATGAGGATCTACACAGGATTATATGGTTGCTGGATCAGGGGTGGAGGATGTTACGCGGCCGAAAGAGGCGACCAGGGGTGAAAGCAGCACGGCCAGCTTCTGCTCGGAGGTCCAACGCCGCCTCCCGCCCCGACCGTTCTGGACAGGCCTCACTGCCGTTTCCATCAGCCCTCCTAACTCATTAGCCCTGTCCAAATCTTAAGTGGGGCACAACAATTCATCAGGCCATCAAGGTGATGGGGGACCGGTTCGGATCGACGGAGGGGGACGTCACGCGGGCCCTTCAGGAACTGAAGGCGTCGATGACCTGCCCCCTTAAACCGATCTAGGAGGTATGTTAGGAGCACGCCTGTATCAGGAGGAGAAGGAGAACAGGTCAGTTGCGAATCAGCTAGCCCGCCATACCGTCAAGAGCCGCCTTTGCTCCTGCTTTCCTGCTCAGCTACGCTAGGCGGTCCGAATAACCCCTTGAAAAGTAAGAGTGCAAAACCGTTCAGTTCCCGTTGGGGACACCAAACTTATCAAGTGGTTGGCTTGGTTTGGTATGGCTCCTGCTCGGTCGGGTGAGTTTATCGTTTAGGTGTCATACATAGCAGGCCCTCGCTGTATTTCCGTCCTCATGAAAGCTGCAATTCTTGCAGCCCCGTCAGTCTGGAAAAAACAATGCATGACTAATTAGAACAACGTGATCTGCGAAGCGGTCTACTGCGGGAGCCGGATCGCGCAGAAATTTTTGCGGTTCACGGCTGATGGATCCATCTTGAGTAGGCCCGTTTCGCGGGCCCAGGAGAAAAATACCTCAATTTTTACGGTGCGTAGGCGGACCACAGGGACAAATTTGCTTGTCAAGAATCCGGCACCACAATTGCTAATCATTGTGGATAATTAGGTAATGGTCGAAGGAGACCCATCTGAAGCAAACCGATGAATTGCGCGAGCGTGCTCTCCTCAATGAACTGCGTAACCTTGCGCAGTTCTTTGAATGCACCAATGCCCACTCGGCAATGGTTTCCAGGAAACAAGAGACGGCGACGCAGGCGGCGTTGGACCATGTCGCGCATAAGAACGTCCCGCGGGCGATCCGGGTTTTGCGTCAGGCAGTCGAAAGCGAACCTCTTAACCTGAAGGGCCATCTTCTGCTCGGAACCATTTACATGAACCTTCGATCGTATCCCAGAGCGATTAGAGCCCTGAGCAAAGGAAGGGAGATCTGCCGACAGACCATCAAATATATGCTCATGCATGCGGACCTATTGGAACAGGATGGAAACATGCAAGATGGCCGGGACCTTGTTGTCCTTCTTCATCGGATCGCCGGCATACGCTTTTATGATGGACTCTTCCTGCACAAGCTTGCGGAGGGCTTGATTCGCATCGGGGCATACAATCAGGCCATGCACCTGCTGGCTAGCTGGGATGCCGAGTGCTGTCATGGAGAAGGGGGGTGAAGGTTTATCTTGCTTGCAAAAATAACAGGTGACACTTGCGAGCGTTGCGGTTTTCGAGTCCCCAAGCTGTCATTTGACAAGGTAACGCAGAAAGACCTCTGCCCTCCGTGCCTGAATTATCTGGAGGGGCGGAGAGCCTCGCTCAAGGGCCGTTTAAGCCGGGGGAATCCGACTGAAGGCTTGAAAAAAGATACCCCATAAGCCTCAGACAGGGTACGAGGTTTCAGCCCATAGTCGTGTGCCTCGCTATACGATAGCCTCTTGATGTGCTAGCATTTATCATTTCCAGTCGGCCCGATATCGAATATGTTTCGCCCCATTCCCGATCAAACAGTTTTCCGAGCAATTCCCTTCCGGTTGATCGTTTCCGTTCTTCTAATTCTAGCCCTGGCCGTCTCGTTCATTTTGCTGTTCAGCATTGAGCATGAAAAGGCTGTTGTGCAAGGACTCACCTCGGGCCGTGATGTCCCGTCCAACGTGTTTCCGGCCTTGTGGCAGTCACGACAAGACCTGATCGCAATTGCGGTACTCTTGTTTGTCGTGAGCAGCGTGGGGATCGCTGCGGTCGTCACGTACCAGCACTACCAGAGTACGCTGAAGACCCTTGAGGCTGTAAAGAGTCTGGCCCGCAATATTCTTCATAGCCTGCCCACCGGCATCGTGACGATCAATGGAAGCGGCATCATAACGGCCGTGAACCCCAAGGCCGAGGCGATTCTGGGCCGGCCGGCAGCAGTCTTGCTGGGCAACTCATATGGAGAGGTTTTTCCCGAAGGGGATACGATCAGTACCTTGCTCACCGACGCTCTGCAAGGGGGCCGGCACATCCACGAAAAGGACTTCCCCTATCATGAAAAGGCAACTGGAGGTACCGGTACGATTCGAGTAAGCACCGTGGAATTGAGAGGGGAAGAAGGCGTGCTTGATGGAGTCATCCTCCAGGTGCAAGACGTGTCGGAACTGCTGATTCTTGAACGCCGCCTTCGCAATGCTGAGAAACTGGCGGCCCTCCACACGCTCTCGGCGGGGGTCGCTCATGAGATTCGGAATCCTTTGAGTGCCCTCGACCTCAACGCGCATCTCTTAGAAGAAGAGCTCCGCGAGCAGAACGTGGATTCGCCCAAAGTGTCTGCGTACCTCGACGTCGTGAACGTGGAGATCCGCCGGCTCAAGGGGATTCTGGACAGCTTCCTCAAGTTCGCCCGACCGGCGGCGGTCGAGAAGCGCGAGATACGGATCGAGGACGTAGTGGCGCACATCGTCCAGTTGCTTCACTATGAGACCGCCGAGCGTCAGGTTCGGCTGGAGACGGCTGTGGGATTGGGATTGCCTCGGGTTCTGGGGGATGAGACCCAATTGAGTCAAGTTCTCCTCAACCTTGTCGTCAATGCCGTGCAGTCCATGCCGGAGGGGGGCGTCTGCCGGATTGCCGTCAACAGGCGGCGATACGAAGGTCGGAACTGGGTCGAACTCGTCGTTCAAGATACCGGTACGGGGATCAAGCGCCAGGACTTGTCCCGCCTGTTCGAACCGTTCTTCACGACTAAGCCGAACGGGAGCGGACTGGGCTTAGCCATTGCTTATCGCATCGTTGAAGACCACGGTGGGCAGGTACAGGTCTCCAGCGAGGAGGGGCAAGGGACCACCGTGACGGTGCGACTGCCTGTTGTGTCCGGGTTGGTTGAGAAGGTGGAGGCATGACGCCGGAAGTCGAAATTCTTATCGTGGACGATGAAGTGAACATCCGGTCGGCCATGCTGACTATTCTCGAAAAGCGCGGACATCACGTCAAGGCCGTAGGGAACGGTGAGGAGGCATGGGCGTTCCTGTCGCAGACGCCGGTGGAACTGATCATTACCGATCTCAAAATGCCCGGCCTCAGCGGAATGGAGCTGCTCAAAAAGGTCAAAGCCGACCATGCCGACACCGAGGTCATCGTGATGACGGCATACGGCTCGGTCGAGAGCGCCGTGGAGGCCATGAGATGCGGGGCCTATGATTATTTGACGAAGCCGCTCGAAAAGGAGCGGCTGCCGGTTGTGGTCGAAAAGGCGCTGGAGAGGCGTCGGCTTGCCCTCGAGAACAAACGGTTACGCGAAGATCTGCAGACGAAAGCCCGATATGAGTGCATGATCGGGGCCAGCGAGCCGATGCACCACGTGTATGAACTGGTGGAGCAGGTGGCTGGAAGCGATGTCACCGTCCTGATCGTCGGGGAGAGTGGAACGGGCAAGGAACTTGTTGCGCGCGCCCTCCATCATAAAAGCGGCCGCTCGCAGGGTCCGTTCGTGACGTTGAACTGCGGGGCGTTGCCGGACAATCTGTTTGAGAGCGAGCTGTTCGGCTACGAACGGGGCGCCTTCACGGGAGCGCTGACCACAAAGGCGGGCCGATTCGAACTGGCTGATGGAGGGACCTTGTTCCTCGATGAGATCGGAGAACTGTCTCCGAAAGCGCAAGTGGACTTTCTCCGCGTGCTCGAGACAAAGGAGTTCCGCCGACTGGGTGGAACGAAGGTCGTCAAAGTGGACACGCGCATCATCGCTGCGACGAACCGTAATCTTGAAGAGGCCGTGAAGGCCGGCGCGTTCCGAGAAGACCTATACTATCGGCTCAATGTGATCCCCATTTGCCTTCCACCGCTCCGTCATCGGATCGAGGATATTCCCTTGCTGGTCGAGAGCTTTATGGCGGAATTCACCCAGGCCCACCAAAAGGACCGGGTGGAGGTTTCCCCATCGGCCTTGCGGTTGCTGAAGCTCTACTCGTGGCCGGGGAACATCCGGGAATTGCGAAATGTAATCGAGCGGCTGGTCGTGACGGTGCGGGAAAAGGTCATCCAGCCCGCGCATCTCCCTCTCGAAGTCCAAGCCAGTCGGGAGGAAGCGAGAACGATGGTGGTCACCCTGGGATCCGCCTTGGAAGAGATCGAGCGCGAGGTCATTCGGCGCACCTTGGCCGAGGTTACCAACCACAGGGATAAGGCGGCGACCCTTCTCGGAATCAGCCCACGTACTCTCCAATACAAGATCAAAGAATACGGGATCAAGGACTAGCCCATTTTTCCTCTCCTGCAATTATTGCAGAGCATACGAGGGCGCCCTCTCTCCTCAAGGACTTTCTCCCGTTAAGCTCGAGACGAACTCCACGTTTTCAAAGATAAAAGTGGGTGGGGCACATCGCCCGGCGCATGGCATCACCATTGCTTAGGATTAACCGCAGAGCGTAACCAAGCGCGATGGTAGCGGACCCCCATGGAGTATGTGATTGTTAGAGATAGCGACGGACGCGCGCTTTTCCTCTGGATCAAAGATGGTCAAAAAGGAGTATGTGTAAGTGACAAGGTCCTCATGGAAGAGTTTCAAGGACCCGCTGTGATACGAGATCTTGAAGGTTGTCCCGTCGTGCCGAACGACGGCGAGACATTTCTCAATGCGGCTTACTTGCATTTCCTGCTGATGGGCTTCGCGGTCGAGCGGACCTACACTGGACGGTGCGGGTTGGACAATCCCTTCTGCCTGGAGGAAAGCGTATAGGACTCCAGGTCCTGTCTTTGATTTCTCAATCCATCTGGCACAACGGATAGGACCTTGATCGAGACTTCTCTCCTGTTCACGCTCCTGGGCTATGGGCTCGGTATCCTCCTGCCGTTGCTGGCGCCGCGCCGACCCCGCATCCAGAACACCTTGGCCCATGGCGCCGCGGTCCTGGGGTCCGTCGGCGGCGTCCAGGTCGGCGCGGCGGGACTGGCCGCCGACGCGCCGTTCACCGTCAGCCTACCGTCTTCTCTGCCCCTGTTACGCTATGCCGTTCGTCTTGACCCCCTCGCGGCGTTTTTTGTGACGACCATCTCGCTGGTCGGCGTCGCCGCCTCGATTTTCGCCTTGGGCTACGTCAAGGAATTCTACGGCCGTTACTCGGTGGGGGCCCTCGGCGCCCTCTATAACGCCTTTCTCCTCTCGATGACGTTGGTGGTCATGGCCGACGACGGCTTTTTCTTTGTGGTCGTCTGGGAGATCATGTCCCTCGTCTCCTATTTTTTGGTCGTGACCGAGCATGAAAAGGCCGAGGTGCGCTACGCGGGGTTCTTCTACTTGATCATGGCCCACGTGGGGACCGCTTTCATCATCGTCACCTATCTCGTGTTCTACCAGCAAGCCGGGAGCTTCTCCTTCGAGGCTTTCCGGAACCTCTCAGAGCCGCTCCCGCAGGCCCTGCGAAGTGTCGTCTTTGCCGCGGCCCTGGTCGGGTTCGGGACGAAAGCCGGCATCGTCCCGTTGCACGTGTGGCTCCCGTATGCGCACCCGGCCGCGCCGTCGCACATCTCGGCGTTGATGTCCGGCGCCATGATCAAGACCGCCATCTACGGCATGGTGCGGGTGTATTTCGATTTTCTGGGGGGCGAGTTCCCCTGGTGGTGGGGCTTCGTCATCCTGACGGTCGGCGCGGTCTCGGCTCTGCTGGGCGTCATGTACGCGCTGATGGAGCACGACCTGAAGAGCCTGCTGGCCTATCACAGCGTCGAGAACATCGGCATCATTCTCATGGGGATCGGCGCGGGAATGATCTTTCAATCCTACGGGCTCACGAACCTCGCGGCCTTGGGGCTCCTCGCCGGTCTCTACCACACGATCAATCACGCGATGTTTAAAGCGCTGCTGTTCCTGGGCGCCGGGTCCCTGCTATACGCCACGCACACGCGCAATATGGAGGAGTACGGCGGGCTGATTCGGAAGATGCCGTGGACCGCGTTCTTCTTTCTCGTGGGCGCCGTCTCCATCTCCGCGCTCCCCCCCAGCAACGGCTTTGTCAGCGAGTGGCTCACGTTCCAAAGCCTGTTTTTGAGCTTCCAGATCCCGGATCTTCTGATGAAGATGATGCTGCCGATCGGCGCGGCCATGCTGGCGCTGACGGGGGTATTGGCCCTGGCCTGTTTCGCGAAAGCGTTCGGGATCAGTTTCCTGGCCATGCCGCGCAGCAGCCACGCCAGGCACGCTCGAGAGGTTCCTCCGGCCATGCGGGCGGGCATGGCGGGGCTGGCCGTCATCTGTGTCCTCTTGGGACTTGCTCCCATGCTGGTGGTCCCGGCGCTTGATCGAGTGACGACACCGCTGGTCGGCGAGTCCATCGCCGACAAGGTTCTGGCTGAAGGCGGCTTCGCCTTGATGCCGATGGGGACGGGGTTCGCCAGCATCTCTCCCCCCGTGCTCGGGATCCTCCTCGTCAGCCTCGTCCCGGTGGCGTTGCTCCTGGCAGTGATTGTGGGAGGAAAGCTCCGCAAACGCTTTTACAAAACGTGGGGCTGCGGAATCAATCTGACGCCGCGCATGGAGTACACGGCGACCGGCTTCTCACAGCCGATCAAGCAGGTCTTCAGCACGATCTATCGGCCGACGGTCAAATTGGAAACCGAGCTGATGGAGGAGTCGCGGTACTTCGCCAAGCGGATGATGTTCGAGACCCACATCGAGCCGGTCTTCCAGAAATACCTTTACGATCCCGTCGTGCGGAGCCTCAATGCCATCGCGGACCGTCTCCGCGTGATTCAGGCGGGGAGCCTGCAACTGTATCTTGCGTACATTTTCGTCGCACTGCTGCTCCTCCTGTTGTGGGTCCGATGATCATAAGGACATGGGGATGATCGAGTCCATCGCGATCGTCATCGGGCAGGCCGCGGCGTATCTCCTGGTGGCCCCTTTTATCGTCGGGCTCATCCGGAAGGTGAAGGCGCGGCTCCAATGCCGCCAGGGAGCCGGCGTGCTGCAGCCGTACTACGACCTCGTCAAGCTGTTTCAAAAGGACGTGGTGGTCTCCACTAACACGTCCTGGGTTTTCACGGCGACCCCGTACATCCTCTTCGCCTCGACTCTCGCGGCCAGTCTGCTGGCGCCGGTGTTTCTTTCGCAAGTTCCCTTCAACTTTGCTGGCGATGTCATCACGGTAGTCTATCTGTTGGCCCTCGGCACGTTCTTCCTCATTCTCGCCGGATTGGACGCCGGCTCTGCGTTCGGGGGGATGGGCAGCAGTCGCGAGGCGATTGTGGCGTCGCTGACCGAGCCGGCCATGATCCTGTCCATTTTTGCGGTGGGCCTGACCGCCGGCTCGATGAATCTGAGCACCATTGTTCACAAGACGGCCCTGTTCCAGGAGATCGTCACCGATCCTCCGCCCCATCTGATGGCCTTTGTGGCGCTGTTCATCGTCACCCTGGCCGAGACCGGGCGTGTCCCCGTGGACAACCCCGCCACGCACCTGGAGCTGACGATGATTCATGAGGCGATGGTCCTCGAATACTCGGGGCGGTATCTGGCCCTCGTTGAATGGGCGTCGGCGCTGAAGCTGCTCCTCTTCCTGACGCTGCTCAGCAATGTCTTCGCCCCCTGGGGCATTGCGACGGAGCGGGACCCCGCGTGGATGGCTGTGGGCCTGGCGGTGTGGCTGGTTAAAGTATCCGGGCTCGCGGTGGCCGTGGGCGTGATCGAGTGCATGTTCGCCAAATTGCGCCTCTTCCGCGTGACGGATTTTCTGGGGGTGGCGTTCATTCTGTCGCTGTTGGCGCTCGTGTTCTTCTACATCCTGAGGGTCTGACGTGGGAGGGATGCGTCCGGACATTGCGTCTCAGATGGTGGACCTGTGCTCCGCCCTGCTGCTGTTGACCTGCTTCGCGATCATAGCCCAGCGGCGGCTGTCGGCCTGCGTGGATCTGTTTGCGCTGCAATCCGTCTTCCTGGCGGGCACGGCGGCCCTCGTGGCCTTCCTGACGGGCATCCATCATATCTACATCGCGGCGCTCCTCACGGTGATCATTAAAGTGGTCATCATTCCACGGATCCTAAAAAAGGTCATCGAGCGCCTGAACGTCACACGTGAACTGGTCCTCAACGTCAACATTCCCCCCTCGCTCTTGATCTGCGGGGCGCTGGTCATCCTGGCTTTCTCCATCACGCAACCCATCATCAGCCTCGGGTTCCTTCTCACCAAGGATTCCCTCGCTATCGCCCTGGCGATCGTGCTCATCGGTTTCTTCACGATGATCGCCCGCAAGAAGGCGGTGACCCAGGTGGTCGGGTTCCTCGTGATCGAGAACGGCCTCTTTCTGGCCGCCACCGCGGCCGCCTATGGCATGCCGTTGATCGTGGAACTGGGGGTCTTTTTCGACGTTTTGGTTGCCGGCCTCATTATCGGCATTTACACCCACCGACTACAGGACACCTTCGACAGCGTGGATACCAGCAAGCTCACGGAGCTGAAAGAGTGACCATGGACGTTGCGCTTATCGGCCTCATCGCAATGCCGCTCATCGCCGGCCTATTGAGCCTGGCCATGCGGACGCGGCGCTCCATGGAGCGGTTACAGTGCGCCCACGCCGCGGTTCTGCTTGTCGCGATGAGCGTGGTGGTGATGAATGTGGCCGAGGGGTCCGTGATCACGATAGGCATACTTCTTCGCGCCGATGCCTTGAGCGCGTTTCTGGACCTTATGCTGGCCTTCGTGGGCGCCACCAGCCTGCTTTACGCGCTGGGTTATATGGGAGAGGAATCCACCAGAGGGCATGTGCTGCACCGGCGGTACCGGCGGTTCTTTTGCCTGTTCAATCTGTACTTGTTTGCGATGCTGCTGGCGGCCAACGTGGATAACATCGCCCTGATGTGGATCGCCATCGAAGGCTCCACGCTTTCGGCGGCGCTTCTCATCGGCTTTGAGAGGACTAAAGCGGCGTTGGAGGCAGGATGGAAGTATATCATCCTCAGTTTCGTAGGGATCGCGCTGGCGCTGTTCGGAACGGTCCTTGTCTATTACGCCTCGGAGCACGTCCTGGGAGTCAGCATGGAAGCCCTGCGTTGGGAGGATCTGTACCGGGTTGCGGCTGAACTGAACCCGACTGCTCTGAAGCTGGCCTTCGTCTTCGTGTTGGTCGGCTACGGAACGAAGGCTGGAGTAGCGCCCATGCATACCTGGCTTCCGGACGCGCATGGGGAAGCGCCCGCGCCCGTGAGCGCCATGCTGTCCGGGCTCATGCTCAACCTTGCCCTCTACGCGGTTCTTCGGTTCAAGAGCATTGTGGATCGGGCTGTCGGGGCGGACTTCACCGAGCCGATCCTCTTGGGTCTAGGCCTACTCTCTGTCGCGATTGCGGCGATCTTTCTGATGGTCCAGCGAGACTACAAGCGGCTTTTCGCCTATTCGAGTATTGAGCATGTCGGTATCGCCCTGGTGGGATTCGGGATCGGCGGCCCGGTCGGGGTGTTCGGGGGATTGTTCCACATGTTCAATCATGCGCTGGCCAAGTCCACTGCGTTCTATGCGGCCGGGATGGTCATGTTGCGCCGCGGTCACAAGACTATCGAACGTGTGACCGGGTTGGTGCGGCAAATGCCTCTCGTCGGAGGGAGCATGCTCCTGGCGACTCTAGCCCTCGCCGGGATGCCGCCCTTCGGTCTGTTCGTCAGCGAGGTACTGATCGTAACGGGGGCGTACGGCCGAGGGCAGTGGATGGCCTATGTGTTCTTGGGACTCCTCGCGGTCGCCTTCGCCACGTTGCTTTCTCAAGTCTTCCGGATGGCACTGGGTGAGCCGATGGAGGAGGGCGTTCCGGTCACCGACCGGACCCGCCGTTTCACCGCGTCTGCGCTTGTGATCAACCTTACGGCGATGGTATACAGCGGAACCCATATGCCGGGGTTCCTCCATGACCTTTTTCTGCCGATGACACGACTCTTCGGCGTGACGGTGGAGATACCATGAGCGCCGGCGGCGATGATTCTGATGGGAAGGTGAGCTATGGGTGAGAGGGACGAGGCGCTCCGGAAGATTTTAGAGGGCTTCGGAGGCGTCGTTTTGAACGTGGAGCTTGCGCGCGGCCTCCCGGTGCTGAAGGTGGCGAAGGAGGACCTGCCGACCATCGCCCACTACGTCCATACCGCCTCTTCCCTGCGCGGCACTCTGTCTATGCAATGGGCCGTGGACCTCAGGCCTTTGCAGCCGGGCTTTCGTCTTTATTACCTCTTCTCCGTGGCCGATGACGGCTCCTGGGTCATCCTGATGACGGAACTGGCGGCCGACGACCGACTCTACCGATCAATTACGCCCCACGTGCATGCGGCCACGTGGTACGAGCGGGAGATCCGGGACATGTTCGGACTCATCGCCCAGGGCCATCCGGATTTGCGGCGTCTGGTCCGGCACGAGCACTGGCCGAAAGGGACCCACCCGCTCAAGAAAGATTTTGCGTGGGACACCGTCCTGCGACGGGAACAGGGTCAGTACGCCTTCCGGCATATTGAAGGGGAAGGCGTGTTTGAAGTCCCGGTCGGACCGATCCATGCCGGGATCATCGAACCCGGGCACTTCCGCTTTTCCGTGGCCGGAGAGCCGATCATGCAGCTCGAACTTCGCCATTTCTGGAAGCACCGAGGGGTCGAGAAGCTTTTCGAAAACCTGTCGTTCGGGACGGGCGTCCCGCTTGCCGAGAGGGTGTCCGGCGACACCTCGTTCGGCCATAGCTTGTGTTATTGCCAGGCGGTCGAGGAACTCATCGGCATCGAAGAGCCGCCGCGGG
>CAZITU010000019.1:0-35094 GCA_964542245.1 uncultured Nitrospirales bacterium | reverse complement strand
GCGTGGGAACGACCAGTCCGGTGTCTCCAATGATTCTGGCGGCATCCCCGACATCAGTCGCCACGGGCGGCAGGCCGCACGCCATACCTTCGGCAATGGTATTCGAAAAACCCTCGCCGAATGCGGAGCTGGACACCACGAGGTCGCACGCAGCAAGCAGGCCCGGCACAGCGGAACGCATGCCCAGGCGGTACAGACCGGGGAGTTCAGGCAGCCGCTCCGTGCCTTCCCCGATGGCCAGCGCGCCGACGCCGGACAGCCGCCTGAAGGCGTCGAGAAAACAGGCGTGATCCTTCATCGGGTCCACCCGCGCCACCATCGCGAGGAGCGGTCTTGCCTGATCAACACCCAGTTCGGCCCTGACGCGCGTCCGGCCGGTCTCGTCCGGACGAAACCGCGCCGTGTCGATGCCGTTGTCGATGACGTCAAAGCGCCGCGTCCGGTACCCCAGTCGCCGATGATGGTCGCGGCCGCTCTCCGAGTTTGCGATGATCGCATCCGGCACGCGCGACAGCCGTGCGCAGGCACGGACCGCCAGGCGAAACGACCACCCATACAGACCAGGGTCCATATCGGAGCAGCGGATCCCCCAGTACAGGCGGGTCCGACGCCTCAGGCCGGAAAGGGCCAACGCCAGGGTCGCCATGAGGTTGGCATGATACATCCAGCCCTGAATGACGTGGGGCCGCTCGGCGCGGATCAATCGGGCCAAGCGGATGAGGGCTCCGACGCTGGGGCGGCCGCGGGTCATGCCGAGATCCGTGACGTCCATCCCCGAGGCTCGCAACCGCTCGCACGTGGCGCCGCCCGGCAGGAGACTGACCACCCGCGCCGCCGGCGCACCCGGCCGCTTGGCCAGCATCAGGGCGGCCAGCATGCTCTCGGCGCCGCCGGTCTGGAGCGTGGTGATGACGTGGAGCACTTTTCGGTCGGCGTCTGCTACACTCACGGCGTGACTTTAAAAGCCCTGGTCAAGCGCAGCGTGTTGTTGACCTGCGCCTACTACCTGTTCGATGATTGGCGCGCTCAGCGACGCTGGGCGGCCGGCAAGCATGTGACGAAGTCCGGGACTCGGCACTCCCGGCTGGATCTCCCGGCTTCCATCGCCTACATCGAGAAAATCTACGCGGACTACCTCGCCTACGCCGGCTGCGATCATTTCAGCGGAACCGTGGCGGAGATCGGGCCCGGCGACAACTTCGGCGTCGCTCTTCTCTTGCTGGGCAACGGGGTCGAGGCAATACACGCCATCGACCGGTTCCGGCCGCAACGCGACCCCGTGCGTCAGGCCGCGATTTATCAAGCGCTCGCCGACCGCCACAGTCTCGCCGACCGATTCAACGGCCCTCCTGCCGAGACCACCCTGCGCGGCCTTCATTATCATCCCGGCCGGCCGGCGGAGACGTTTTTCCGCAATTCGTCCATTCGCTTCAATGCAATCCTGTCCCGCGCCGTCGTGGAGCACCTCTACGATCCGGCGGCGGCGCTCACCGACATGCTCGGGGCATTGCAGCCGGGCGGCATCATGGTGCACCGGATTGACCTGCGCGACCACGGCATGTTCACCGGCCACCAACCGCTCACGTCCCTGACTATTCCCGAAGCCGTCTATCGCCGTATGACCAGGGGGTCAGGCCGGCCGAACCGGGTGCTGCTCCCCGCGTACCGCAACTGGCTGGAGACATCGGGCGCCAGCGGGAGCCTCCGGATCACGCGGCTGGCCGGGGTTGAAGAGGAAGTCGGCCCTGCGGACTGGGACGACCTGGATCCGGCGCTGGAACGTCGCGCGCTTGAGTGTGTGGCCGCCGTGCGCCCTTCGCTGGCCGCCGGCTTCAAGAACCTGCGCGACGAAGACCTCGCCGTCAGCGGGTGCCTGCTGGTGGCGCGAAGGCCGGAGACACCCTCGTGAGAATCGCCGCGAACGCGGCGTGGACCGCCTCGCAGGCGAACCGATCCGGCAGCAGGCTGGGTCGCAACGATACGCCGGACCGGGGAACGACCGCACGCATGGCCGCTGCAAACGCATCACCTGCCTCCGCGATGGTCACCCCGCCCGGCGCGACCTCGACCGCGGCTTCGAGCAGGCCCCCGGACTCGGGCGTCGCGATCACCGGTGTCCCGCAGGCCAGCGCTTCCAGCGCCGCATTGGGCATCCCTTCCCACCGTGAAGGCAGCAGAAAGGCATCGGCGCCGGCATAGGCCGGCCAGGGAGCCGGATCAAACCCGGTGAAACGAACCCTGCTCTCGACACCGAGCCGTACCGCCAACGATCCCAAGGCTGAAGCTTCCGGCCCTTCGCCGAAGATCGTAAGGTGGGTCCCGGCCGGCATCCCGGCCACCATCTCGAGCAACCGGTCGAAGCCCTTCTGGGGAGTCAACCGCCCGGCAGCCACAAAACGGACTCCGTCACCGGGGGTGCGCCGGGGAGCAGCCGCCAGTCGCCGCATGGCGACGACATCCACCGGATTGGCGAGACAGTACAACCGCGCCTCCGGAACCGAAAAATCACGACGCATCTCCTCCAGCACCATCCGCGACGGGCAAAGGACGCCGTCCGCACGGGGATAGAGCAGTCGGTAGCCGAGATGGAACAGGGTGGGCCATGGCGTGGTCGGCAGGCTTCGTGAAGGCGTGTTGGCCTCGCGCACCAGAATTCGCGGCTTCGAGGGCAGGAGAGGGCGTAGGGCGAGGAGTGCGAGGTTCAGATAGCCGAGCGTAGAAACGATGACCGCCGGTCGCAGCCGACGGAGCACGGTCAGCAGGGTAATGACCGCGTAGCGAAGCCGCGGGCGCCGCAGATCATGAACGGGAACATCCGCCGGGACAACTTCCCTCAGCGGACCTGTCCCGTCGAGCACCACCAGTTCAGGCGTAAAGCGTGTGCGATCCAGGCCGACCAGTAAAGTCAGCGCCACCCGCTCGGCCCCACCGCCCGCGAACGAGGGCAGGAGGAACACCACACGAGCGGCTACACCCGGACCAGCTTCGTCCACACCGCCAACAGATCCGCCGCACGGTCCCGGCCGTTGCACAGCCGGGCGACGCGCCAGCGGGCTTGCTCCCCCATCGTTGCCAAGAGCCCGGGATTCTTCGCAAACGCCACAAGCTGCTGCGCCCACTCCTGCGGAGAAAACGCCTCCCGGAGAAATCCTGTCTCCCCTGTCGTGACGAACCGATCGTACGACCCGACCGTCATGACCGGCTTGCCGCACGCCAGCGCCTCGAGGATGTCACGCCCCCACGGATTGTTCTCGCGGGTCGGTTTCACCAGAACATCGCACGCGACGAGAACCCGCTCAGGCTCAGGGACATGCCCAAGAAAGTGAAACATGTCTCCCAGACCACACTTTTCGACGGCATCGGGAAGCGCGCTGTTGCGACGCATGATTTTTCTCAGTGGGCTGGAGAGGTGCGTCGGCGCGTCCATGTTCCCCGCCACGACGAACAGAACATCACGCCTGCCCCACGCCGCCAGGCATTCCGCGACCTCGATGAGCCGGTCGAGGCCCCTCTGCCATGCGTAATTGCTCAAGCAGGCGACCTTGAGCCGGCCGTCTCGAGGCACCTGTGGCACCGGCTCCACCGACGAATCGGGCGGAGTTGCAACGTTGTAGATGACCGTGCCCGCGCACGACCCGCCCAATCGGTAAAACGTCTTCTGCTCATTTTCGGTGATAAACACCAGGTGATCCATCGTGCGCGCAATTGTGCGAGTCTGCCACCGCGAGAACACCGTGTCGGCGAGATTGGTGCGAATATGCATGGTGCATGGAACAGCCGTCCGCTCGCGCAGCCACTTGGCAAGCATGAACAGCGCCTCGTGATTGAAATGGATGAGGTCGAACCGGTCATTCACGGTGCGCGCCAGTTCGTTCAGGAATCCTCCTGCCCGCTGGAATTCCCAGAGCGCCCTGCCGTAGACGATCAGACTTCTCGACAGGCGCTGCAGCGAGCTGACCTTCGGCATGTGCGGCGCCACGCGGCAGGGAACACCGATCCCAGCATAGCGGGCCTGGATCGGCCCCGCCTGCCGGCACCACACTTCCGGGATCACCGCTGAACGATCCAGGTGGCGGATGGATTCGTACAGGCTGCGCGACGACCCGCCGTACCCCCCCTCAATGTCCAGACACAGAACGCGCAAGCCTCGTGCAATCATTCCGCACCTACGCTCTTCGCGATCAAATCAGCGGTTCCTGTCCAACCCACACGAAATAGGGGATCGACGATGGAGAGACCAGGTTCAAATGCGCTGGTGCCCTGGTCATACTGGGGATGCTTGAAACTGACATACCGAAACCCCAATCCCGCTTGAACAAACTTCGCGGACTCCTGATAGCCTGCAGCGCCCATCCCGGAAAGGTATGTCGCCGCCCCCGCGGCAGCCGTCACCGACCTTTCGGACTGCTGATAGCCTGGGGCGCCTAGCACGGAAAGGTATGTCCCCGTCGGGGAAAGGTGGACCCCCGCTCCTGCCGCGGCAGTCTTCCCCACAGCAACGGTCAATGCAATCAACCTGTCATCCCCGGTGGATGGCCCTACTGCCAGTTTGGACGCCGCAATAAAATTACAGGAGAGTTTCAGTTCGCCGGCGATGCGCTCCACCAGAAAACGGTTGCACTCTGCCAGAGAGCCCTTGGGCAGACTGTGAAAGAGCTCCTTCACGCGAGACCAGACCGATCGAAATGCCGGAGCGCCGCGATACATCCCGGAAAGGGTGTCAAGATGGCGTGTCGGCCAATCAGGGAGAGCCGGCTGTACCTTGCCGATTGCATCTCCAAAAGTGTACGACACCGGCACCGTCAACCACCGCACCCCACTCGGACCCAGTATTTTGACCCGGTTGATGTAACTGTTTTTGGTGTACTGGACATCATCGAGAAAAACGAAAACGTCCGCGGCGGCGATCTTGTGAAAATAACCGAGCCACGGGAGGTAGTTCGGCTGATGAATCGCGACGATCACGGACGTACTTTCAAAGCTTCTTTTCTAGGCGAAGGTACTCTCCGTCAGGTCCTTCCACGCGGAAACCAAATGCCGCGTAGAGCCTCTTGGCGACTTCGTCATTGTTCCTCACTTTCAACGTAAACATGTCGCAGCCCAGCTTCGTTGCCTGCCGCATCACCATGTCCAGGATGTGCTTTCCCAAACCCTGACTGCGATACGGAGCCGCAATCATGAAATGGTGGATATGCGCATGCGCAGGACCCTTCCGGGAAAGGATGGCGTACGCTATGGGACGCTCGTGGATCAGGACCACCCACGAGAGTTTCCATTTATCCGCCAGATCGAGCAAGAAATGCTCCTCCTTCCAGTATTCGCCTTCAACATCTGCTGCGATGCTCAGAAGGTCTTTCATGTGTTCTCGGACGTCGCGAGACGTGAGTGTTCGGACTTCAAGGGCCGATAACTCTATCTCCCGGTTTTCGTTTCCGGATGCTTTAACCATCGGGACGCCCTAATCAGTCAAGTTCGAACGCGGCCGCATAGTTGCGCTTGAATTGTGGGTCCTGCTCCTCTTTGCGAAGAAAACAATTGCCCACGGCAAGGGCTTCGATCTCCGTGCCCATGAAGCAGCGGAAGGCTTCCTCCGGCGTGCACACGATCGGCTCCCCGCGTACATTGAAGCTCGTATTGACCAGCACACGGGCACCCCGTGTGCTTTTTTAAGGCCGCCGGCGTTGAGTTCGAACCAGTCCTTGAGGTCTTCGCGCAGAAACGCCCTCAGAAATCTGGGTAGATGAACAGCGCCTCGGTGGACCTTTGGGTCAGTACAATCAGCACGCTCAGCATCAGCAACATCAGGATCACAGGCAGCAGCCAGTACTTCTTGCGCACGCGCAGGAACATCCAAAACTCAGACAGAAAGGCCATGTTGTTATCCCTCTAAAACTGGTTCGTCATCGTTTCCGGGGACGGGCCCGGTGGTTCACGTTGAATCCAGTAACTGCCGGCTTGCGCGGCGTCTCGCCACGAACCAGCGGCCAGAGACCCCCCGTCAGGAAGACAGCCGTGAACACCAGGCCGAAGGCGCGGTCTGAGGACCCGCGGACTTCTGACTCTCGGCTCAAATTTTCGTGCGCCGTCATTTCCTGTACCTGCCCGGCTTGTGCGCCAGGCAGTTGGCGGCCAACTCCTGGTCAAGCAGTTGAAACCGCCCCTCGAGAAACTCGGAGAGCTTGGCGGAAGGGTCCTCGGCGGAGTTGGTCCACCAAATCGGGTGGGTCAACAGTTCCAACGCCCTCCCCTCGGGCACAGCCGGGTGGTCCAGCGGATGGCCGTAGTGCCAGCCGCCCCGCGAGTCTGAACGATAGGCAATGTCGTGAAAATAGATGAGCTCGTCTGCATGGCGGCGTCCACCTAACGGGCCTGGCGCGCTGCAGATCAATTTCCCCTGGGCGCTTTTCCCGGGCCGATGGAGACTGACCAGCTTCACAGGCTGCCCGATGATCGTCTCCAGCACGGCGCACTCAGATGCGGCGCCGCGATCGAGGCTCGCCCTGTCTACCGGATACAGCAAGGCGTTGAAATGCAATCCAATGGTGTGGCCCCAGTCGACCAGGCGCCTGAGATCCCGCCCTCCGGCCGCCGAGAACGGATTATAGAGTTCGCTCCGAACCAGCACGAAATAGGTCGCGCGCACGCCCATCTTGTGCTCCAATTCGCCCACCGGGACGGCCGCTCGAATCGTCATGTCGAGATCATGTCGCACAATCAGGTGCTTCGACCCCAGATCCACATCGTCGAAACCGCGCGCCTCATAGCCCCGTGTGAAAAAGGCCTCCAGAAGCGCACGGTACCCATCCAGCGTGAAGTCAGTCGCCACGTCTTCCTCCTACTGAATCAGCTCCAGCATTGAGCGGTAAAAGGTCTTCATGGCAGGATCCGCCTGCCCGGTGTGGTAGAGCACGACGAGCGTCCCACCGTACCGCTTACAGACGTCCGCGACCATCGTGCATTCTTTCAGAGCGTCCTCCGACGACACATGGCGGTATTTGCCACCGAAAAAGCTGAAGTCCATGACCGCCGTCGGAATCTGCGCGAGGGAGAGCGCCTTGCGATGGCGCAGACTATAGGCCTGGTGAGGCCGGCAGGTACCGGAGCGAAACCCACTCGCCTCGGGAAATGCGAGCGTGCAATCCAGTTCCATGCCGGCCTGGTCCCAGATCTCCGGCGTGACCGCCGCGTCATATTGCAGCACGTGCTGGCGCCCTTCGAGAACAGGCCGGCCGATCGCCTCTTCCAGACCGTGACGCTGGCGCCGCCACTCGGCCGCGTCGGTCGCACTGGCAAACCCCGGATGGAACCCAACGACATGCCCGCGGGCGACGATTTCGTCGCAGACCTTTTTGAGCAGCTTCCGCATCGTGTGCGCGTAAGGGCTGTCCATGGGTAGCGTGCTCGGACCGACGAAATAAAACCGGCCGGGTCTGCCCACTCGCTCCGCCGCCTCCATCAACTCACGGAAGGACCGCCAGGGCTCTCCGGCCAGATACCCTGTGTACAGCCGCCGCCAAGCCTGTCCAGGACTGCCGCGCTTGAGCAGATCGCCGATCGCCCAACGTGCCGGCTCCAGCGGACGGTGATAGCCGCGAAGCCGATCGACATCATGGGTGAGGTAGAAGTCATACTGGGTCCGACCGGGCGGATCCTGCCGGCCGGTCAAGGCCGCCGCCAGGTCATGCGCCGCCCGGTCCGCGAGAGGATCGGCGTAGCAGCCCATCCGAACGGCCATCGCCAATCGGAACGGGAAGCGGTTGTAACGGTCCCGGTCCGGACAGTCCCGCTCCTCCAACCTGGACAGCATCAGGAAAATCACTCCCAGCGCATCGTAGGCGAGCCGCCCCTGTTCGACGGGCGGCCGATTCGGGAACGGCAGCAGTCTGTCCGGTCCTCCGTTCGACTCCAGATCATGGAGGACTTTCCGCTCCGGATGTATCCCGTCGGCATCAAGGCGGACCCCCCCGGGAAACAGAACCGCCGGTACAGTCAAGGCGCCCGCCGGCGCACCGGGGCCATAATGCAGCGCTTGTGGGGCATTAGGCGATCGTTCGACGAAATGGCAGCGCTCCAGAAACGCGCAGGCGTACTCGAGCTCGGGCCGGAACTGCTCGAGCTCCGGCGCGATCGACAACCGGTATGGCACGACCTCAGGCATGGCCCTCGATGCGGAACGTGCGGACCCACGCGTCATGGGTCAAGAGCTGTCGCAGCAACTTGGTGTGCTTGACGGTCCCAGACAGGTGCTCATCGAGGCAGCGCGCCAAGGCGTCCGCGTCCATGAGACCCAGCGTGAGCGCGTCCAGGCGGTCCCGGATGGCCATCAGTCCGGCGCGGTGGCCGGGGTCCTGATGATAAAGTTCCCCGATATTCTGCCACGAGCCAAGAGAATGGCTGGACGAGGGCACTCCTTCCCGCCGCAACACTCCGATACGGCGCAAGGCCCCACGTCCGAGCAGCGCCGTCACCTCAAGCCAGGGATGGAGGTCGGCCCGGAAGCCCGTGTTGGCATTGGCGACGCGCGCTACCTCCGGCGACAGACAGCGCAACGCGTTCTGGACCATGCGCCCCGCGCAGCGCCATGCCGGCGGCATGCGCAGATAGACGTCGAACACCTCGTTGTCGAACGCTGGCATCCGGAGATTCACCGCAGCCCGCACGGCCGCCATGCTCGTGAAGGCGTAATGCTTGCTCACGGCGTGGAGGATGAAGGCGTCCCAGGCGTTGTAGGGTTCGTCGCCTTGCAGCCAGGGCGCCAGGACCTCATCCATCACCTTGGCCTGGCCGTCCCACCACTGGCCCTGACGCTCTCGCCGGACGATGCGCGCGATTGTGTCCCGTGGCGGGCCCTGCCGCAAATTTTCCAGGACATCCCTGCCGCTGGGTCGCCGCGGAATGGGCCGGAGCGCCGGCAATCGGGTGCGCGATCCGGCAAATTCAATAAACCGCGCCGGCAGATAATAGCCACGGAGCGTGTAGTCCAGACCGTGCCCGGTCAGCACGACAGGGCACGCTTTGCCCACAGCCGGCATGAACGCGGAGACCGGCGTGGACGCCGGATACAGACCGCCGGAGGCGATGACCGTCTCGTCCAGCACGGCGAGAGTGGACTCCGGCAGGACGATGACTGCGTGATGCTCGGCCTTCAGAACGCGGGCGATTCGCTGCGCCAGCGCCAGTTCCGGATTGTCCGCATAGCTGGCGGTCGTCCAACAGGAGAGCCCGGACTGGTCGGCTGCGGCGAGCACCATGCGCGAATCCACTCCGCCGGAGAGCAACAGGCCGACGCGCCCTTCCCTCGTCTGGCGCGCGACCGCTCGCCGCATTGCCTCAGCCAGCAGGACGCTCCCCTCATCGAGCGAAAAGTCCGGCTGCCGCCACTTAAGACTCCAATAATAACACTCCCTGATCCCCATACGGTCGATCTCATAGATGCAGGCTGCGGGCAATGCCTCAACACCGGCGAGTGGCGTGGTTCGGCCGATCGTCCGCTGCATTGTAAACAATTGCGCCACCGCATCGGAATCGGCTCGGCGCGGCACACGGGGATCCCCGATCAGCATATACAGGTGGGTCGCGAAGACCGCCTCGTTGCCCTGGCGCCACAGATGGATCGCGTGAGTCGCCAGTCGGTCAGTGATCAGAGCCAGCCGGTGCTCGATCCGGTCGTAGAGCGCGGCGCAGAACTGCCCGTTCGCGTCTTTCAGACGATCCAGCGCCTGAGCCTGGGCCAAACGGATGATGAGATCCGCGGCATGAGTGGGATCCCGGCCATGCTCCGCAAACTCGGCAAGATTGAAGATCTCCCCGCAGGCGACGGCCTGCCAGCGCCCGTCCTGCGAAACCGCGCGCCCCCCACAGAGCGCCAGACGATGACCGACACGCCCCAAAGCCGCACCCGTTCCTGCCGGGGCTTCGACTGCATAGCGGTCCGCGACGGTCGCGGCCAGCGGCCCGGGATCGGCCGGCGCCGCCTGTTCCGCTCTGTACAGGCCGAAGACACCGATCATGGTAACGCCATCACGTTCCCGCGGGGCCCGACGAAGACGCGGTAGCCGTGCGACTCCAGGTCAGCCTTCGTCCACTGCCAGACCGGGCGGCCTTCGCGGGCATACCAGCCGGCGAGCCGGATCCTTGGACGCAGCTTGGTGAGGGTCTCGCGCGCCCCTTTCAGAGCCTCGACCTCCGCCCCGTTCAACGTCAGGCTCAGCATGTCCACCTTGGCAAGCCTGAATTGCTGTACGATCTGATCCACGGTTATCGACCGCACTTTCAGAGTCGTTTCACCTCGATAGACCTCGCGGACAAGCGTGTTGGCCTGGGCGAAGCCTGTTTCCAGGTCCATCTCACCTTCTTCCTTCCAGACCGCGCGATGCAGCGCCGTGACGTTGCCGATCTTGTTGCAGGCCAGATTGCGGGTCAGCAGATCGTAGCAATCCCTGTCCGCCTCGATGGCGTACATGTGCCCTTGCGGGAGCTCGGAAGCCAGTCGGACTTCGCCGAACCCGAGAAACGCGCCGCCGTCGATGATGACGTCATACGGCTTCGGGTAAAAGGCGCGGACCAGTTCGGCGCGCGCGCCGACATCCTCGAGATCGGGGATCGCATCTTTGTGCTGCCCATGGAACCCGAACATCTGGGCCGGTGCAAACCCGTCCGGCTTCAGATCCGGCCGCATATGGGGATAGACGTAGCGCGTCAGATAATCCTTCACCAGGCGAAAATGTTCCTTCGGTAAATTCGCCGGCAGATCGGCACGCAACAGGTCGTACACCTCCGCATTGGCCGGCTCGGTCCAGAACCCGAAGAGCTGCACGCCGCTCTCCTTGATTTTGATCCACGGGGTCTCCCCTTCCTGTCCGTACTCCAGGCGCGGCGCATGTTGCCGGAGAACGACAAGCAACGCGGCGTAGCGCCGGCGCCACCTGGCCCGGTAGCCGGGTACCAGCGCTTTCAGCCGGACCGGAATATGGATCATTTGCGCAGACCGGCCGTGACCAACGTCGCCGACTGGCCCGGCTGATAGGTTTCGAAATAGGTGATGCGCCGGCGCACGTCCGCCGGCAGCCGTTTCAGGAAGCGTTCGAACAGATCCAGGTCCCCCTGAAGAATCCGGGTCCGGCCGTACCCATGCTCAGCATTGGTATTGACCGGCGCAGCGGGGACAACCGGCGTATGGGGCAGTCCCAGAGCGTCCAGGGCCGCATTCATCCGCGCCGCATCGGTGAGGTGTTCCGTCCGAATCTCCACGGCTCGTTCGATCTTGAACTCTTCGACCAGACGGTCGAACCGCAGGTACATCTCGCACCACGCCCACAAATACAACTCCCCTTTTTCCATATTCACACTATTAAAACGTAAGATGTTGCTCTGCGCGTCGGGCAGGTTATTGTCGAGCAGGAAATTCTTATTCCTGTTCAGATAGCTGCGCATGTTCAGCACCGGGTCTCGAAGGAGCCGAATAAGAGACAGGCCCGGCAGAGCTCGCGCGAAAGCTCGGTGTAATCCGCGAGCGAAATATTTGCTGATATCGATGTGGATCGACGCCTGGCTCTTCATCAGCTTGCGATTTATCATCCGCAGCCGGAGGGCCACGATATGGTCTAAATAGGCTTCATCGCCTCGGTCGAACGCAGTCAAAACCTTCCCCCGTCCTAACAGTTCATGGGTCTCGATGAAACGCCGCCGGAAACGTCGTTCGAGGACATCCAAAGGCTTGGGGAGTACCGGCACAATGGCCGGGTCCTCCCAAACAGCGTAGCATCCTGGAACATGGTCCTCCATGAGTTGCCGGAGGGATGCTTGCCCACTACGTCCGGCGGTCACGGTAAAGATATAGCGCGTGCTCACACCAAAGCTTACCGTTTCACCGGCCGGACGGAAAAAACCGGTTGGATGGGGTGGCCGCGCAGACGGGCGGCTGGATCGGAAGAAGCGAACGCCGAAGAGACCGCCGCCATGGCTTGGTCCCACGCCGCGAGGGTTTCTTTCAGAACATCCGGATGGTCGTGCGCCAGGCAGAGATTGAACGTACCCCCCATGAGCAGGCCGTTGGCGATCAATTCCTGCCGCAGCAAGCTCGTGGTGATAACGTCCGATACTCCATCCTTTGCGGAGGCAATAACGAACGGCCACCAATCCGGCCCGCAGACGGTATACCATTCCTCGAGCTTATAACGGGACAGCGCCGCCCGCACGTCCTTCGCCAGGCGGCCGCCGAGGGCACGGAGCCGGTCGCAGACCCCCGCGGCATCCAGCTTATCAATCGTCGCGATGGCCGCCGCCAAAGAGAGTGCCTCGCCGCCAAATGTCCCGGAGAAGAAGATCTTGTCCATCCATGACATAATGTCCCGCCGGCCGACGACCGCGGAGATCGGCATCCCATTCGCCATCGATTTGCCAAACGTCGCCAGATCGGGCGTTACACCGTACACTTTTTGCGCTCCTCCCAAATTAATTCTGAACCCTGTCACGATCTCGTCGAAAATCAGAACAGCGCCGTACCGCTCGGTCAGCTCGCGAAGCCGCTGCAGGAACCCTGGCGCAGGATCCTGCATGCCGGCCGGTTCCAGAATCACTGCAGCGTACCCATTGGGATCGGCCTTCAGCAGAGTTTCAAGCGCATCGGCATCATTAAATGGAAAGGTGCTCGACAAACCGCGCACCGCTTCGGGCACACCCAGGTGCCTGGATGTCGTCCCGATGTACCAATCATGCCAGCCGTGATACCCGCATACCGCCACGCGGTCACGGCCCGTGTACGCTCTGGCCAACCGGATCGCGGCCGTCGTGGCATCTGAGCCGTTCTTCCCAAAACGCACCTGTTCCGCGCAGGGGATGAGACGGACCAATCGCTCAGCCAGTTCCGCCTCGAGTTCGGTCGCCAACGAAAACGTAATCCCGCGATCAAGCTGCCGACGGATGGCTCCATCCACGTCCGGATCCCGATACCCCAACACGACCGGCAGCAACCCAAGCACATAATCGAGATATTCGTTGCCGTCCACGTCCCACACGCGGCAGCCATCGCCGCGTTCCAAAAACAGCGGGGAGGCGCCCCTTACGTACTGCATCGCAGACTTGGAGAAGGTCTGGGACGCCAGCGGGATCGTTTTCAGGGTCCGCTCGTACAGAGCCTGAGATCTCGTGAACGTGCGCTTAGGAGTGCTGGCCATTGTTCGTCGAGGGGTCGTAGGAGAATAGGAGGTGATCCTCCGCGGTCCGCGCAAGCCGGAACCCGACGCTCTCAAAGAGCCCCCGGGACGCCGCGTTGGCGGTCTTGATGCGGGCAAGAAAGGGGGTGTCCGCCCAGCGGCTGACGGCTTGCTGCATTGCCGTCCGCAGCATCTCCAGAGCGAGACCCCCGCGTCGGTGCTCCGATGCCAGGAAGATGCTCACCTCCGGTCCTTCCCCTGTATCCTGGAAGCGCACGTGCCCGATCGGTTTCTCGTTTTCCTCCGCGATCAAAAGCAGGGTGTTCGGGTCGTGGAGCCGCTCCTCCATCCAGACTACATGCTGCTCCCACGGAATCGGCGCCTTGGTCCGCAGGCTGGCCGCAAGACTGTCTGGTGAATTAACCCATGCGAAGAGCGTCCTCGCGTCTTCCATTGTAGCAAGGCGCAACGCGATCATGCTCCAGCCGCCGTGCCGCCGGTCGGCGCGGGCTGACCCAGTAATTCGGGATTCGTCGACGCCAGTGCCAGTGCCTGCTCCCACGTGAAACCTTCCTGCAGGCTCGTGAACAGGCGACGCACGACCTCGAGATCCTCGGCGACATCCACGGTCCAGCGCACATGGCTGAGATCGATGTGATGGCACAGGTGCCCAATCCGGAATCCTGGCCCTTGCATGTAAGGGGTCACATGCTCCCGATCGTAGGGCCGGGTGGCCTCCCGGAAGGCGCGTTCCAGCGCCGCACGAGAGAAGACCTCCACATCAAGTCCGTCGGGATAGGTCCGTTTCACTGCGTTCGAGACATAATCAAAGTCGCCCTGAACATACAGGGCGACTGCACGATCAATTAGGCTGGGATCCACGAGAGGGCAGTCCGCTGTCAGCCGGACGATCACATCCGCGGCCGCCTTGATGGCCGTTTGCAGGTAACGGCCTAGGACATCATGCTCGTCCCCGCGGAAGACAGATACGCCAAGCCGCTCGCAAAGTAAGACGATCGGATTGTCGGTCTGATTGACGGTGGTCGCCACCCAAACGGCGTCGAGCCGTCGAGCTAGAAGGACCCGCCGGATCATCCGCTCCAGCAACGGTGCACCGCCAACGTCGCTGAGCACCTTGCCCGGCAGCCGGGTCGAGGTCATGCGGGCCTGGATAATCGCAACCACTCGCATGCGTCAACCGATGAGATCCCAGGTGACCGGCGTACCTCGTTTGACGTCACGACTGACCCGTTTGCCGATGAACAAGTCGTAGTACTTGGGCGGCAGGCCGTAGCCAGGCCGGATCGAGCGGAGGTTCTGCAGCGTGAACACCTCCCCTGCTCGCATATCCGCCGTTACGTAAAGAGACCGCCGGAACTGCACGTTGCCTGCCTCGCTCTTCTCGCGCTTGTAGCTGACCGTTCCCAACGCCTGCCAAGCGATTCGACAGTTGCCCACCAGGTCGGCCAACTCCGCCGGCTCCAGCGAGAATGCCGCGTCCGGACCGCCGTCGGCGCGCCGCAGCGTAAAGTGCTTCTCGATTAGGGAGGCTCCGAGGGCCACGGCCGCCACTGCCGCCCCGATTCCCGGCGTATGATCGGAGAGGCCGACGACCGTGCCGAACGCCGCGGCCAGATGGGGAACGGTGCGCAGGTTGCTTTCCTCTGGCGGGGTAGGATATCCGCTGGTACAGTGTAACAGCGCGATCTCCTGCGCGCCGGCCTCGCGAGCCGCCAGGACCGCTTCGCCGATGTCGGTGAGGCTTGCCATGCCCGTGGAGATGATGAGGGGCTTGCCTGTGGCTGCGCACCGGCGGATCAGCGGGAGGTCCACGATCTCGAACGATGCAATTTTGTAAGCCGGCGTCCCCAGCTTCTCGAGAAAATCCACGGCTGTCGCATCGAAGGGACTGCTGAACACGATCAGGCCAAGCTCCCGTCCTTTGGCGAAGAGCGCTTCCTGCCACTCCCACGGTGTGTGGGCCTCGGCGTACAGGTCGTGCAGGGTACGCCCATGCCACAACCCGCCTTCGATGCGAAACCCAGGCCCATGGTGTTGGATTGTGATGGTGTCCGCTGTATAAGTTTGCAGCTTGACCGCGTCTGCACCGGCAGCCTTGGCGGCTTCGAGGATCGCGAGCGCTCGCTTGAGATCGCCGTTGTGATTGCCGGACATCTCGGCGATAAGGAACGGCGGGTATTCGGGGCCGATGGAGCGGTTGGCGATAGCAAGGCTGGGATATGGCATGGCGGGAACCACTCAGGAGCGGACCAGCCGACGACGAGAACACGGGGCGACACGGACGCGGCGCATCCTGGGTGGTTTCAGCGAGCCGACCGTGCGGCCATTCCGCTTCCCGAATCGCCCTACAACGGTTTCCCACAACGGTGGATCGCCGGCAAGAATGCCAACCCGCATGCAGTCGTGGGCGACGCCGTTCAGCAGGTACAGTCCTCGGGACACGCCCTCCTTGATATAGCCGCACTTCAGAAAGGCTCGCATCGACGCCTGGTTGGCCGTATAGCTTCCGGCGCTGATCCGGCGCAGCCCTAAGCGCTTAAAGGCGTAGGCCGTCATCAACGCGATGGCCTCGGTACCCAGACCCTGACGCCAGCGGGCCACATGACCGATGACCACGCTTAAGTCGGCTGTTCCGTGATCGGGATTGATGTTCTGCAGCTTCACATTACCAATGTGACAGCCGCGCGCACGGTCGCAGACCGCGAACATCACATCCGTCGGTGAGATGTTGACCGTCTTGATGTACCGCTCGAGATCTGCGGGACGCATCCGTTCGAAGCGTGCAACCAAGTAACGTTTGACACGCGGGTCATTAATCCACTCGCAGTAAGGCCCGTGCGCATCCTTCCGGACAAGCGGTCGGAACCGAAGACGCGGTCCCTCAGGGTATGGGCCTTCCGGAATCACAGCGGTTTGACGAAGTAGGCGGTTGGGCTCAGCGCCCACGGCGTGCTTTTGAGAGCGAGCCCGCGTCCCTTGAGAAACGTGTCCACGGCGTCGGATTCGCCCCAGTTATGGATAGCGTACTCGTCTAGCGTCACGATGCCGCCGCCGACCACCCGGTCATAGAGAGCTTCGAGCGCCGCGAGCGTCGGCTCGTAGACGTCGAAGTCCAGATTGAGCAACGCGACCCGAAAACCCGGTCGTGCCTTCACAAATTCCGGGATGGTCTTGGTGGCATCTCCGGATACGATCTCGATGCGATGAGTGAGTCCGAAAGCTTCCACCTTTGCCAGAATCCGTGCCGGGACATCCTCATATCCGAGGAAAGCGTCGGCCCCGGCCCGATCGTGTTCACGAGTGACCGACGCCGGCATGCCGCTGAACGTATCGAACCCGATGACCTTGCGGGACGACAGTGGATTGAAGATTTGGATGAGCTTGGCCCAGAATAACAGCCCCTGCCCCTTGAACACTCCGCATTCGACGACGTCACCCGGCAGATCGATCACCTGCTTATAGATCTCATAGCGACACAGTATCTTCGTAAAGCGATCCAACCCGCCTTCGAGCAGAAACGCATTGTAGGAATCGAAGCTTGGTTGAGACATACGTCCGTCAGAAGCTGTGTTCGCCGCTGGTGTGGCCGGTCTTGCGATGCGTCTGGATAGTCAACCCACGCAAAAACTGACTTCCCGATTCCGCGTAGAGGAACCCGTTCTGCCCCCCCAGAAATTCCTGGTAACCGGGAAACAAGGCATCGAGCTCGCCGGACCATGCTTGCTTGCCGTGCAGCCGAAGCGTTGCCGTCAGCGTGCTCTCATCCGCCGTCCGATACAACACCGCCTTGACCTCCCGATCCTCTTCGTCGGGAAGCGGCGCGGTATGGTAAAGGCCCACCCGATTCTCGATATCGGGATGGCCGACCACCTCGAACCAGGACTTCCCGGTCTTGCCTCCTGGAGCAAAAACGTATGGCGAGAGCAGCGAGATGTTGATGCTGCTGGTAAGTCCGCGGCCGGAACCATAGCAGACCTGGAAGGCGATCCGCATGGGTACCTTATCACCGTCCCGCGGTGTCACAAAGACCTCTGCGCTACGCGCACCGGTCTCGCGTCCCAACACCCCCAGATCGATCTCAATGATTCGAGCGCTGCCCGCCTGGACTGCCGCGACTTCGCGAACCGTCTTGAGGCAGCGCCCTCGGCCATCATAGAGAGCCACGTGGAAGACAAGATCGCACGGCGACATGATCGGGTAGAGACGCAGCACGAGGTCGAGAGCCTCGAACAAAGGGAAATTCTTGCTGCTATGGGCCATGACGGTCGGAGTAATGGTCCAATATTCCTCGGTCGCGCCATTGTCGTAGTATGAGTGATTGGCGGAAAAAGCGCCGTCGACGCGGCGGATGGTCCCGCCCCACACCCGACTAAAGAACATCTCCATGCGAGGCTGGTGAATGAACAACGTGCGATCCAGTCTGGTTGCGGGCAGGTCCGCGCCGAACACCTTCGACAAGAGGTAGGTCCGTTTGGCGTGCGGGCCGGTGACAAAGGGCACTGTCCGCTCAATGACACGGCCTTTCTGGTCAACAATGGTAAATAGGACGTGCGAGTCTGTCTGCGTCGGGCCGTTGATCAGCTCCACAAACGTATCGGTCTCGTCGTCTATGATGACATCGATGCAGGATTCGCGCACTTGGATTTGGTTGACCTGCGCGTCCTCCTCAGCATCACTTAAGGTGCGGGCATAGGCATGAACCTGGTTGAAGAAACTCCTGTTGAATGTATTCATGATCACGGCGGGATACGGAATGAATAGGTTGCGCGCGGAGAAAAACTCGACTTCCCACGTGCCCTCGCCAGGCAGCACCTCCACGCCGGCCGCAGATCCTACCTCTTCCAGATCAAACGAATACGCCTTGCTCTTATCGAGCACGAAACAGACCTGACCCAATCGGCGCCCTCCTTCATCCCGCAAGGTGTGCCGGGCGCCGACCTCCAGAATCCCTCGCTTGATCTTCCAGTGATTGAGAAAGGTCACGTTGGTCCTATACAGACTGGTTTGCTTTATCGGGAATGTAGTCGCGGATCGATGCACGGAATTACGGTCCGGGGTGGCGTGGTAGGCACGCCGAGTACTCTCGACTTCCGCGAACTTCTTCACTTTTCACACCTCGCAACATCGGATACAAGCCACGAACCCGCTTGAGCGCGCCGTCTGGCATGATCGTCCAGGAGAAACCCCGCACCCAGTCGGCCTGGGTCACCTTCGGGCCCCAGAATGCAGTATTCTCCGACCCGCCGCCGGGCTTCGGCCTTGGCCTCATACTGTGCGACAAGCTCCGCGTGCGGCAAGGCCAATAGCCGGGCCAACTGGATCTCCCACCCGGGCTCGCGCACATCAACGTAGAAGAGCGCACGCCGAAACCCTTCCGCAATCTCGGGCAGCAGTGTATACATCCCAGTCTCAAGATAGATCTGCGGCACGCCGGTGGACCACGTCCAACCCAACCCGCTACTTGGCGTATCGATGATTAGAACGTCAGCGGCTGCGCGCAGATTCCTGAAATCGGTGAACTGCACCGCTCGGCAATTGGGTGGCAGCGGCAGTAACTCAGCGAACGGGTCCCCATCCACGTACCGATAGGTCGGATACAGCTTGAGCACCACGGTGTCCCGACACCGATCCAGCACCTCATAGACGATCTGCCGCCGAATCCGGTGGTACGGCATATCCCGCCAGTAATGAGGCAGGCGCTGATGGTTGTTGGGATACAGCCCGGTTACATAAACGATGAGGCGGTTCGTCGCTTGGAACATCC
The DNA here is from genome assembly GCA_964542245.1 of uncultured Nitrospirales bacterium. GTDB lineage: Bacteria > Nitrospirota > Nitrospiria > Nitrospirales > NS-4 > CAZITU01. The sequence continues at coordinate 16,155 of CAZITU010000019.1, read as the reverse complement.
GGCGCACGGCCAGACGCTGGACACACCGCAGGCCGATATTTCTGATAACTCTGGGTGTACCGACCACTGCACTGACATGATCAGGGAGGGGCCTTCCGTCAGCCTCTGCGGCCTTCTGGCATCGGTTAAAATAGATGTTGCCGGTCACATCCGGCAGGATTCCATTGTTATAACAGGCCAGGTGAAGTGGGCTCAGCCCCACAGAAACACCGTGCTCGACCATGTAGACTGGAATGTCGGCAGCCACCAAGCCTTGCCTGATGAAAAGCTCGAGTGGAGTCGTGAGGGCGTTCGTGAGCACCGCCACCGGCATGCCCCGGCCACGACGCTTCAGTTCGGCACAATACGCTGGCACATTGGCCGCTGCGGCCCGACCGAACGAGAGAGCCCTCACCATGCGCTCGGCGGCCAAGACCGCTGCTGCGGAAAACGCCTCGTGCCACCGGAAGCCTTCACGCTCTGCCTCTTCCTTGCACAGATGCTGGACTCCTTCTGCCAATCCAGCCCACCCGCTTGACTTATCACTAGTTGCCATCGTGGCAGCTCTAGGTTGGGGCTTCAGAAAGCGTGGAGCCCACTCGATCATGACTCCGCGCATCGCGAGGCCCAGGAAGATCTCTTCGACAAGTTCATTCGGCTTGTAAATAAACAGGTGAAGTCCCTTTCGTGCTGGGGTCAGCCTAAAGGGCTTGCCTTTCCACAACGCCAGCCAGGTCCGAAACAGGGGTGCGCTGAACGGCGCGTTTAATACTGTCACCAGCCGGGTCCGCCAGGATGGTTGCAGAAAGTCGCCATTGGGGAGGGCACCCGTCGGGCGCAGCGCGTCAAACTCGATCACTTCGTATCCGAGGGCCTTGGCTAGCACCGCGAACAGTGTGTCGAAGCGGTTCACCATAACCTCAAAGCCGGTCACAGGCGACAGATCAGACCTGCCCACCGTCACGAGCCGCGCCTCTTTAGGCAAACACTTGCGGCAACGGTCCAACAGCAGAGCTTTGTAGAACAGCGCGGTCAGCAACCTATGTAAGGTTCCTTCCATCGCTCGGCCGGGATGCAACCCGTCAGGCCAGCCTTTGGTCTGCTCATCGACTTGGACACCAATGCGATGAGCCGACCGTAGGGCAAAATATCCAACCCGATCTGCCTCGTCCTGTGGCACATCTTCATCCGGACAGACCACAGTCCGGCCTTCTGCTTGCAGACGCTCCGCTACATACGGCGAAGTCGTCATCCAGACAGGGACGCGATAAGCCGGATCCAGACTCTCAACATAGCGCCAAGCGGCGACGCTTTCGATGATCACGCAGGTCTTCGATTCAGTCATGGGCGTTCGCTTCTCCGCATGTGAGCGGCAAAACACTTCCCGGATCCTGTGGTCCTAAGTTTAGAAGAGTGACGGCTACCCGTGAGGCGCCACGCCCATCAACCAGGCGACGTCCAGTTTCAGCCATCGCTTGACGGCGCGCATGATCTTGAGCGAGTGCCGCAATAGCTCTCGCCAGTTGAGCAGGGTCGCCCCTGTCCTGCCACTCGACAGTGCCGGTCGCCCCTGCCTGCACCGCTCCCCCGATAGACAGTTTTTGGTTCTCGGCGAGACAGAGGGTTATCGAAGGGACGGCGCAGGCCATGCGCTCCAGCAAGCTGACGCCGCCGGCCCCGATCACAAGATCAGCGCTTCGTAACAGAGCAGGCATATTGTGCACGTCGACCATCAGCGTGGTCTCGCGCAACTCTCGCACTTCTTCCTGCACCGCCGAACGGAAAGGCGCATTCGAACCCAGCACAACGGTAACCCGGAAATGAAAGCCCCGGCCTTCCAGCAGACGCAAGGCCTTCAGCGCCAACCCGGTCGCATTGGCGGCATCCCGCACGCCAAAGGTGACCACGACATGCTCGACAACCGACGGAAGCGCTCCCCGGGGCGGGGCGCTGAATCTCTCGTCCAGTAAGGCGTATCGAGGACCAAGCAGAGCCGGAATGCCCTTCACGACATTTCCCTCAAGCCCGGGCGCCGGATTGATGACCAAAGCTGCTCCAAGGGGAGGTGCTAGAAAGTCATCGATCGCAACGAGCGGAGCGGCCTTGGTCAATAGCCACTGTATCGTCGTGCGGGAGAATCGATAGCCGTCGAACACGCTGCCTTGCCAGGGCCCGGCGAGGTCTGTTCCTTCCAGCGCAACCCGAAAACCCTCAGCCTCCAGACGCGAACGCCACCCCTCCCCGTCGGCATCCAACACCATGACCACCGGGGAATGCCGCAGCAGCGCCAAGCCTACCGCCCGGCACCGCTGCACATGCCCACCTCCATCCTCTGGGCCGGACGCAACGCGGATCAACCATGGATGACCGCTGCCTTGTCCGAAGCTCAACTTCGCGGGTTTCAAGATTGGTTGATCCAGTAAATCTAGAAAGGTTTGGCCGGCCAAAGTGATGGATTAAGAACTTCCTCCGGCAAATTCTTACCCAGCTTCATCACAGCCTTTAGCAGCCCATCGTCCAATGGCGGCAACCGAACAGCACGGGCATTTGCCAGCAATTGTTCAACGCAATCCACCCCTATAACCAAAAACGCCACACCAGGGATATCTCGCACCGAAACCAGCGCCAGCGTTGCGACGTCGTAACCAGCCTCCCCTGCGAGTCGGCCTAATTCCTCAAGGGCACATCTCGCTTCCTGCAAGTACTCCGGCAGATCATCCGGACTAAGAGAAAACACGCCCTGCCAAAAAATACTTCGAGCAAATACCAGCACTCCCTGAGAGTGACACCGCGCCACTGCTCCCGAATCAACGACGCGCCGGTCAAAAATATTTATCGGAGCCTGCACAAGAGACAAACCCGGGACTTGAAGTGCATGATCTATTTCCCCGGCAGTGTATACAGACGTACCGAAAGCCCCCAGCTTGCCTTCGCTGCACAAGGCTCTGAGCATCTTGGCCACACCTGGCCTGTGCAGATCATCCGCGCGATGCACCAGATAGCCATCCAGAAATGTGACGCCCAACGCGAGGCATGACTGCGAGAAATAACGCAATACAGCGTCCTCGAGATCAGGATCTGGATACTGATGCAACGGCGGAAGCTTGGAGATGACAAGGGGCCGGTTTCCAGTATGTTTGCACCAAGCACCGATCCGTTCTTCAGCTTTGCCATACGCATGGGCCGTATCGAGACACGCAATGCCTTCTCTCCATGCTGCATCAAGAATAGCACGTGTTTTTTTCTCATCTGGGCATCCTTGACAATTGGCAATTCCATACTCCAAGCCGAGCTGCGCTGTACCAAGCGTAAGTCTGGAAAGCTTTTCTGTGGGGAATGCGCGAGAACCCACGCTCTGCGTCTCTTAACAGAAACTATCTCGAGCAGAGGCACGCAACCAGACGATCACCGACAAGATCACCGTCGTCGTCATGAGGCGTCTCCTAGCCCCAGCCCACGGCCAAGGGCCTCCACCACGCGCTCCACATCATACCCCTCCATCGCCGGGAAAAGCGGCAGCGACAGTGCTCGCCCGTAATAAGTTTCCGCGCCAGGCAGACGGCGATCTCCGTACCGCCGGCGGTAGTAGGGCTGCATGTGGACCGGAAGGTAATGCACCTGGGTGCCGATGCCCTTTTCCTGCAAGCGGCGCATGACCGTTGCTCGGTCGACGCCGGCGGCTTTGAAATCGATCAGCACCGTGTAGAGATGCCAGGCCGTCTGGCAGCCGGCGACCCGGCCGATGGGACGCACGATCGGCGCCAAAGACGCCACTCGGGCATCATAGTGCGCCACGAGTGCGCGCCGACCCTCCACAAAACGGTCGAGCTTGCCCAACTGGCTCATGCCCAGCGCGCAATTGATGTCGCTGGCGCGGTAGTTATAGCCGAGTTCCTTGAGTTCGTAATACCAGGGATCGGCCTTCCCCTCGCGGTCGAAGGCGAGGTCGATCTGCTCAAAAGCGGACGCGTCGCGCTCCATGCCGTGATTGCGCAGCTGCGCCAGTCGGCGAGACATCTCCTGGTCGTTCGTGGTGACCGCGCCGCCCTCGCCCATCGTGACGGTCTTCACGGGGTGGAATGAGAACACTGTCATGTTGCTATGCCGGCAACTCCCGACCGGGATCCATTCGCCGCGCCCGTCCTCATAGGTCGAGCCGATCGCATGGCAGGCGTCCTCGACCACCCGTAGTCCACGGTCGGCTGCGACCGCGGCGATCCGTTCCATCGAGCCGCACTGGCCGGCCATATGCACGGGGAACACGGCCTTAACGGTGCCGTCCGCCGCGCGCGCCAGAGCATCGCGCAACTGGGCGTCTCCCATCAGGCCGGTCTCTGGATCCACGTCCGCGAAGACGACCTCGGCGCCGACATAGCGCACGGCGTTGGCGGTCGCCAGAAAGGTCAGTGTCGGCACAATGACCCGATCGCCGGGACCCAGTCCGAGCGCCAGGGCCGTCAGGTGCAGAGCCGCCGTGCCGCTTGAGCAACTGACGGCATGAGCCGCTCCGACCCGGGACGCCAAGGCCGCCTCGAACGCCTGCACGGCCGGTCCGGTGGTTAGCCAGCCGCTTTTCAGGGCGGCGACAACAGCGGCCACGTCATCGTCTTCAACGAGATGCCGCCCGTAGGGAAGCGCCGGCTCGTCGGCGTAATCCGTCATGCGTCGGTTTCTTTCAGCAGCCGCCGCAAGCCGTCCCCGTCGAGCCAGTCGCTGTTGGTGTTGCTGGCGTAACAGAATCCTTCCGGCACGGACTTGGCCCCGACCTCCGTATACGGGTGGCGGGACCAGTAGGCAAATGCCGGCTCGATGACGTACCGATCGGGCAGCTCCAGGGTGTTGCGTGCGTCATCCTCGGTGATCAGCACCTCATGGAGTTTCTCGCCGGGGCGGATACCGATGATCCGATGAGGCAAAGCTGGGGCGAGCGCGCGGGCGAGGTCCACAATTTTCATGCTGCTGATCTTCGGAACGAAAATCTCACCTCCCGACATCATGGCAACGCATGACAGGACGAACTCGACGCCCTGTTGCAGGGTGACCCAGAACCGCGTCATTCGCGGATCGGTGATCGGCAAGCTGTCGGCGCCCTCACGCACGAGCCGTTCGAAGAGGGCGATCACGCTGCCTCGCGATCGCACGACGTTGCCGTAACGAACGACGGCGAAGCGCGTCGCGCCTCTCCCACTGAGGTTGTTGGCCGCGACAAAGATTTTATCGGCGGCCAGCTTGCTGGCGCCGTACAGGTTGAGCGGGCTCACGGCCTTGTCAGTGGACAGCGCGATCACGCGTTGCACGCCCATCGCCAGCGCGGCGTTCACGACGTTCTCGGCGCCATGGACGTTGGTCTGGATGCACTCGAAGGGATTGTACTCGGCGATCGGCACATGCTTCAGCGCCGCGGCATGGATGACGTAATCCACGTCGCGCATCGCCATTGCCAGCCGATCCCGGTCCCGCACGTCGCCAATGAAATAGCGGAGGAACGGATAGCGGTCCTGGGACCACTCATGCGCCATCTCATATTGCTTGAGCTCGTCCCGTGAAAATATAATCAGCTTTCGGGGCTTGTATCGGTCAATTACGGTGCGCGTGAAAATTTTGCCAAATGATCCCGTGCCGCCAGTGACAAGGATTGTCTTGTCGTTGAGGTCGAGCTGAGAAGATTCGATGGGGGTCATGCCCTGTAATGCCCTCCTTAAGAGACTGAAAAGCCTAAAGGCGGGATGGCCTCGGCGACGACATGGGCGTCTCGTTGTCTGGTAAACGCCTGCGCGTACCACCCGTTTCGGTCGATCAGTTCGCGATGAGTGCCGATATCCTCGAGACGTCCTTTGTTGAGCACCACAATGGAATCGGCGTCAGCAACGCTCGCCAAGCTATGTCCGACGATGATGATCGTCACCGACCCGCTCTCCCTGATGTGCCGCAATGCTTTTCTCAACTGCTCTTCCGAATCGGCATCCAGATGGCTCATGGGTTCGTCGAGGATCAGGATCGGCGACCGCCGGATCAATGCCCGGGCCAAGTCCAGCCGCTGGCGCTGGCCGCCCGAGAGCCGCACGCCGTTTTCTCCCAGCATCGTGTCATAGCCCTCAGGGAGGTCTTCGATGAACTCGGCGGCGCCGGCCAGCCGGGCAGTCTGTCGAATTTCCGCGTCGGTCGCCCCCGGCCTGCCGTAGCGGATATGCTGGCTTACCGTAACATTGAACATTTGCGGCGCTTGCGGCACATAGGCGATGCCCGAGCGCAGACTCTGGAGGGTGAATTCCGTGATTGGAACCACGTCGAACAGCACGGTACCCTCGGCGGGTTCGCGCAGACGCGGCAGGAGATCGATCAAGGTGGACTTCCCGCTCCCGGACGGACCGACAAGGGCCGTCATCTTGCTGGCCGGAACCTCAAAAGTCACGCCATCCAGAGCCGGCCGGCCGTTGTCCATCCCATAGGAAAACTTCACCGATTCAAAACGGATAGCCCGTCTCAAGCCCTCGAAGGACACTCGCCCACCGACAGGCTCCTGCGCCGCTTCCATATTCTCGAGTCGGTGATCGATGGCCTCAAGGCTCCCTAACCCGCTGAGGACGGACTGACGTGTTCGCATCATCTCTTTGACGACCGGAAGCAGCCGCACCACGACAACCAGAAACAGGCCGATCTCCTCGATGCGGAGATTGAACCGGCGAACGCCGACATAGAGAAGCGTGAAACCTGCGGCGAGAACAACCGGCTCCATGATGACTTCGATCCTCGCCAGCAAGGCCAGGACCGCGACCATACTGTCGCGCTGCCGGCACGTCAGCGCCTTCATCGCATCGGCCTCGGCTTCTTCGGTCCCGGACAGGCGAATGAGGCGGGCGGCGCGCAGACGCTCGACCAGAAACCCCGACATCTCCTGGTTCGCCGTGGTGACGGCACGGCCGACTTCATCGGACCGCTGCAGGAGGCCGCGCAAGGCGTACACCGAAAGGAGGATCACACCCAACGCCACGACCGTCATGGCGGGCGACAGCACGAACAGCAAGATGCCGTAGAACGCCGTAACCACCGCGTAGCCAACGAACACGATAGCAGCCGCCAAGGTAGCCACTGCGCCGCGAAGTTCTGTCGTCAAGTCGTCGACGACGCTGCCCAGCAGTTCACGGTCATGGTACCTTGAGCTCGCCCGAAGATACCGCTGGAAGCACAGATTTCTAACATCGACCACCACGGTCTCCTGCACCCGCGCCATGAACATCAACCGCAGAAAGACGAAGCACTGTCGACTCAGTATGCACAGAAGGCTGGTCGCAAGGAGCACGCCGAGGTTGATCGGGAGGTGCAGCATCCCGTAGGCCTGGGTCAAGAACCTCCAGAGCCGGGATTGCTCGGCAAGCACGGCCATGTCGCTTCCGGCCTGAATGTACTGGAAGACGGGCAGCAGCATTGCCAGGCCTGCGCCCTCAAGGATCGTCCCTACGAGGTGCAGCCCGAGAATCGCGGCCGTGACCGACGGTTTCAGGTTGAGGCGGCGCGAGTAGCGAAAGAACTGCCTAATGGTCATGAGTTCCCCGTGTCCCCACGGTCCTTCTTGTGCTTCTCGTCGGCCACCGCGAGATCCGCTGGGCAGCCGATGTCTTGCCAGTACTCGTGGATGGGGAACAGCCCGATCCGCAGGCCGATGCCGCGTCCCAGATTCAGCAATTCAGGCATGTCCATCGGCTTGTCTGGAGGTACCAGCGCGGTGAATTCCGGCGACAGACAGTAGATGCCCGCGGCGACGAAATGGCTGATCTGCGGTTTTTCTTCAATTTCGCTGAACAGTCCCTCTTCATTGTGACGGACGATGCCGAATGGAATCCGCGTCTCATAGCGCGCCACGGCTATCGTGCCGTCATAACCGTGGCGGTGATGGAATGTCAGCAGGGCATGGATGTTGATCCTCGTAAGGACATCGCTATTCATGACTAAAACAGGTCCATCATGCGTCGAATCGAGCTTGCCAAGTGCACCAGCCGTCCCAAGCGGTTGCGCCTCGCGGATCAAGTGCAACTTTGCCCGGCTGTTTCTACTTGCGACAAATGTTTCGATCTGTTCGGCCAGGTAGTGAACAGCGATGTAGATGTCCATGATCCCAGCTTCTTCCAAGCGTTCAAGAACATGCCCGAGTATCGGTTTCTCACCTATCGGTAACAGTGGCTTTGGTGTGGTACGAGTCCGCTCACCCAGGCGTGTGCCCATGCCCCCAGCCATAACCAGCGCCGTTAGGGTGGTTCTTGGTTCACCCGTCTCTACCAGGATCTCTCTGACGACGTTGGCTGAGTCCACCACCGGCAAAAAGGCGATAAGTCCACCAACCAACCGAAATTTTGAGATATTCTCTGCGTTGGCGCCGATGCGACCGGAGATGGCGCCCGTCCGCATGCATACGCGAACCGGCATCTCAAGAGTTGTCCCTCCCAGCATTCCCCGACGAACATCTCCGTCCGTCACAGTCCCAAGCAGACGTCCTGTCTTGTCCAACACAACTTGGAACAGGTACGGCGACACATTGATTCGCGCCAGCACTTCACGGATCGGAGTGTCAGGCCCGCAGGATAGATTTGTGAGATCGGTCAACGTGACCATGTGATATTCTCGAATTGCTCTAAACAGGCAAACTCTGATGCAAGCTGTGCAACAATTGTATAGGGAAGAAATTCTCTTCCAATCCGAACTCGCTGTTGAAGAACTCCTTCGATCTGCCAGCCAATTTTCAGAACCATCTTCACGAACGCCGGATTACAGGTACCCGCATCAACCCGGTTAAGTCCAACAACCTGCAATAAGTATCGAGAGACGAGGTACACGCTTTCGGTCCCAATCCCACGTCCCCATACGTTCCGCTCGCCGATCAAGATACTGACATCGGCGCGGCTATTTGCTCGATCCAGCGGACCGTACTTCACGTTGCCGACGTGGCCCAAATCGTCAAGATGGATTCCAAGAATAACCTCTTCTGGAGCCCTCGACGCGATGTATTGTCTCGCCTGTCCCTCATCAATCGGATTCTGATCGCGACGCCGCGAATACCGATTCACCTCTGGATCATTCAGCCACGAAAGGTAGCGAGGTGTGATGTGCTCAATCCCAAACGGACGGAGGGTGACCCGGGATCCTCGTATGACCAGATCGGGTATAGCGCTCAATGACCAGCGGCCTCGACAAGCAGCCTGGCAAAGCGGAGCAGAAGATAATCGTTATACCGACGTGCCACGATTTGCGCTCCGATGGGCAATCCTGTCGAACCGCGCAATACCGGCAGACTGATTGCAGGTGCGCCACACATAGTCCAGATGAGACAGTGATCCGGAAGATCGAGAGCGTCTAAACCGATGGGTGCCTCGTCGGCAGTGGATAGGCACAGAAGCACGTCCACATCGCTCATTTCACGATCAAACAGCCGAGCAAGAGCAGTCTGCTTCTCCAGATCGGTCTGGTACGTTCGAACATCAATTCCAAGGCCCGATTCGATCATACGTCGCATGATCCTGCTGAACTTTTGTGGATTCGAGTCCCATTCAAGTTTGAAATAGTACGCCAAGCACCTACGATAAATTCGTTCGTGCAGATCATGGGCCTGCTCAAACTCCGTGGGCAGGGTAAATACCTTCATTTCGAGCCCTGCAGATGCCAGTTTGTCAGCCAGGGCCGCGAGCGCATCACGGGGAACTTGAGCCTCAAATTGAGCCTTCGGACCACGCAACAGTCCGACTCTCCATGGCCTGCCGGTAACGTTCTGCCTCCCCTGATCGTTGAGGGTAGCGTCGCTGACCGGATAATTATGCCCACGGACACGAGTTGCTTCGAAGAGTAGTCCCAAGTCTTCGATGGATCTAGCCATGAAACCCACGGTGTCCAGTGTATCCGTCGTCTTCAGCATGGCGGTGCGCGGGATGAGACCGAAGGAAGGCTTGAAGCCGAAAATGCCACAATAGCTGGCAGGACGGATCGTGGATCCGCCAGTCTGGCTGGCGAGGGCAACCGGTACCATACGCGCTGCCACGGCTGCAGCAGAACCACTCGATGAGGTTCCCGGGGTACGACGGGGGTCGTGAGGGTTCACCGTTCGGCTCGGGTGGTGAACCGCGAACTCGGCGGTGACCGTCTTACCGGCAACGATACCCCCTTCCAACCTGATATTGCTGACCACCCGCGCGTCATTGCCCGGCGTGTACCCTGCGATGATCTCGCTCCCCATCCCAGTTGTGAAATCGTAGGTATTGAAGATGTCCTTCACTCCGACGGGTATTCCCAGAAGCAGGCCATTTGCCTGCCCGGCCTTGACCTTCAAGTCAACCTTCGCGGCACACTCTTCCAGAAGAACGCGATCAAACTGTTCCCAGGCCTTGACCAGGGGGTCCATCCGCTCAATTCGATCCGCGCATGCCCTCGCATATTCCAGCGCGGTGAGATCCCCCCGCCGCAAGAGGGCGAGGAACTCGCGTGCGGTGAGATCAGCAGCCGTGTTGGCAGGAGCAACTGCAGACGCCGTTGCTTGCACTTCTCCGGTTCTCTGCGTCATGGGAGCAGTTTGGCTTTCCCTTCGCGGCGAGCCTTGAGGATGTCAAGAAACTCCTGCTCTGTGTACCCCGTGATCTTGAGGTAATAGTCAAGGGTCTCCGGCCGTTCTGCATCAATTTTTGCTGCAAGTTCAAAGGCCTCCTCACGGGTCATCAAGCCCGCCCTCACGTCCTGACTGGCAAAGTCGGTACCCCGACCGAAGCCACGCTTGATATATTTGGCGTAATCGTGGACGCCGGCCATCCGGCATTCGACGCTTTTGTACCATTTATATGAGCCTTCGACTCGATCCTCTCTCCAACCATACTCCTTAATGAGAAACTCCGTCTGGCGCTCATGATCCCAGAATATGTAATCGCCGAGAAAGAGGCCGTAAATGCCGGCTTGCTCAAGTTCTCCGGCAGTGGGCGGAAAGAATAGATTCAACTCCTTTTTAGAAATACCCTCGCTGACCATTCTTTCCGCGGGCACTTTGATGGATTCGCGGAGGCCAACCTGCACGAAATCCTTGTCATTTTTCATGTCCTGATCCCAGTAGGTTGTCCGACCTGAAAACTCGGCCGGAGACTCCCCATAGATCATCAGCGGAATCTTGAACTTCGTTGCAACATGGAAGGGAAACGACCACACCCCTGCATGGCAGTGCCAGCAGGAATCCCCGATCATCGGTAGTGACCGACGGGCCAGTTTATTTACCAGCCCGCGGTTCGGAGTGTACATGATATGGTCCACATTCAGCTTCTCGAGAATGTTGGAAAGGTTGTACTTCCCGGCATCGGTAAACCAGTTGTGACTGAATGTCACCGCGAGCGGTGTCATTCCGAAAACCCTGACTAGGATATGCAACTGAAAAGAACTGTCCTTACCACCACTGATCGGAACAACGCAGTCGTAGTTATCCCCTGCCTTCTCTTTGGCCTTTTCCAGGATGCGGCGCAAGTCCTCCTGCCGTTCATGCCAATTGATGCGCATTTTCTGCTCGGAAGAACGGCACGCCTTACAGATGCCCATTTCGTCAAACGCTATCCCCTCGTTGGTTTCTGGCATGCAGCAGCGCGTGCAGTAGCGAAGCTGTGGGAAGGGTGGCTGGCCATACTCACGTTCCATTTGTGCGTCCTCCTAATCGCTTCGGTTGTTCCGTGCAGGCACAGCCGGAGCGAATCCATAGAAGCGGCCAATCGATTCGGCGATCAGCCAGTCCAGGGGCTCATCAATATCCACCGATCTTTCGAGATCCATTTCCACGATACTCGCAGGGTCGCAGATGATCCGTTTCTGTTTGCGGAGTGCATCAACACGCACGGCGTAGGCTGCTCCGGTGGGGAAATAGCACGGCGACAACTTCTGCGAGTGCTCCTGCTCGCCCTCGATCGCACGGCCGAGCAGAGGCCGCGCCGTCCCGTCATCGTTCAGGGTAAACATCCATTGCGGCGGTTCAGTTACCTTTCGAGCAGTAAAACAACTTGCCATGCCGTCCTTCTTCGTTACGGCATGAAGACAGGCGTCAATATGAACAGGCAACACGAACGGGGTCGTCGGCTGCAGCAGAACCAACACCTCATAGGCTTTTCCCTCTTGGCGCTCGACCCAGTCGAGCGCATGACCGACAATATCGGGAGACGTGGCATAGTCCGCAGCGAGTTCTGTGGGTCGGCGAAACGGTGCCTCCACGCCATACTGTTGAGCAATTGCCGCAATGCCATCGTCCTCGGTCGAAAGAATTACACGGTCGATTCGGCTTGCCAGGGCCGCCTGACACATATATCCGATCAACGGCACGCCATTGAGCGGCTTGATGTTCTTACCGCGTAGCCGTTTGGAACTACCTCGTGCGCAGATAACGCCGAGACTCCTCATCGGCCATTCCTTAGTCTATGAACAGTCTGTGTAGTACCGGTCAGCCGCCCTTGACTCGCGGGCCCGATTCGCTCGGTCAACGCTGGGGCCACGAGAGAAAGCTCCTGTCGAGCCTCGACCACTTTTCTCACCGCTCGACCAATATCGCGCATGTCCTCCTCTGTTGAGGGATACGCAATGTGATAAAACCAAAGAAACTCTTGGTCGAGCAATCGCTCCGCAACCTGACATTGTCCACGGGCATACGTGACGGATCCTTTGTACCGCTGGCAGGTCCAGGGACAGCCTTCGCGACCGTAGGCGACTTTTTGCAAAAAGGTCGGGTTGGCGTACAGCGGCCTCGTATAACCTGTTCCAACCGGGACCCCTTCGGCACGCATCGCAGCAACAAACAGGCCCCTTGAAATTCCCATGGCGTGCGCATCGTGGAGCACAACGAGCATATGCGGGACCTCGCGCGCAGGTCCTGAGCTTTGGCGCTGACTGGGAGGCAAGCGTAAACCCGGCAAACCAGCAAGTTCTGCGCGAAGAAGGTCTGCGTTACGTGTGCGCCAACCGTTGACTGCCTCGAGCTTTTTCAACTGTGCTCTTCCCACCGCTGCGCACAGTTCAGGCATGCGCAAGTTAAGACCAACAATGTTTGCGAGGTCATCGACTCCATGCCGCTCGTCAAACACCACTTCACCGTGGTTGAGAATAAGCCTGGACCGCCTAGCAATTTCCTGATCGTGGGTTACGATCATTCCACCTTCTCCGGTCATAATATTCTTCGACTGCTGAAAACTGAAGACTCCTGCGTCGCCAAGGGTTCCCGCTTTGCGCCCATCCCAGCATGCCCCAATGGCCTGCGCTGCGTCTTCGATCACCTTCAGCCGGTGCCGCTTCGCAATAGCGAGAATCGCCCCCATATCCGCAACATTCCCCGCCAAGTGCACCGGTATGATCGCCCGCGTCTGCGGCGTGATCGCTTTTTCTACTTGAGCCGGGTCAAGGCAGAACATCTGGGGATCAACATCGACAAATACAGGAACTGCGTTGAACATCAGCACAGCACTCGCTGTAGCTGTAAATGAGATGGCTGGCACAATCACCTCATCGCCCGGACCGACTCCGGCAGCCGCCAATGCCACGCCGATGCCGCTTGTTGCTGAATTAATGGGGATCGCATAAGGAACATGAAAGAATTTGGCGAATTCAGCCGAAAACGCGCGGACATTCGGACCACCAAGAAAATGCCAGTCGTCCTCTATTGCTGCCGCCTCCGCACTGGTCACGCGTAAGATTGCCTCGATATCCTGCGACGTGCTGCCAACGTACCGTGAAAAGCTTTTCTCGCGGATTGCCGCCAGTACAAAGCGCTCCTCTTCTTCATCAACCATCGGCTCGACCACAAACGGTTTACGCCGCACCGCCTGGCCGCCCAATATCGCCAGTTCACTCTTGCTCATGACACCACACGCTTAACAGATCGTGGGCACACTGTGCCGGTCCCCATCCATGGCCGCAAGCACACGTTGCACCTCGAGGGCATCCGACCCGTCGCAAGTCGGTTGAGCCTGCTCTTGCGATAGTAAGCGTGCAATTTCCTCGGCAACAGCAATGAATGGTGAAAATCCGTCAGGAGGAACTATCTTTTCGACGGTTGGCTCGGCGAGTTGCAGATATCCGTTGTAGGCTCCGCTTGAGACGAAGTTTTCAACGGTGATCGTTCCAAGATCTTCTCGTGCAACCATGCGGCCACGATCACCAACAATCTCGGCCTCAACAATGAGCCTCTCTCTTCGACCGGTTACCTGCAAAATTGCGTATGCTCCGCTCAGGAGATTCATGAGGGCCGCCACGGCAGGCTCCCCCTCTTCGTGTAGACCCGCAAGATCAATCGCCTTAACAGACGTCGCAGAGCCTCCCAGCATCAGAGCGAGATCGACAGCATGACTGCCGACACTCCACAATCGATTGGGCATGGCGACGCGAATGCAACGAGGGTGTCCCACGGCACCATCATCCAGGCGTTGTTTAAAACGTCGCCAAATCGGCTGCCATCGCCGAACATGAGAGACCACGAGTTTCACGTTTCGTCTGGCACAGGATTCCACCATCCTCGTTGCATCGGAAAGATTCATCGCGAGCGGCTTCTCACACCATACAACGCGCACATCGGATTTAGCGAGGACGGCGTCCAAAACTTTGGCGTGACTTTCAGGAGGGGTGCAGATACTGACAACATGCGGATTGCTTGCTTTCATCATATCCGCCACAGATTCATATAGCGGTGTACTGGGGCAGCGACGGTGGAAAGCTTCGGCATTTTCCTTGGCTATCTCACACGCGCCGGCCAAGAGATAGGATTTCGGCAACGCAAGGTACGCTCCAACGTGGCTCCATACCGTCGTACGGCCCGGTTCCTCGTCAAAACGCGAACCTGCCCTCCCAACCCCTACGACCACAGCATGAACCTTGTCACGCATCAAGTGTTGTCCTGATTACGTTCGATCCCAGGGCGCCGTGAACGCCGGCGTGTCCGTACTGAACGTTTTACGAAGCAGGCGGTCGCGGTCGGGCAGGTGGGTCATGATCTGCGCAATGCGCGGGCCTGATCGGCCATCCCCGTACAGGCTCCGGGATGGAAGGCCGGTTGCCGGCGCCTTCAGTTTGTCCAACAGTCGTCCGACCTCGCCGGCATCGTTGGGGCAATCGTGCACGTTCGGTCCTCGCGCGCGGCCGTCCTGTCGCCTTCCGACGTTGATCACACGGAGGCCAAAACAGCCCGCCTCGATGATCCCGCTCGACGAATTGCCCACCATGACCGACGCATGCCGCATCACGTTCGCGTACAGTTCCGTGCCCAGAGTGTCCCGGAACACCGCCCAGGAGTGTTTTTCAGTGAAGGCTTCGATCCGGCGACGGAACACCGCGCCTCCGGGATCGGAGTTGGGGGACGTGAAGACGGTCGGCGCCGGCGCCGCTTCCAGCCCGGCCAGGACCGCGTCCAACGGCGCCGCCGGTTGTTCTGAATTGGTCTCGGGATGGACGGTGACCAGGCGCAACGCCTCCAACGCCCGCAGGCCCAAGTCGGCGCGGATCTCCTCGACGCTCATGGGGAGCGCATTGAGCAGCGTATCCAGACCCGGCGCGCCGGTCACATGAATCCGCCACGGCTCTTCACCCATGCGGCAGAGCCGCTCCGCCGCCTCCACCGTCGCGACGCAGTGCACGTGGGACAGTTTGGTGAGCGCATGGCGGACGCGGTCATCCACCGCCCCCTGGCTGAGCTCTCCACCGTGCAGATGTACAAGAGGCAAATTATAGGGAAGCGCGGCCAGCGCTGCCGGGATCATGTCGAGGCGGTCTCCGATGATCAGTAGGTAATCTGGCTTCACATCCGCGCAGACCTTGCCAGCCGCCGCCACAATCGCCGCCATTGCGGCGGCGGCGGACCCCGGCGACGCGCCTCCCAGATCCTCTCCGCCTTTATGCACGACCGCCACGGACGGAAGCGCGGCGCGCGCGGCCGAATCGTCGGTCACGTGCATGCCCGTCAGCAACACATGCAGTTCCGCCGAAGGGTCGGCGGCCAGGGCCTGCCACACCGGTGCGAGAATGCCGACGTCCGCTCGGCTGCTCGATACGCTCAAGACACGCATCATTGCAGATCCTCGGGCGTGAGGGGCTGATCCTTTCCGACCGGGCGCGTCAGCCGACGGCCGACCGGTGCCGAGCCAGGCGCCAGCCCCGTTGCCGGCCGTTTCAGGACCATGTCGGACTCGGCCAAGAGCG
>CAZITU010000018.1:0-35790 GCA_964542245.1 uncultured Nitrospirales bacterium | reverse complement strand
CGAAGCTGTTTGCGGCGCTGCTCGGCGTGCCACAGGTCATACTGGGTTTGCTGATTGAGCCAGCTCTCAGCCGAAGTGCCAAACGCAATGGATAAGCGGACGGCCATCTCGGGACTAATACCCGCACGGCCATTCAGAATGGCCGAAAGGGTCTTGCGGCTGACCCCCAACGCATGGGCCGCCTGCGTGACACTCACACCGAGTGGGTCCAAGCAAAGGGTCTTGATGATTGCCCCAGGGTGAGGTGGATTGTGCATGCGCATCGTGGCGACCTCCCTAGTGATAGTCCTCGTAATCAACGGCATCAGCGTCCTTTCCAACAAACCGAAACGTGACCCGCCAGTTCCCGCTGACCGATACGGCCCAGGTACCCTTTCGGCCACCTTTGAGCGGATGAAGGTCTAATCCCGGAAGTGCCATATCTCGTGGGGCGGTGGCAGCACTCAGACGGCCCAAGATGAGGCGAAGCCGTTCCGCGTGTTGTGCGTGGATGCCTGATTTGGTACCCGTCTCGAAGAATCGGCCTAAGCCCTTGTGCTTGAATCCTCGGATCACTCGGACAACTGTAACCCATAGGGTTACAGATTGCAAGCTGCCTAACGGTCGTCCTGACATCCCGGTGACCGAGCAGTTCCTGGATGGTTTGGATGTCATCAGGGAATAGGGAAGAGGGCGGGGTGAACCCCGCCCCCACATTAATGAAAACGAGGTGAGCGGGGAATCAGCCGACCTGGTACGCCACCGGCGTGACGGCGCCGTCCACGATGCGGAAGGCGTTGGTTACCGGCGTCGCGGAGTTCTCCAGCGAGATGATGAAGTGAAGCGGCTCGGGAAGGTTCAGGACCTTCCGGATGGAATCGAACTCGGTCGCGTTCTTGACGTCGGTCACGGACGGGCGCGCGGGGCTGTGCGGATGGGAATGATAGACGACCTGTAACTCGAGGCTGTTTGCCCGCATGTCTTTCAGGGCGAGGGATTGTTCCCGCGCATCCATGACGAAGGCGATGTCGGCGCGTTCTTCAGGCGAGAGCCGTTGCAGGTGAGCGAGCTTCGCGTCGTCGAAATTGGCAACCGCGGCGCCCTCCGTCGCGACGATGTTCGTGATCTTGAAATGGCGGGTGACCAGCCCGTTCTTTCCGGCCAGCAGCCCGCAACACTCGTGCGGGGCCAGCCGCCTCGCCTCAGCCACCATCTCTTCAATGATCTGTTGCGGAATCGTCAGATTGAACACGAAACGGTGTAATCGCCCGAGAGGTCTTTGATCCGCGGGTTGGGGCCGCACAGCGGGCAGGCAGGGTCCTTGGGAACGCGGGTCTTACGGAACGTCATCTCCAGGGCGTCATAGATCAGGATGAAACCGGCCAGAGAGGTCCCGATCCCCAAGATCTCCTTGATCGCCTCGGCGGCCTGCAGCGTGCCGATTGTGCCGGCGAGGACCCCTAGCACCCCCGCTTCCTGACAGTTCGGGACCAAGCCGGCAGGCGGAGGTTCGGCGTACAGACACCGGTAACAGGGCAAGCCGTCGTGGGGCTTGAGGGTGGTGAGTTGCCCCTCGAATCGAAAAATACTGCCGGAGATCAGAGTCTTCCGGGCGAAGAAACAGGCGTCGTTCACCAGATAACGCGTGGAGAAGTTGTCCGAGCCATCCAGGACGACGTCGTAATCCTGGATGAGGTCCAGGATGTTCTCAGCGTTGAGAGTCATCGGGTACGTCTTGATCGTGACATCCGGGTTGATCGCGGCGAGCATCTCGCGCCCGGAGTCCACCTTCGGCCTGCCGATGCCGGCGGTCGTGTGGAGGATCTGGCGCTGGAGGTTGGACAGGTCCACGACGTCGCCGTCTATGAGCCCGATCGTCCCGATGCCCGCCGCGGCCAGATAGAGGGCGGAGGGGGAGCCGAGCCCGCCGGCGCCGATAACGAACACCTTCGAGGCGGTCAGCTTCTTCTGGCCTTTCCCGCCCACCTCCGGCAGAATGATGTGTCGGCTGTACCGTTCGATCTGCTGCTCAGTGAAGTCCATGGGATGCCCCTTATTCGTTAACCGTGAATCGTTAAACGTTGAATTTCAAAAATGCCTAATCCTTCATCCGATTACCGTTTAACGGATAACGATTAACGATCTTTGTCATTCAACCACGTTCAGTTCGATGGGGTCTACGATGATCCCTTTTTTCCGGATGCCCTCGATGGCGCGCTCGATCTCGGCGGCCTCGCCTGAAAACTCGACGTCCATCCAGCCGGTCTTCTCCCGCACGTCCGCCCGCCGGATGTTCGTATCCACCTTGGGAAACTCCCGATTGATCCGGCACAGGACCGGCTCCTTGATCTTCTCCTCGGGAAACCGCAGGTGAAAGCGCAGATGAGCCATCAGACCGACCTCTCTTCGCTGACCCTCAGCGGAGCGCCCCCGGCGATGGCAGGCACGATGGAGACCTCGTCGCCGTCTTTGAGAGGCGTGTCCTTGCCTTGCATGAAGCGGATGTCCTCCTCGTTCAGGTAGATGTTCACGAAGCGCCTGATCTCCCCCTTCTCGTCGCAGACCCGGTCCCTGAGGCCGGGGAATTGTCCGTTCAGCGATTCAATCATGGACTGGATGTCGGAGGCCTGAGTTTCCACTTCCCCTTTCCCCCCGGTCATGGGCCGAAGGGGCGTCGGAATTCGTACTTTGACCATCGTCCGCTTAGCCCTCGTGTTTGCCTAAGTTGAACGTCTTCTGGAAGTGGACGAGGCTGGGCGAGATCCGCGTCGGGCGGCCCACGGCGTCCACAACCGCTTCCTGCGTCTTCAGGCCGTTCCCGGTGATCAGCGCCACCGTGACGTCGGTTCGCTTGATGATCCCGTGTTTCACCAGTTTCTTCAGGACGCCGATGGTCACCCCCCCGGCCGTTTCGGCGAAGATGCCCTCGGTCTGGGCCAAGAGCATCATGCCCTCGATGATCTCCTCGTCGGTCACCGCGTCCATCGCCCCGCCGCTCTCGGCCGTGGCCTTGAGGGCATAGTACCCGTCGGCCGGATTGCCGATGGCCAAGGACTTGGCGATCGTCTTAGGCTTGACCGGCTTGAAAAAGTCTCGGCCCAGTTTGTGCGCCGCGACAATGGGGGAACAACCCTCGGCCTGCGCTCCGTGGATGCGTGTGGTCATGCGTTCGATCAACCCCAGCTTGTGAAATTCATTGAGCCCCTTCCAGATTTTGGTCAGCAAGGAGCCGGATGCCATCGGTATGACGATCTGATCCGGCGCCGTCCAGCCGAGCTGTTCCACGACCTCGTAAGCCAGCGTCTTGGACCCTTCGGCGTAGTAGGGGCGGATGTTGACGTTGACGAAGGCCCACTTGTGCTCGCCGGCGATCTCGCTGCAGAGACGGTTCACGTCGTCGTAGTTACCCTCGACTTCGACGACATTCGGCCGGTACACGAGGTTGCCGAGCACCTTGGAGGCTTCCAGGTCGTGCGGAATGAAGACGTAGCACTGCATCTTGGCGGCAGCGGCATGCGCCGCGACGGAATTCGCGAGATTGCCGGTCGAGGCGCAGGCGACCGTGTCATAGCCCAGTTCGCGGGCGCGGGTCAGCGCCACCGAGACCACACGGTCCTTGAACGACAACGTCGGGTGATTCACGGTGTCGTTCTTGATGTAGAGCGTGTCCAGCCCCAGTTCGTCCCCGAGATTCCTGGCGCGCACGAGGGGGGTGAAGCCGGCGTAGAGCCCGACCGTGGGTTCGCCCTGGATGGGCAAGACATCAACGTAACGCCAGAGGCTCTTGGGTCCGGCCTCTATCTTCTCGCGGGAGAGACGTGCCTTGATGGCCTTGTAGTCGTACTGGACCTCAAGGGGACCGAAGCAGAGCTCACAGACGTGGAGGGAGACCGGCGGGTACTCCTTCCCGCATTCCCGGCAAATGAGCCCTTTGATTTTCGCGGGCGCTTTCGTCATGGGTGCCATAGGCGTGCTTACGCGCTCTTGACCGCGCAGACCTCCGGGTCGTGCTCGAAGAGGTGGGTGATCTCAGGATGATCTCCGCACAACGGACACCTCGGGTTCTTGGCGATCCGGATCTCCCTGAAACGAGTCAGGCGCGCGTCGTAGTCCAGGAGCCGGTTGGTGAGCGGACGGCCCCGGCCCAGGATCAGCTTCAGGACCTCGGTGGCTTGGATGGTCCCAATGACGCCCGCCAGCGCGCCGATCACGCCGGCCTCCTGGCAACTGGCCACCATCCCCGGGGGCGGGGGTTGCTTGAAGACGCAGCGGTAGCACGCGCTCTTTCCCGGCAGGATGGTGAAGACCCGTCCGTCGAATCGGAGGATACCGCCGTGCACTAAGGGCTTGCGGGCGAAGAAGCAGGCGTCGTTGATGAGGAACTTCGCCGGGAAATTATCCACGCCGTCCACGACGATGTCGTACTGGCCGATGATGTCGAGAGCGTTCTCGGCGGTGAGGCGTACGTCGTGGGTCGCGACCACCACGTTCGGATTGAGGGCGAGAATCTTGGCCTTGGCCGAGTCCACCTTGAGCCGCCCGATATCGGGAGTCTGGTGGATCACCTGCCGTTGCAGGTTGGACAGGTCCACCACGTCGCCGTCAATCAGCCCGACCGTCCCGACGCCCGCGGCGGCCAGGTACAAGGCGACTGGGGAGCCTAACCCGCCCGCGCCCACAATGAGAACCTTCGCCTGGCCGATCTTCTGCTGGCCCTTGCCGCCGACTTCCGGTAGGAGAATGTGTCGGCTATATCGGGTGACTTGTTCTTCGGAGTCGGATAGAAATGGCATGGGAGAATCAAATGTTAAAGTATTTTTCAATGCTGATGTAGCGCTCGCCGGTGTCGCAGAGGACCGTGACCACGTTCTTGCCGGGGCCGAGTTCCGCCGCCACCTTCTGGGCCGCGGCTACGTTGGCGCCCGAAGAGATGCCGACCAGCAGGCCCTCCTTCTTGGCCAGGAGCTTGGCGGTCTGGTACGCCTCCTCATCCGTGATGGTGATCACGCCGTCCAGGATCGAGCGGTTCAGGACCTTGGGGATGAACCCCGCGCCGATCCCCTGAATCCTGTGCGGCCCCGGGTCGCCGCCAGACAGCACGGGCGAGCCGGCCGGCTCGACCGCAATGACCTTGATCGTCGGGTTCTTTTCCTTGAAGACCTCACCGCATCCCGTGATCGTCCCACCGGTTCCCACGGCCGTGACAAAGGCGTCAATCCGGCCGTCCATAGCCTCCCAGATCTCGATGGCCGTCGTCTTCCGGTGCATGGCCGGATTCGCGGGGTTCGAGAACTGGTCCGGCATGAAGTACTCCGGATTCGCGGCGACCAGGCTTTCCGCTTCCTTGATGGATCCCTTCATGCCTTCCCAAGCCGCGGTGAGGACGAGCTGTGCGCCGTAAGACGACAGCAGGCTGGCCCGCTCCATGCTCATGCTTTCCGGCATCACGAGGATCAGCTTGTAGCCGCGAACGGCGGCGACCAAGGCCAGGCCGATACCGGTGTTCCCGCTCGTCGGTTCGACGATCGTGGCGCTGGGCTTGAGCTTGCCCTGTCGTTCCGCCTCGTTGATCATGTTGAGGCAGATGCGGTCCTTGACCGAGCCGCCTGGGTTGAAATACTCCACCTTGGCGTAAATGGTGGCGGCCCCTTCCTTGGACATCCGGTTCAAACGGACGAGGGGGGTCTTCCCGATTAACTCGGTGATCGCGGTATACCGAGCGGTCACTTACACGCCTCCGCCCATGTAGAAGAGGAGCTCCAGTGCGTCGCCGTCTTTGACGGCTGTGCTGGCGAGCTCGTCCCGCTCTAAGATTTTTGAGTTCAGCTCCACGGCCACCATGTGTGGCTCCACCTCTTTGGCTTTGAGGATTTCCAGGACGGTCTCACCGGGGACCTCTTCCGCTTTTCCGTTGATCGTGACCCGCATACGCTTCTGGACCTCAACCTCCCCGAACACTTCACACTTAGGCACTGTAACGAAGGTTTCAGGCGATTGTCAAGAAACCGCGGCCGGAGATTCTCGAGCTGATGGGCGCGTTGACACGGGCCTAGGGATTTCCTATAATTCCTTCGTTTCAGCCGTAGAGTCTTCGTTTCCCAGGAGCTGATGAATCTCCCCAATTCTCTGACCGTTCTCCGCATCCTCCTCGTTCCGTTCTTTGTGGGGTTCCTCCTGTACGGGCATTACGGCTGGGCCCTCGGGACGCTCCTTGTCGCCGGCGTGACGGACATTCTGGACGGTGTCATCGCCCGGATGGCGGACCAGCGCACGAAACTGGGAGCCTACCTCGATCCCCTCGCCGACAAGCTCCTCTTGACGTCGGCCTTCGTCACGCTGTCCGCCCTTCATCTGGTGCCGGTATGGGTCGCCATCGTGGTCCTCAGCCGAGACCTGGTCATCGTGGCCGGCACGCTGCTCCTGCATGTGACCCAGACTCCGATCGAGGTCGTTCCGACCGCCCTCGGCAAGAGCACCACCCTGACCCAACTGTCCTACCTGGTGTTGGCCCTGGCGTTGATCTTCTTCCAGCAGGATATCCGCGAGTTGATGCCGTTGTTGGCGCTTATGTTGGCGCTGACCGTGGCCTCGGGGCTCCAATATGTGTATCGGGGTATCCGTGCCTACCATCCGGACTTGGTCTGACGCGACGGCATCATTGACAAGAACTACGCGATACAATAGACTCATTTGCCGATCTATCAAAGGGTCCGCTATCCTCGGGTTTCAACTTGAAAGATGTAGGGGAAAGCTATGGCTATTGTCGCTGACAAACTGGGCAAACTGCTCCTCGGCGCGAAGCTGATCACGGAACAGCAACTCACGGAGGCGCTGGCCACCACGAAACAGAAAGGCGGCGGCCGATTGGGCAGCACATTGGTCAAAATGGGCTTTGTCGAGGAGGAAAAGCTCCTCGGGTTCCTCGCCCAGCAATACCGAGTCCAGGCCGTGGACCTGAAGATGTACCAGAATATTGATCCCGCCATCATCAAGCTCGTGCCCGTGGAATTGGTGAAAAAACACATGGTCCTCCCGTTGAAACGGGTGGGGGCTGTCCTGACGGTCGCCATGGCCGACCCGACGAATATTTTTGCCCTTGACGACCTCAAGTTTCGTACGAACTACACGATCGAGCCGGCGATCGCCGGCGAGGCTGCACTCGTCGAATGCATCAAAAAATACTACGGTGGATCGGCAGCGAGCACCACGGACACCAAGGCCGCGGCGTCCAAGATCCTGGAGGCCAGGGATTATACGATCTCCGATATCTCCGGAGAAGGTGACGATCTGGCCTCCCTCGGCAAGCAGGAAGAAGGCGCGACGGTCGATGTCGAAGACTTCGACAAGACGGTGGGCGACGCCCTGGACTCCGTGGAAGTGGCGGAGACCGAGCAGGAAGGCGGCCTCATCTCCGAGGTCGAAGCCCCGATCGTGAAGCTGGTCAACGGCATCTTGGTCAATGCCATGAAGGTCGGGGCCAGCGACATTCACGTCGAGCCTTATGAACATGTCTTCCGGATCCGGTACCGGATCGACGGCAATTTGCAAACGGTGATGAACCTTCCCCTCAAAGTCAAGAACGCGATTATTTCCCGCATCAAGATCATGGCCAGGCTGGACATCGCCGAACGGCGGCTGCCGCAGGACGGCCGTATCAAGCTGAAATTGGGCGCCAAGCGCGACATTGACTTTCGTGTCTCGGTCCTGCCCACCTTGTTCGGCGAAAAGGGCTGTCTCCGCCTCCTGGATAAGGCCAACATCATGGTCGATATGGAAAAGCTCGGCTTCGATGATAAGCAGAAAGCCGACTTTAATACCGCCTTGGCGGCGCCCTATGGAATGCTCCTGGTCACCGGACCGACGGGGAGCGGGAAAACCACAACGCTCTATTCTGCCCTACAAGCCCTCAACACTCCCGACGTCAACATCTCCACGGCTGAGGACCCGGTCGAGTTCAATTTCATGGGGATCAACCAGGTCCTGGTCCAGCCGGACATCGGGCTGACGTTCGCGGCCGCGTTGAAATCCTTCCTGCGTCAGGACCCCGATATCATCATGATCGGCGAGATTCGGGACTTCGAGACCGGCGAGATTGGGGTCAAGGCCGCGCTGACCGGCCACCTGGTCTTAGCTTCGCTCCACACCAACGATGCGCCGGCGACGATCAACCGGCTCCTCAACATGGGCATCGAGCCGTTCTTGGTCGCTTCTTCCGTCCTCCTGATTATTGCCCAGCGCCTGGCCCGGCGCATCTGCAAGGATTGCAAGGAACCGGACCCCAGCGTCACACCGGAGATGCTGAAAAAGCTCGGCATGAAGGACGAGGAAATCGCCACTGCCACGCCCATGAAGGGGAAGGGATGCGCGACTTGTAGCAACAAGGGGTACAAGGGACGCGTGGCCCTCTACCAGATCATGTTTGTCACCCAGCGGATCCGTGAGGCGATTCTTCGGGGAGCCTCGACGGATGAGATCAAGCAGATTTCGATCGAGGAAGGGACCAAGACGATCCGCATGAGCGGCCTGTCCAAGATCGCTCAAGGAATCACGACCATCGAGGAAGTAGAAGCCAGCTCCGTCGCCGACTGATGTGATGCCATCGCGGAGCGAATGAGGTAATTGCATGCCAGTCTTCGCCTATGCCGGAAAGGCCCGCGGGGGGCAGCCCACCAAGGGAGAACTTGATGCCGTAGATCGCGACACGGCCATCGCCCAACTCCGCACCCAGGGCATCACCGTTAGCAGCATCGAGCCGAAGAAAAAGACCGCGGCTCCGAAAAAGAAGATCACAGACAAGGACCTCGTCATCTTCACCCGTCAGTTCGCCACCATGATCGACGCCGGGCTCCCCCTGGTACAGTGCCTCGAAATTCTCGCTGCGCAGACCGATAACCGGACCCTCGGCGCGGTGCTGGGCGAGGTCAAGCTGGATGTGGAGTCCGGGGTAACATACGCGGACGCCCTGAAGAAGCACCCGAAAGTGTTCAGCAATCTCTATGCCAACATGGTGCAGGCCGGCGAGGTCGGCGGGATTCTTGACACGATTCTGCAGCGCCTGGCCAAGCAGATGGAAAAAGATGCGAAATTGAAAAGCCAGGTCAAGTCGGCCATGGTGTATCCAGCCGCCATTGTGGCTGTGGCCATCATCGTCGTCACGGTCCTGATGGTCTGGGTGATCCCCATCTTCGCGAAGATGTTTACCGATTTCGGCGGGGCTCTGCCGGGACCGACCCAGCTTGTGATTAGTGCCAGCGAATTCATGCAGAACTACATTATCTTCATGATCGCGGCGGCGGGGGTCGCCCTGTATGGGATAAAGCGGTACTACGCAACCCCCGGGGGGCGGCTGAAAATGGACACGTGGGCGCTCAAGGTGCCGGTCATGGGGGATCTCATCCGCAAGATCGCAGTCGCCCGTTTCACACGCACCTTCGGGACCTTGATTCAAAGCGGCGTGCCGATTATGGACGCGCTCGAGATTACCGCGCGGACGGCCGGCAACAAGGTCGTGGAAAACGCGATCATGGCGGCGCGGTCCAGCGTTGGTGAAGGGAAGACCCTTGCGGAGCCGATCGGCAAGTCCGAGGTGTTTCCGGCGATGGTGGTCCAGATGATTTCCGTCGGCGAAGCCACCGGCGCCCTGGACGCCATGCTGGCGAAGATTGCCGACTTCTACGATGAGGAAATTGACACGGCGGTGGCCGCGCTGACCTCCCTGTTGGAGCCCATGCTCATGGTGTTCCTGGGAACCGTCATCGGGTTCATTGTGATCGCCATGTACCTCCCGATCTTCAAAATGGCCCAAGCCATCGGTTAAGTTGCGGTCCGACGAAATGCATGGACGCCCTTCGTCGCAAGCTCAAGTGGCTCATGGGTATCAGGGTCGCGATTGTTACCCTGACGCTGGGGGTGTCGATCTATTTTCAGATCGGTAAGAGCGCCCAGTCTATTCCCGCCTATTACAGCCTGATCATCGCGACCTACCTTCTCACCATTGTCTATAGTCTTCTGATCAATCGCTTGAAGGATATGACGCCGTTCGCCTATCTCCAGCTCGGGGGGGACATTCTCTTTGAAACCGCTCTGGTGGCGATCACCGGCGGCGTGGAGAGCCCGTTCTCCCTCCTCTACATTATCTCTATCACGGCGGCCAGCGGCCTCCTGTCTCGGAAGGGGGGGCTTGTGGCGGCCTCGGCTGCCGGCATCCTCTACGGAGGGATCGTCGATCTCCAGTACTACCGGACGCTGTATCATATCCTTCCGTCCGCCACGTGGCTGTCGACCACGGAACTGCCGACTCCCGAGGTCTACTACAATCTCTCGCTCAACCTTCTCGCGTTCATCATGGTCGGGTATTTGAGCGGGACCTTGGCGCAGAAGCTGAAGCGTTCGGGAGAGCGGCTCGAGGAGAAGGACCGCGACCTCACCGAGTTGCAGGAGTTTCACCGCTGCATTCTGGAAAGCATAGACAGTGGAGTCTTCACCACCGATCCTGGGGGCCGGATCACCTCCTTCAACCGGAAAGCTGAAAAGACCATGGGCTTCGCTGAAGCGGAGACTCTCGGCCGATTCTGGTGGGAGGTGTTCGGCTGGACGTCTCCCGTCATCACGGAAGGAGTCCCAACCGCCGCGCTGCCGAGTCGCATCGAAGAGGTGGGGCGCCGAAAGGACGGGAGCCGCTTCATCGTGGGGATGAGCTTCTCCCCGTTGCTCGAGCGTGGGCTTCATACGGGCGTTGTGGGGGTCTTCCAGGACATCACTCCCCTCAAGAGGATGGAAGAGGCGGTACGCCGGAAGCAATGGCTGGCCACAATCGGCGAGATGTCGGCCGGCATGGCCCATGAAGTCAGGAACCCCTTGGCGGCTCTATCCGGCGCGTTGCAGGTTCTTCGCAAAGATCTTCGCCCGGCCGATGTCAACCGCTCTCTGCTGGACCTCGCCTTGCACGAGACCGACCGATTGAACAGCATCGTCACCGGCTTTCTCCAGTACGCGCGCCCCCGTCCGTTGAACCTCAAGTCATCCGATGCCAGCGAGGTGGTTGAGGAGACTATGCGGATGCTCGAGCAGGCCCCCGAATTCGCCGCTTCCATCCGGTTTGTCCGCAAGTACGCCCTCGATGGTGTCACCGCGCTGCTGGATCCCGACCAGATGCATCAGGTGTGCTGGAATCTGGGCGTGAATGCCTGTCAAGCGATGCCGCAAGGGGGAACGCTGACGGTGTCGGCGCGCCTGGCGCCGGTCTCGGCCGGCGGGCAGGAGGGGGAATCGGTCGAGATCGTGTTCGAGGACACGGGAGAAGGGATCCCCTCGGACCACCTCGGGAAGATCTTTTATCCCTTCTTCACGACGAAAGAAGGAGGAACAGGCCTCGGACTTTCGGTGGTTCACCGGATCTTGGAGGAGCACCGGGGCAGCGTGCACATCGACAGCGTGCTCGGACAGGGGACGCGTGTGCGCCTCAACCTTCCGCTGGGAGACCGGGTCGAGCAGGAGATGCTGTAGTGGAAGCGGCGCCGGCAAAAGTTCTCGTCGTGGACGATGAGCGTGGTATGCGCGAGGTCCTCAACGCCGTCCTGGGAGGGGCCGGGCACAGCGTAGTCGAGGCTAAGAGCGGCGAAGAGGCCGTTCGGCTCATCGGGTCCGACATCTTCGATCTCGTCATCACGGACCTCAAGATGGCGGGTCCGATCGGCGGGATGGACGTCCTCAAGGCGGTCAAGGACATCTCGCCGAATACCGTCGTCATCGTCCTCACGGCCTACGCGACATTGGAGGTGGGTGTCGAGGCGGTGAAGCTGGGAGCCTATGATGTCCTGACGAAGCCCTTCAACAACGATCACGTGGAACTGACAGTCCACAAGGCCCTCGACGCCAAACGGCTGACGGCCGAAAACTTGTTGTTGAAGCGCGAGTTGAAGGGACTGGCTTCGTTTGAAAATTTCATCGGCGCCAGCGAATCGATGCTCAAGGTCTTCACGCTTATTCACCGCGTGGCGGACACCAACAGCACGGTTCTAATCTGCGGTGAGAGCGGGACCGGAAAGGAATTGGTCGCCCGCGCCATCCACGACAACAGCCCCCGCCGCGATCGCTCGTTTGTGACGGTCAATTGCGGGGCTCTGCCGGAACCCTTGCTGGAGAGCGAACTGTTCGGCCACATGCGAGGGTCCTTCACCGGCGCGGTGGCCAACAAGGAAGGCCTCTTCGAAGTGGCCGACGGGGGAACGGTGTTCCTCGATGAGATTGCAGACGCTCCACCGGGGATCCAAGTCAAATTGTTGCGGGTGCTCCAGGAGCGTGAGTTCCGGCAGATCGGCGGAACCCGGAACATCAAGGTGGACGTTCGGATCATCGCGGCTACGAACAAAGACTTGGCGAAGGTGGTGGCTCAAGGGTTGTTCCGCGAGGATCTCTACTATCGGTTGGATGTGATCCCCATCATCTTGCCTCCGCTCCGCTCGCGCCCCGAGGATATTCCCCTGCTCGTCCACCACTTTCTCGCGGTCTTCTGTCGGAAGGCGAACAAGCCGGTTCTGAAGGTTGCCCCCGCTGCCATGCGGGTACTCAAGCAGTATGAATGGAGGGGGAATGTGCGGGAACTGGAGAACGTGATGGAACGGGTGGTCGCCCTGGCCCCTGGGCCAGAGATCACCCTCAATGATCTTGCGCAGTGGTTACGAGGATCGTCCAGCGGCGGACTCGGAATCCCGGCCGATCTCCCGCTTGAAGGGCTCGATCTCGAGGGTCTGATCAATGGCATCGAACGGGACCTGTTGGTTAAGGCACTCGAGCGAAGCGGGGGCGTGAAGAAAGAGGCCGCTCGTTTGCTGAAGCTCAATGCTCGATCTTTCCGCTACCGCGTGGATAAGTACGGGATTAAAACTGGTGACGAATCGAACGAGGGATCGGACGAGAGTGAAGAGAGTGACTGACCGCGGCGTCGAAGTGGCCGCACCCGGCAAAGTCAACCTCATCCTCCGCATACTGGATCGAAGACCGGATGGCTATCACAATCTCTGGTCGGTCATGCAGACCGTCGCTCTCGCGGATACGGTGGTGGCCGAGGAAGGCGACGGTGCGCAAGGGATTCGTCTCTCCTGTGAGGGGGCCGCTCTGCCGACCGGTTCGCAAAACCTGGTTTATCAGGCGGCGGTGCGGGTCATGGCCCGGATGGGGCGGCGGCAGAGCGTTCACCTGTTCCTCCGTAAGAGGCTTCCGATCGCGGGCGGCGTCGGCGGGGGCAGCAGCGATGCCGCCGCCACCATCCAGGCGCTGGTGACCCTCTTCGACACGGGATGGTCGCGGGCGGAGATGGCTGATCTCGGGAAGGAGATCGGGAGCGATGTGCCGTTTTTTTTCTACGGGCCCACGGCGCTGGTCGAAGGTCGTGGGGAGCGGGTCTCGCCGCTTCGATTGGACGGCGAGGGCTGGCTTCTGCTGGTCAATCCCGGCATCTCCATTTCGACCGCCTGGGCCTACGAGAGGCTGGCGGCGTCTCGGTCTGGAGGAACGGCCGGCCTTTCGTTTCGCCCGCCGCTCGTCTTCTCGGGCGAGACCGACAACAAACCTCCGGCGGTGCGATGGGACGAGCTGCTCGCGCTGGCGGAGAATGACTTCGGTCCGGTTCTGGAACGGGAGTACCCAGTCCTGCGCGACCTGCGTCTTCTGCTACTGGACCGCGGCGCTCGGACCGCGCTGCTCTCGGGAAGCGGCTCGACCATGTTCGGGGTGTTTCCTTCGGAAGTGGCTGCCCAAGCGGCGGCGGAAAGTCTGGACCGACGGCCTGGCTGGAGGGTGTGGGTGACACGGACACAGCCCCATACGTCCTGGCAGGCTTCCTTCGATTGACAAGCAGAAAGGCGGTGGATTACACTGCCTTTTTTCTCGCGCGGCGAAGGCTGAACTGATTCGGCGGGAGGGGAGTCGGCGTGCATGAATTGAAGCTGTTTGCCGGGCTGTCGAACCCGACCCTCGTCAAAGAGATTTGCGACTATCTGGATGTGGAGCAAGGGGAGGCACTCGTGTCCACCTTCAGTGATGGCGAGATTCGGATCCAGATCAACGAGAATGTGCGCGGCAAAGATGTCTTCCTGTTCCAGTCCTGTTGCGATCCCGTCAACAAGCATGTGATGGAATTGCTGCTCATGATTGACGCCTTGAAACGGTCGTCGGCCTACCGGATCACGGCCGTGATTCCGTATTATGGCTATGGGCGGCAGGATCGCAAAGATCAACCCCGCATGCCGATCTCGGCCAAGCTCGTCGCGGATCTGATCACAACGGCCGGGGCCGACCGGGTGCTCACAATGGATCTCCACGCCGGTCAGATTCAGGGCTTTTTTAAAATTCCGGTGGACCATCTTTTCGCGGCGCCGGTGTTACTGGATTACGTCGGACGGCGGGGGGGACAGGACCTCGTCGTCGTCTCGCCGGATGCGGGCGGTGTCGAGCGGGCCCGGGCGTTCGCCAAGCGGTTGCAGGCCAACCTGGCGATCATTGACAAGCGGCGCGAAGGACCCAACGAGGCCCATATCATGCACATCATCGGGGATGTGGCCGGCCGGGACGCGCTGTTGCTGGACGACATGATCGACACAGCGGGAACGATTACAGAAGGCGCGAGGGCGTGTCTGGAGCACGGTGCCAGGCGTGTCTGGACAGCCTGCACGCATGCCGTGCTCTCGGGTCCTGCCTTGGACCGGTTGAACGCATCGAAGCTGGAAGAAGTCGTGGTCACCAACACGATTCCCCTCAACGGCAAGGATCGCACGTGTGCGAAACTACGGGTCCTGTCCGTAGCGGCGTTGCTCGGAGAAGCCATCAAACGGATCCATGAGGAAGAGTCCGTCAGTTCGCTTTTTGTGTAATGTCTCGGAACGATTGGGAAAGGGAACGCCATGCAGTTTGACATGAAGGTTGAGGCCCGTCACGCGGTCGGCAAGGGCATCGCCCGCGCCCTGCGGCGGGCGGGAAAGATTCCTGGGATCCTCTACGGCCAGGGTGAATGTCTGGCCTTGACCATGAAGCCGGATGCGATTCGAAACGTTCTCCACTCCGAGTCAGGCTCCAATGCCTTGCTCAATCTGGAGATCGCCGGCGGGCGAGGAAACGCGAAGCGGACCGCGATGCTCCGCGACTACCAGGTGGACCCCATCACCGGCGCGATCCTGCATGCCGATCTTTTTGAGGTGGCCATGGACAAGCCGGTCCGCGTCCGTGTTCCGGTGGGTGTGACAGCAGGAACCCCGGTTGGCGTGGCCGAAGGCGGGGTGCTGCAGCACAACCTGCGTGAGTTGCACATCGAGTGCCTACCTGGTCAGATTCCGGGGCATCTCGTGGTGGATCCAGGCCCGCTCAAGATCAATCAGGGCATCCACGTCAAGGAAATCCTCGCGCCCTCCGGCGTTCGGGTTCTGGACGATCCCAACATGATGGTCGTCAGCATAGTCGCTCCGATCTCCGAGGCCAAGCTCGAGGCCTTGCTGTCGGCCACCCCGGCTGGTGAAGGGGCAGCGGAACCTGAGGTGATCGGGAAAGCCAAGGAAGAAGAAGAAGAGGTAGTGGAAGAGGCCCCGGCCGGTGCGAAGGCAGGAGTCAAGGCTGCGCCGACGCCCGCCGCTGAGGCCAAGGACGAGAAAGAGAAAAAGGAAGGTAAGGAAACCAAAGGGGAGAAGAAGAAGTAGCATTGCGGTTGATCGTCGGCCTCGGCAATCCTGGCCCGGCGTATGCCGGGACCCGACACAATGCAGGGTTCTGGGTCGTGGACGCGCTGGCTGTCGGAATCGAGCTGGAGTTCAAGCGACGCGGGGCGGTGTCCAGGGCTCGGGGGTTTGTGGCTGGATGGGACGTGACCCTGGCGAAGCCGCAGGCTTACATGAACCGAAGCGGGCCGATCGTGGCCGACCTGGTCGCCGGCTTGGGCATCCGCCTCAAGGATGTCATTGTCGTCCACGACGATCTCGATCTTGACCCCGGACGCGTGCGTCTCAAGGCCCGCGGAGGGCATGGTGGGCACAACGGGGTCCTCTCCATCATCACCGCGCTCGAAACGGATCAGTTCGCCCGTGTAAAATTGGGCGTCGGCCGTCCTCCGGAACACATGGAAGCGGAGAACTATGTCCTCGCCCCCGTGCCGGCCGGTGAGCGAGCGGTCCTCGACGAAGCGGTCAAGCAGGCGGTTCTGGCTGTGGAGTGTTGGATTTGCGAGGGCTTGGCGTCCGCCATGAACCGGTTCAACAGAGTGCCCCCCAAGTAGCCGCATCCCCTGCACGACCACACATGGCACTGAATTGCGGGATTATTGGGCTTCCCAACGTGGGGAAAACGACTATCTTTAACGCTTTGGCGGGCGGCAAGGCGGTGGTGGCTAACTTCCCATTCTCCACGGTCGAACCGAACATCGGCGTGGCGGTGATCCCGGATGAACGATTGATCCGACTCACGCAGATCTTCAAGTCGAAGAAGACCACGCCGACGGCCATCGAGTTCCGCGACATCGCCGGGCTCGTTCAGGGATCGAGCGTGGGGGAAGGACTCGGGAATCAGTTCCTGAGCCAGGTCCGTGAGGCCGACGCCCTGGTGCATGTGGTCCGATGTTTTGACAATCCCGACGTGATGCATGTGGTGGGCGAGGTGGACGCTGAGCGCGACATCGGCCTGATCGAGACAGAGTTGATGCTGGCGGATTTGCAGACGCTTGAGCGCCGCAAGGAAAAACTCGAGAAGAAGGTGCGGGCCGGCGAAGCCGGAGCCGCACAGGAGATGGCGTTCCTCAACGGGCTCATCGAGCGGTTGGGAAAAGGTGAATGGCTGGGCAGTGGGGCCTGCTCTGCCGCGGAGCAGGCCTGGCTGCGGGAGTACCAGCTCCTGACAGCCAAACCCATGGTGTTCGCCGTCAACGTCGGGGAAGGCCAGGAAGAGACCCCGACCGTGCGTCGGGTCGCGGAACTGGCCCTGGCCCGCGGAGCGCGCGCCGTAGCGATCGCCGGGAGCATCGAAGCGGAAGTGTCAGCACTGGCGTCTGACGACCGGGCCGACTATCTCCGGGAACTCGGCATCGGAGAAGGCGGGCTGGTCCGGCTGGTCCGTACGGCGTATGACCTTCTGGGCCTGATCACGTTTTTCACCGCAGGGGAAACGGAGTCACGGGCCTGGACAATCCGGGAAGGGACGAAAGCCGCTCAGGCTGCCGGGAAAATCCATTCCGATATGGAACGGGGATTCATTCGGGCCGAAGTCTATCATTACAACGATCTGATCGTCTGCGGCAACGAAGCGGGCGTGAAGGAGAAGGGGTTGTTCCGTCTGGAAGGGCGCGAGTACGTCATCAAAGACGGCGACGTGATGTTCTTTCGATTTAATGTGTAACCGGTGGACGCTGCTTGGCGGCGCCTGCGGCTTCTTCAGCCGCGAAGTCGGGGTACCCGTTGTCCCGACATTGCAACGGGTCCATGAGCGGCGTTTCAACGGGCCGCTTCCCTTGATTATGGTGGGGTGCTGTGTTACGGTAAGCCGCTTTTTTGACCCCCTTGCTCCGGACCCGGCTCCGGGCGTTGCATCCACAAGGAAGGAAAGCAGGTATGGCGCAATTGTACGAATGCATTTTCATCATCCGCCCGTCGCTGGCCGATGAAGAGGTCCAGAAGGTGCAAGAAAAGGTCAAGGCGACGGTGGAAAAGACCGGCGGCATCATCGAACGTTTCGAGAGCTGGGGCAAGAAGAAGTTGGCGTACGAAGTCAAGCGGGAAAAGAAAGGCGTGTTCGTCCAACTGGTCTTCCGGGGAAATGGGACGGTGGTGGCAGAACTTGAGCGCTTCTTCCGATTGGACGACGCCCTGATCAAGTTTCTGACCGTCAGGCTTGACGAGCGGCGGCTTCACACAACTCATCCTGACCCCCCCCCGTGCCCCATGGCTCGTGGCACGTCGCAATCAGATGAACAACCGGCCGCTCGAGCGATGGACGTCCCGGAGAAGGTTGGGTGAGAGCGACCCTGGAGCCGGAGCATGGCCGGGTTTAATAAGGTCATCTTGATGGGCAACCTCACGCGCGACCCGGAAATCCGGTACGCTCCGAGCGGGACGCCGGTGGCCAACTTTGGACTGGCCGTCAACCGCCGGTATCGCCAGGGAGAGGACATGAAGGAAGAGGTCTGCTTCGTGGATATCGTGGTGTTCGGCAAGCAGGCCGAGTCCTGCGGCCAGTACCTCAGCAAGGGAAACAGGGCTCTGATTGAAGGCCGTCTTCAGATGCGGAAGTTCGAGACCAAGGACGGCCAGAAGGTGACCAAGCACGAGGTGGTCGCCGAAAATGTCCGGTTCCTCTCGAAACGACCGGAACCGGGTGCCGAGCGCGATGCGAGAGAACCGATGGACGACCCCGTCCATTACGAACCTGGTGAGACGTTCTGAGGAAAGGAACTTAAGATCGTGGAGCGAGGACGACTCTTTCAGCGCCGGCGGGTCTGCCGGTTTTGTCACGACAAGATAGGCATTGATTACAAGGACGTCGGCCTGATTCGAAGCTTCCTGACCGAACGGGGCCGGATCATCCCCCGCCGGATTTCGGGTAATTGCATGGGCCATCAACGCGAGCTGACAATCGCCGTCAAGCGCGCGCGGTCAATCGCTCTCGTGGGCTTCGCCGAAGAGCGGTAGGCCGGCTCTTGTTGGCGGCGACGGCGCGGTGCCCTGAGGCGACCGCTTGTGAGGGGGCCATGAAGCAGGTGTGTGTCTCTGACATACCGGCCGAAGGGCTCCAGCTTGCGTTTACCGAGGATCCGGCCGAGCTTGACGTGACCGTGCGGGGCACGCGTTTTTTGCAGCCTATCTCGGTGGAGGTGCTGCTGGCCAAAGCGGAAAGTGCGATTACGGCGACCGGGCGGATCGCGGTGCCGGTCGCCCATGAATGCGTGCGGTGCCTGCGGGAGTTTCCGGCCCCGCTGGACATCCCTGTGGACGCGCAATTCCTCCCGACGCCTCCTACGTTCGCCGCCGGCGAGCACCGGATGCCTCGGGAGGAGGCGGAGCATTACTACTACCGCAACGACGTCGTCGTCCTCGACGATCTCGTGCGCCAAGAGGTGCTCCTGGCGGTGCCGTTCAGCCCGCAGTGCAGAGCGGAGTGTCGGGGCTTGTGCGGGCAGTGCGGCCAGGACCTCAACGCGGGGGCATGCACGTGCGCGCCGCCGCCCGACCCGCGATTGGCGGTTCTCAGGGAATATCTTAAGAAGCCATAGCAAGGAAGGACCTCTATGCCGAACCCCAAACATAAGCACTCGAAGGCGCGGCGCGATAAGCGCCGGACGTCCAAGCTCAAGATCCGCCCGCAAAGTCTGTCGATTTGTCCGCAGTGCCACCAACCCAAACCTCCGCATTACACCTGTCTGACTTGCGGAACGTACAAAGGCCAGGAAGTTATCGCGGTCGAAGAGTCCTGACGAGGTCTGTGCTCGGTATGAGGGTCGCGCTGGACGCTATGGGAGGGGATCACGCCCCGGCCGCCGAGGTCGAAGGCGCGGCCCTCGCGGTCCGCGAGTACGGGGTTGAAGTCATCCTGGTGGGTGATGAAGCCCTGCTCAAGGAGGAGTTGCGTCGGCAAGGCCTTCAGGAGATGGCGGGCCTGACCGTGCAACATGCCTCACAACGGGTCGAGATGCATGAGCAGCCGTCCCAGGTGGTCCGCCGTAAGCGGGACTCGTCCATTTGGGTCGGTGCTGAGCTGGTCAAGAAGGGAGAGGCGGCGGCCGTTATCAGCGCGGGGAATACGGGCGCCACGGTCGTCACGGCCTTCTTTCTGCTCGGCGTTCTCAAGGGTGTGGAACGCCCGGCCATTGCGACGATCCTGCCGACCCTGACCGGGCACTCGATCCTGTTGGACGTGGGGGCCACGGTGGATTGCAGCGCCCAACAGCTGATTCAGTTCGCGCTCATGGGGCACGAATACGCGCAGCGTGCCTTGAACAAAGCGCATCCCACGATCGGCTTGCTCAGTATTGGGGAGGAGGATACCAAGGGCAACGAAGTGACGAAGGAGACGTTTAAGCGCCTTAAGGAGAGCCCCCTGAACTTCGTCGGGAACGTCGAGGGGCGGGAGATCTTTGCCGGCGCAGCCGACGTGGTCGTGTGCGACGGCTTCATCGGCAATGTGGCGCTCAAGATCACGGAAGGCGTGGCCGAGGCGCTGAAGAAGATGCTGATTAAAGAAATTGCCGCCGGATCGTTTCTCAGCCGCTTCGGCTATGCCCTGCTTCGGCCCGTGTTCGGTCGGTACAAGCGTCGGATGGACTATGCCGAGTTTGGCGGCGCGCCCCTGCTGGGGGTGAACGGGATCTGCATCATCAGCCACGGCCGATCGTCCGGGCGCGCCATCAAGAACGCGATCCGCGTCGCGAAGGAAATCTTCGAAGGCCGCGTCAACGAGCACATCCAGCACGACATCGAAGAAAGCGTCGCGCTCTATGGGGCCAAGGACAGGGAGACCGAGCGATGAGAGCCCGGATCGTGGCCACGGGGTCGGTCGCTCCTCCGCGCGTCCTGCGCAATACGGACCTGGGGGACATGGTCGAGACCTCGGACGAATGGATCGCAGAACGGACCGGGATTCGGGAGCGCCGGGTCGTGGCCGAAGGCGTGGCCAGCTCGGACCTGGGAACCGAAGCCGCCCGTGCGGCCCTGGCAGCCGGCGAGTGGGACCCGGCAGACCTCGACCTTATCCTCGTCGCCACGTGCACGCCCGACATGCTGCTGCCCTCGACGGCCTGCCTGATCCAGCGCAACCTCAAGGCGCACCGGGCGATGGCGTTCGACTTGGCGGCCGCCTGCTCCGGGTTCCTGTACGGCCTCTCGGTGGCCGATCTCTATGTCCGCACCGGGACCTGCAGGCGTGCCCTAGTCATCGGGACCGAAGTCATGTCCGCGATCGTGGACTGGACGGACCGGAGCACCTGTATTCTCTTTGGGGATGGGGCCGGGGCGGTGCTGGTCGAGCCTACCCTTGACGACCGGGGGATCCTCTCGACGCATCTGCACTCCGATGGAGACCTGTGGGACCTTGTCTGCGTGCCCGGCGGGGGGTCCCGCCTACCGGCATCGGACCACATGCTGGCCAACCGGCAGCAGTATATGAAGATGAAGGGACATGAAACCTTCAAAGTAGCCGTCAAGACCTTGGAGTCGACCGCCCGCGAAGCGCTGACCGCCAACAAGATGGACGTCAAGGATGTGGACCTATTTATTCCCCATCAGGCCAACCTGCGCATCCTCAACGCCGTGGTAGAGCGACTGGGTCTCGAGAAAGATCGGGTGGTGATCAACATGGACCGGTACGGCAATACCTCGGCCGCATCGATCCCGCTGGCGTTGGATCAGGCCGTTCGTGCCGGACGGGTCGCACCGGGTTGTCGGATTCTCATGGCGGCGTTCGGGGCCGGTCTGACCTGGGCCTCGGCTGTCGTGAAATGGTAGGCAGACGGTCAGTCTGGTGATCCGTACAGGGGAGGTCTGATGAGATGGCGCAGGGTGTCGAGCGAAGCATGCAGCCGTTCGAAGGGGACTGGGCCCTTATCCTGGGTGCGTCCAGCGGGTTCGGCGAAGCCACGGCTCTGGAGCTGGCCAGCCTCGGCATGCATATTGTGGGCGTCCACCTGGACCGGAAATCCACGCTGGCCAACGTGGAGCGGATCACCAAGGAGATCAAGTCCAAGGGGCGGGAGGCGCTGTTCTTCAACGCGAATGCCGCCGATCCCGACAAGCGCCGCGAGGTGCTGGACGCCGTCCAAGACCGATGCAGAGGGGACGCTCGGCGATTGCCCGTTCGCGTGCTCCTGCACTCGCTCGCGTTCGGGACCTTGAAGCCCTTCATTGCGGATACCGAGGAAGAGAGCCTGACGAAGGCCCAGATGGACATGACGCTGGATGTGATGGCCAACACGCTCGTGTATTGGACGCAGGACCTGGTCAGGCGCCGGCTCATGGGGCAGGGCGGGCGGGTCTTTGCCATGACCAGCGCCGGCGGGGCCCGCGTGTGGAAAACGTACGGCGCCGTGTCCGCAGCCAAGGCCGCGCTGGAATCCCACGTGCGCCAACTGACGCTGGAGATG
The DNA here is from genome assembly GCA_964542245.1 of uncultured Nitrospirales bacterium. Taxonomy (GTDB): domain Bacteria; phylum Nitrospirota; class Nitrospiria; order Nitrospirales; family NS-4; genus CAZITU01. The sequence goes on along the minus strand of CAZITU010000018.1, from coordinate 13,709 downwards.
GGGCCGCTCGGAATCACCGTGAATGCCGTCATGGCGGGGGTGACCGACACGCCGGCGCTCCGGAAGATCCCGGGCTCCGACCGGATGATCCAGATGGCCCGCGCGAAGAATCCCTCGGGCCGCCTCACGACGCCCCAAGATGTTGCCCAGGCGATCGGGTTGTTGGCGCACCCGAAGGCCCAGTGGGTGACGGGAAATGTGATCTGCGTCGACGGCGGTGAATTCGTTGTAGATTGAACCCTTAGCCTCTCTTTCCTGGGAGCTGTCGAAGGGGAGTTTTCAGTTGACAAGCCGGGAGCAATTCCATCATATGTTTACGCCATGATTCTGGGAGTAGCCTTTATCTTCCCCGGCCAGGGGTCACAGTCCGTCGGGATGGGGTGTGAGTTTTACGAGCAGGAACCGGACGCACGAGCATTGTTCGATCAGGCCGGCCAGGTACTCGGCTATGACGTCGCGGCGTTGTGCTGTCACGGACCGGCGGAGCAACTGAACCTCACCGAATACACCCAGCCAGCCCTCTTGACCGTCAGTGTCATTGCCCTGCGGCTCTTGCAGCGGGCGGGGATTCGGCCGGTCGCAGTGGCGGGGCATAGCTTGGGGGAATATACGGCGCTGGTGGCGGCTGAAGGGCTCGCATTCCCCGACGCTGTAGCGTTGGTCCGTAACCGGGGGCGGTACATGCAAGAGGCTGTGGCGGAGGGGAGGGGGTTGGTATGCGCCATCCTGGGGTTGGATCGCGAGGTGGTCGCGGAAGTGTGCCGGGCAGCCTCCGCGCTCGGCGTGGTCTCGCCAGCGAACTACAATGCTCCCGGACAGATCGTGATCGCGGGAGAGAAGGCCGCGGTCGAGGAGGCTGTGCGTTTGGCCAAGGCGAAGGGATGCCGCAAGGCCATCCCCTTGCCGGTCAGCGTCCCGGTCCATACCACGCTCATGCAGGCCGCGGCGGACCGGCTGGCTTCGGATGTGGCCCGCGTCCCGCTGAATGACCTAGCCGTCCCCCTCGTCAACAATGCAGATGCCAAGCCGATCCACGCCGCAACGGAGGTACGGGCGTCCCTTATTCGCCAGCTTCCTTCCTCTGTCCTGTGGGAGGATTCGGTACGGGTACTCAAGGGGTTAGGGGTGCGCACGCTTGTGGAGGTGGGTCCGGGGACGGTCCTCTCGGGATTGGCCAAGCGGATTGCCTCCGAGTTGCGGGTGCTGAACGTGCAGGATCCGACCAGTTTGGCGGCAACGGTCGAGGCTCTTGGAAGCTGCGGAGCCTGAGCCGGCAGGGAAACGAATGGGATGGGGATCGAGGGCAAAGTTGCGGTTGTGACGGGGGCGGCCCAGGGGATCGGGCGCGCGATCGCCGAGACCTTGGCTCGTGCGGGGGCGGATATTGCGGTTGTGGACCTCGACGCGGTCCGCGCGCAGGAGACGGCGTCCGCGGTGACGGCACAGGGACGCCGTGCCCTGGCGATCAAGGCCAACGTGGCCGAGTGGGCTGATGTCAAGGCGATGGCTGATCACGTTTTGGCTGAGTTCGGACGTCTCGACATCCTGGTCAACAATGCGGGGATCACCCGTGACGGACTTATCCTGCGCATGAAGGAGGAAGACTGGAACCTGGTGCTCGACGTCAATCTCAAAGGGACGTTCCATTGCACCAAGGCCGTGCTGCCCGCCATGACGAAACAACGCGGGGGCGCGATGGTCAATATCGCCTCGGTCGTCGGCCTCATGGGCAACGCCGGGCAGGCGAATTACGCGGCCTCGAAGGCGGCCGTCATCGGGTTTACCAAGACGGTCGCCAGGGAGTACGCGAGCCGAGGGATCACCGTGAACGCGGTGGCTCCAGGGTTCATCGAGACGGCCATGACTCAGGGGTTGAGCGAGGAGGTCCGGACTGCGCTCCTCAAACAGATTCCACTCGGGCGGTTAGGGAGCCCCGGCGATGTGGCCGAGGCCGTGAGGTTCCTTGTTTCGCCAGAAGCGGCGTACATTACGGGACACGTGTTACACGTGAACGGCGGTATGATGATGGCGTGAGGACATTCCTGGCCTCGCGCCGGCAGTGGTGGGGAGGGAGGAGGGAGTGAGATCTATGGCAGCAGTTGAAGAGCGGGTCAAAAAGATCATTGCAGAGCAATTAGGCGTGGAGGAGGACGATGTCGTCCCGGACGCCAAATTCGTGGAAGATCTTGGCGCGGATTCGTTGGATACCGTCGAACTGGTGATGGCCTTCGAGGAAGCGTTCGAGATCGAAATCCCGGACGACAAGGCGGAGAAGATCCTGACCGTCCAGGATGCGGTGGATTTTATCAAGGAGAATATCTGAAGGCACCGGGATTCGCCTGAAGTCGCATGGGCACAGCCTTCCAGAAAAGACGGGTCGTCGTAACGGGCCTCGGACTCGTTACTCCGCTGGGCACCGGTGTCGAGAAGACGTGGAACGCCCTGTGCGCCGGCCGGTCCGGGATCGGTCGGATCACCAAGTTTGATCCCGCCGACCACGCCTGCCAGATTGCCGGTGAGGTCACGGATTTCAATCCCTCGGACTACATTGAAAAAAAAGAGATCAAGAAGATGGACACTTTCATCCATTACGCCGTCGGCGCCAGCCAGATGGCGGTGGATGACTCCGGTCTCAAGATCACGGAGGAGAATGCGGATCGGGTCGGCGTCTACATCGGCTCCGGGATCGGCGGTCTCCCGGCCATCGAGCACTACCATCGAGTTCTTCTGGAGAAGGGGCCGGACCGAGTATCCCCGTTTTTCATTCCGATGGTCATCATCAACCTCGCGTCCGGCCAGGTCTCGATGCGAATCGGCGCGCGCGGACCGAATTCCTGCGCGGTCACGGCCTGCGCGACCGGCAATCACTGCATCGGGGATGCCTTCCGAATCATCCAGCACGGCGAGGCGGATGCGATGGTCGCCGGCGGCACGGAGGCGGCGATCACGCCCTTGTGCGTGGCGGGGTTTGCCTCAGCCAAGGCTCTCTCGACGCGCAATGCCGAACCGGGACGTGCCAGCCGACCGTTCGATAAAGAACGGGACGGGTTCGTCCTCGGGGAAGGCGCGGGGGTGGTGGTGCTGGAAGAACTGGAATCAGCCCGAAAGCGCGGAGCCCGCATCTATGCGGAGGTGGTCGGCTACGGAATGACCGCAGACGCCTATCATATAACCGCCCCGCCCGACGACGGCGGCGGGGCCGTCCGCTGCATGCGGCGGGCGTTGGAGGACGCCGGCCTGGCCCCCGAGGCCGTGGAGTACGTGAATGCCCATGCCACGTCCACGATGGCCGATCGCATCGAGACGGCCGCGCTCAAGCAGGTCTTTGGAGCGCACGCCCGTCGCTTGGCCATCAGCTCGACCAAATCCATGACCGGTCACCTGCTGGGCGCCGCCGGTGGGGTCGAAGCGATTTTCAGCGTCCTGGCGATCCACCGCGGGTTCTTGCCGCCCACCATCAATCAGGAAGTGCCTGATCCCGACTGCGACTTGGATTACATTCCCAACACTGCCCGCCGGGCCGAGGTGCGTGTCGTCCTGTCGAACTCGTTCGGCTTCGGCGGCGTCAACGCCTGCTTGATCTTCAGCCATTGCACGGCATGAGTGTCCATGCGGTCTGGTGGCCTGGATGAACTTCAGCGCCGGCTCGGGTACCGGTTTCGGCAAGAGAGCCTGCTCGTCGAAGCCCTGACGCACAAGTCTTATCTCAATGAAGCAAGGCGATCCGGTGAAGCCGACAGCGAGAGGCTGGAATTTCTGGGCGACGCGGTTTTGAACCTTGTGGTGAGCGTGCATCTCATAGCGGTCCTCCCGGATGCTGCCGAGGGGGAATTATCGAAGTTGAGATCGCGGCTGGTGAGCGAGGAGACGCTGTCCCGCGTGGCCCGGCGGATCGAGCTCGGTGGCGTGCTCCGTCTGGGTCGTGGGGAGGCGGTCACGCAGGGGCGTGATAAACCGTCCATCCTGGCGGACGCGCTGGAGGCGGTCTTCGCCGGCGTGTACCGGGACGGCGGGCTGGAGGCGGCGACGCAATGCGTCAAAACCGTGTTCGGTGACGAACTGGCGTCGTGCGACCGGTCGCTTGCCAGGTCGGACTCCAAGACCGACCTGCAGGAACTTTGCCAGCGGGAGTTTGAGATGCTCCCGCAGTACCGGACGGTCCGAGAGACAGGGCCCGATCATGAGAAGATGTTCGAGATCGAGGTCCTGATCCGAGGCGATCGGTACGGTGCCGGCGTTGGGAAAAGCAAGAAAGAGGCAGAACAGATGGCCGCCCAACAAGCGCTCGAACAATTACGACGAGAGTAAGGGGGAACCATGCGATACCAGTGCGGGATAGTCATGCTCACTCTGCTCCTCATGGGCATGGTGGGAAATGGGTCAGCGGCGGAGGACAAAAAGCCCACAGGAGGAGCGAAAATGGAACCCCACGCGATCATCAAGACCAAATTCGGTGAAATGGAAATCAAGTTTTACCCCGAGCTGGCGCCGAAACATGTCGAGAACTTCATCACGCTGGCCAAATCAGGTTTCTACGACAAGACGCTCTTCCACCGCGTGATCCCGGGGTTCATGATCCAGGGCGGCGATCCCAACACCAAAGACCCCAACAAGAAGAGCGAGTACGGGATGGGAGGACCACCCGGCGTCCGGCTGAAGGCCGAGTTTAATGCCAAGCCCCATACCCGGGGGATCGTCTCGATGGCCAGGTCCAACAATCCAGACAGCGCCGGCTCGCAGTTCTTCATCGTGGTGAAGAATTCTCCTTTCCTGGACCGCCAGTACACGGTCTTCGGTGAAGTCATCAAGGGGATGGAAGTAGCGGACCAAATCGTGAATTCTCCAAAAGACCAGAATGACTTGCCGAATGAGCGGATCGAGATGACCGTCACGATCATCGAGAAATAGGAGTGAGGAGGGCACGGGGTACGCCATGCCGTGGTCGCCGGGCGACGGCCCACACCGTTTCGCCGCTCTACTGCTGCTCACGAGTGTGCTCGTCTCCCCGTTGGCGCGGGCGGCCTCTCCGACCGACAAACCGGCGCTCCCTGCTGCTCCGGCGCCGAAGATGGAAAAGCCGGGTCCCGCTCAACCGGGCAGGCCGCTCGTCCCGCAGGTGATCATCGAGACCGATCGCGGCAAGCTCACCCTCGACCTTTATCCCGATGTGGCTCCTAAAACGGTGGCCCGCTTCAGCGAACTGGTAAAGAAGGGGTTCTATAACGGCCTCACCTTCCATCGCGTCGTTCCAAAGTTTCTGATTCAGGGCGGCGATCCCTCCGCGGACGGGACTGGAGGCAGCGGCCAAACCATTGCCGCCGAGTTCAACGAGAAAAAGCATGTGCCTGGAACGGCGGGGATGGCCCGCACGCGGGACGCCGATAGTGCCGACAGCCAGTTCTACATCTGTCTGGAGACGCAGCCGTTCCTGGACGGGAAGTACACCGTCTTCGGGCAGGTGGTGGAAGGGCTGGAAGTGTTGGGGAAGATTCAGGAGAATGATGTGATGCGAAAGGTGTGGCTGAAACCGTAGGTCGCCCCGATGCGCTCGCGACGCTCCAGGGCCTTCATTCGACCATGCCGTCTTCGTCTTTCGCGCTTGGGTTGTCGGTTGCCGCTTCCATCTCCTCCAGCATCCCGTCGTCGAACTCTTCGCCCATCTCGCCGGCCATCTTCTTCATCCAGCGGGCCATGCTCTGCGGGTCGTTCTCGTCGAGACCGCCGAGGGCTGTGGGATCGGCCAACGCTTCCATGCGAGCCTCCTCGGATTTGGGTGTGGCGATCCGGGAGATGAGACGAGTGAGGCGGTCACCGTGGCAGAACCGGCAACGTGCCGGCGTCGGATCGCTGATGCTGCGGACGAACAGGCTGGTCTGCTTCCCGCACGCGTCGCACCGATATTCGTAGATCGGTATGGCCGCACCTCCTGAAGACACGGAGCGGAATGCGAAAGCTATGGACACGTGTATCAAAAATGGAGATCGCAGGCAAGGCCGCAAGGGCTTTGATCATGCAACGACGGCCGGTGGTAGACTATCCCTTGAGCAATCTCTGGTGGGGACCGCCAATTTGCAATGGAGGCAGCATGGACATTCGCACTGAGAGCCGCAACATTCCCATGGCGCCGCGCTGGCAGGAAGAGATCGAGCGCCGCTTACATGATCTCCAGGACGGGCACCACGACATCCTCCACGCCCGGATGACCCTTGAGCGGAACCGACATCACAACAAAGGGCCGAGGATCGCCTCCGCGCGGCTGGTGTGCAACGTGCGCGGCGGGACGTTCACGGCGAGCAAGACCGACAAGACCTTCGAAGAGGCCATCCGCGCGACGTTTCTCGCCATGGAAGAAGAGCTCCAGTCATACCGTGACAAGCGCAAGCAGAAAGCCCGAACCGAGTCCGCCCGCCGGGTGCCGAGACGGACTGCTGATTGAGTTCGCTCTAAGCCTGGGCGTGCGACGAGAGGCGGTTACCGACGCGGCGCCGGCGGGGTGAACATCTCGTTGGCGTCGCTGAAGGAGCCGCCCGGAGTGGGGCCGCCGGTGAGCACATAAATGCGGCCGTCCACCACCGCCGAGCCCAGCCCATGCCGGGCGGTGGGCATGGGGGCCTGCGCTTCCCAGGTATCGCTGGCCGGCTGGTATGCCTCATTCTCGCGGAAGGTGCCGGCCGGCGCTTCTCCGCCGAAAACATAGATCCGGTCGCCCACGACGGCGGCCGTGATCCCGCTGCGGGCCGTGGGAAGGTCCGCCTTGCGGGCCCATCGGTCGGCCGCCGGGTCGTACTCTTCTGTGACGGATAGGTTTTGGCTGTACTGCCGGTTGAGCCGGCCGCCGATGGCATAGAGTCGACCGCCGAGGGCGGCTGCCGCATGGTGATCGCGGGCGGTAGGCATCGGGGCCCGCGTGACCCAGGTATCGGTCGCCGGATCGTACACCTCGTGTGCACCGGTATTGCCGTCCCGGGTGTAACCGCCTACGGCGTGGAGCTTGCCGTCCAGCACCGCGACCGCCAATGCTCCACGGGGGGCGGGCATGGGTCTACGGGCAGTCCACCGGTCGGCTCCGGGGTCGTACTCGTACACGCCCGCCACCGGGTTCCACATCGTCAAGAAGGAATGCTCGAATCCGCCGATGACATAGAGCCGATTGTTCACCACGCCGATCCCGGCGTGATGGAGACCCGTGGGGAGGGGGACGCGTTCGCGCCATGTATCGGTGCGGGGGTCGTATTCTTCGACGGCCGGCGTAATGACGGAGAGACCCCCCACGAAACCGCCGATCACATAAATCTTGCCGAGGGCCCCGGCGACCACGACCTCGGTCCGTTTGGTCAGAGCAGGCGCCTTGGTGACCCACTCGCCCTTGGTTTGGGCGACCGCGACACCGGCGAGGACCGTGAGCATGGTTGCAGCAAGAAGACGTATCGGGGCGTGACGAAACACGCCCGTATTATAAGCCGCCGTCGTCCGGAGTTCCATGCGAACGGCGGAAGGGTCGAGGTAAGTTTCAGTTTGCGGTTCAAGAGCCCTGCGTGCGGGCCGACTCAGAGCGGGAGGACTCGCCATTTCAGGATTGTCCACAAGATGATGAGCCCGTGTCTCCAGGTGATCTTCTTCCCGTGTTCATAGGTGCGGGGTGTATATTGAATCGGGACCTCCACGATGCGGGCGCCTGTTCGCATCAACTTACACATGAGTTCATTGTCGTATTCGAATCCGTGGGCGCCCACGCGCACGGACGCCAGAGCTTTTCGAGCAAACGCCTTATAGCAGCCCTCGTAATCCGTGAACCTCCGCCAGTATAACAGGTTGGTGATCCGCACAATGAGCAGGTTGCCGAGATAGTGCGCCAAGTAAGGGGACCGCCGCTTACCAAAGAACACCGGTCGTTCCAGGAGAAACCTGGACCCCATGACGACCTCGCTACGCCCGTCCACGATCGGCCGGATCACGGCCCGATAGTCCCCCGGATCATACTCTAAGTCGGCGTCTTGGATGAGGAGGACGTCTCCGGTGGCAGCCTGAAAGCCGGTGGTGAGGGCTGCACCTTTCCCGGCGTTGCGTTGATGGGAGAGATGGCGGATACCGGAAAGCCCCTTCAAGACGTCCAGGGTGCCGTCCGTGGACCCATCGTCCACCACGATGATTTCCTTGTCGAGGGGACCGATGTCGGCGGCCTGAACGCGCCGTACGACCGCTTCGATAGTCCTTTGTTCATTATAGGCGGGGATGATGATGGAAAGCTTCAAGCTCATGGGGCGCACCGGCTCTGGCCGGTCCGCTGGACAGCCTGCACGATCATCGCCAGGCAGATCAGGCCTCCGATGAGTGACGCTCCCGCTCCTGCCTGGAGCAGGGGGGTCCGATAGGAGAACGTGACGACGTGGTCTCCCGCCGGTACCACCACCGCCCTCGCCAGCGCGTTGGCCCGCATGATCGGCGCCTCGATGCCGTTCTCGAGTGTGGCATGCCACCCCGGCGCGAAGCTGTCGAGGAGAACGAGGACGGCCGGCTGTGGGGTTTCAACCCGTATCCTGACCTCTTCGGGCGCGTACCGCTCCATTACAACGCGTCCTCCCTTCGCAGGCCCGGGCAGCGTCGCGGCGGACGTTTCGATCACGTCCACCTCCCCGCTCTGGAAATCAGGTCTCGCCACCAGGGCGCTGGGATCGGGAGGGGAGGCCGCGCGCTCCGGTTTCAGCGAGAGATAGGCGCGTGGCTTGACAGGGGCGGGGTTTTGAAAAAGTCCGAGATCAAAGTCCGTAAGACCAACCACGAGCTTCTGGGCGTACCGGGGGTCTTGGAGGCGGGAGCGCGGACTGATGAAATAGGCGACGTTAAATCGCGCGGCCACCGTGACCTCGGGCTTGTCGGGCAGCATGACGGCGAGCGCCCTGTTGTAACCGGGAAGATAGGCGTGGGTTGTCTCGAGATGAAACCGGGCATTGTGCTCCACGTCCAGCGCCTGGCGGCGCTCAACCGACTCCGCGTCCCGCCCCAGCAGACGTTGGAGACTTCTCCGCACCATGTATTTGGATTCGCGGATAGAGATCAGCCGGAACCGGCCCGGACCCAGGGCGCCTTCGCGGTCTGCAATGGCCTGGACAAGCGGGGGAATGAATGTTGCGGCCTCCACCGGGCCGGTACGGTAGGCGTGAAGATTGCCGCGTCCTAGGTCGAGCGCGAGGATGGTCACGAGGGTGACGGGGAACAGGGTACCGTCCAGCCATCCTTCCCGGTTGCCCCGAACGACCCCCCAAACGGCAAGCGCGGCGCCTGCGCTGAAGATGAAGGCGCGTGCGGCCGAACGGGTCATCTCACCCGCCATGGCTGCTGGAGCGTCGAAGGTTGCAGCCGCCCAAGAGGCCGCAGCCTCGGTGCGCAGTGCCAGCCACAGGCCTCCGCAAAGGAGCGCCGCCACAAGCCAGAGCGTCGGGTTTCCTTGCCGCGCCCGTAGCGCGTCGAGCCCGGCCCCCGCGAGCATTGCGGCTGCGAAGGAGACCACCCCCATGAGTTTTTCTGGATACCGGAATGCCGACCAGAGCGGCACCACATGGTAGAAGACCTCGTAGAGACCGCCAAACCGACCGAGCGCGAGGAGCAAGGCTGCCCCGCCGAGAACAACCAGCACGCGTAGGTCGCGGCGTTGCCAGGCCCCGAGGAGCACCAGCCCCGACACCGGAATGCCCAAGTAGAGGCTCTCCGCCCACGTCCCGCCCATTGCGCCCCGTTGCGGGGTGCCGAAGAACAGGCGCCCCACCTCCACAGGGTTCGCGTTCTCGCCGACCGGCGAGGCCAGGACGGTCAACAACCGCAGCGGGTGGGTGGACCAGTAGAATGCCTCCTCATGAAACAGGTCGGCCTGCAGCCGGTGGCTGCCCGCAAACACCGCCGCGGCCGGTCCGAGCTGAATGCCCGCGAGCAGGGCGGTAAGCCCTCCTGCGAGCGCCAGACGCAGCCACATTGCGTCGTGGAGTCCCGAGACCCGCGCCGCCGTCCAGAGCAACGCGATGAAGCCGAAGTAATATCCCGTCTGCACGTCGCCGTTGAGAAACACCGTGGCCCACACAACTGCCGGGACCGCCGGCCAGGCCCGGCCTTCAGCCAGGGCCTTATCCAACGCGGCGCAGAAGAGCGGCAACACGCAGATTGAGTACAGATACTGGATGTTGTCCGTGACCGAGACCACGTAGCCGGACAACGCAAACCCCGCGCCAGCCGCCAGTGCCCCTGCCGGTGAGAAGGCCAGCCGACGACCCAAGGCGAAGGCTCCAAAGGCGGCCAGTAGACACGACAGGAGCGTCGAGGCCCGGTAGGCATCGGACGCCGTGAGAAGAAAATAGAGGGCCGTGAACGGATGAAAGATCCCGGTGGCGGTCGTTCCGAGGAAGGGGCGCCCCAAGGCTTCGTAAGGGAACCATTGCGGCAGTTCGCCGGCCGACAGCCGCTCGACCATGTACTGCTTGATCGGGAGATGGAATTGAAAGGCGTCACGCTGGATGAGCACCAGGCCCGGCAACCAAAGCCGGTGGTAGAAGACGAGGGTGATGCCGAAGAGGGCTACCGCGGCCAGCCACCAAGACGACAGTGCGCGGCTCATACTCCCCCACCGGTCGCCTGGCTTCGCCGGAGCCGGGCTCATACGGCGTACCGGGCCATGCGCGTCCTGCGGCGCGCGTCGGCGATCATCCCCAGGCAGAGGATCACGCCGGCGACCGACGCGCCGGCACCTGCCTGGAGCAGGGGGGTCCGATAGGAGAACGTGACGACGTGGTCTCCCGCCGGTACCACCACCGCCCTCGCCAGCGCGTTGGCCCGCATGATCGGCGCCTCGATGCCGTTCTCGAGTGTGGCATGCCACCCCGGCGCGAAGCTGTCGAGGAGAACGAGGACGGCCGGCTGTGGGGTTTCAACCCGTATCCTGACCTCTTCGGGCGCGTACCGCTCCATTACAACGCGTCCTCCCTTCGCAGGCCCGGGCAGCGTCGCGGCGGACGTTTCGATCACGTCCACCTCCCCGCTCTGGAAATCAGGTCTCGCCACCAGGGCGCTGGGATCGGGAGGGGAGGCCGCGCGCTCCGGTTTCAGCGAGAGATAGGCGCGTGGCTTGACAGGCACGGGATTTTTGAACAGCACGAGGTCGTAGTCGAGGAGTTCGGCCACACGTCCGCTGGCGAACAGCGGGTCGCGCAGGCGAACTCTGCGGCCGATGAGATAGACAACGTTGAAACGCGCGGCCGTTTCCATCTTGGGCTTCCACTTGAGCATGGTATCGAAGGCCGCGCTGTAACCGGGGAAGTAGTCCAGCGCCGTCTCAAGATGGAACTGGGAATTATGCTCAAGATCGAGCGCCTGCCGGCGCTCCACGTTTTCCGCGTCATGGCTGAGGGAAGGCTTGAGGGCGATCGGTATCGCAAACTGGGTTTCAGGGATTGAGACGAGCCGGAAGCGGCCGAGGGCCGGCGCGTGTTCCCGTGCGGCGATCGCGTGAACGAACAGGGGGGTAAAGGTTGCGAACTCTGCGGGCACGGTGCGGTAGGCTTGAAGGCCTGCGCGTCCCAGGTCGAGCGTAACGATCGCGGCCAGGGCGACGACGAAGAGCGATTCGCGAAGCTGCGCCCTCCGCGTCCCCAGGATGATCACCCACATGCCCAGCCCGGCGACCGCGCTGAAGAGGAAAGCCTCTCCCGCTGACGTACACAATTCGCGGGTCAAGGTTTCTGGCGCGCCGAAGCCTGCGGCCGTCCACGCGCTCACGGTCTCGGCCCGTAACCCGAGCCACGCGCCCGCGCACAGGATCGCCGCTGCAAGCCAGAGTTCAGTTCGCCCTTTCCCTTCGCGCAGCGCGTCAAGTCCCGCTCCGGCAAGCATGGCTGCGGCAAAGGAGACCACGCCCATGAGCTTTTCGGGGTATCGAAACGCCGACCAGAGGGGCACTACACGATAGAAAATTTCGTAGAGCCCCCCATAGCGCCCGAGCGCGAGGAGGAGGGTAAGGCCGCCGAGAAGCGCCAGCACACGCAGGTCGGGGCGCTGTCGTGCGCCGAGCAGCGCCAGTCCCGTCACGGGTATGCCGAGATAGAGGCTTTCCGCCCACATGCCGCGACGCGGGCTGCCGAAGAAGTAGTAGCCCAACTGCACCGGGTTTTCGTTTCCGCCGATCGGCGAGGCCAGTACGGTCAGTAAGCGCAGCGGGTGGGTTGACCAGGACAGCGCCTCCTCATGAAACAGGGCGGACTGCATACGGTTGCTGTCCACGAACACCGACGCCGAAGGCCCGAGCTGAACGCCTGCCAACAAGGCTGCCAAGGCTCCCGCGAGCGCCAGTCGGAAAAACCCCTCGCGACGCGGACCCGGCGCGCGCATGGCTGTCCAGAGCAGCGCGATGAAGCCGTAGTAATATCCCGTTTGCACATCGCCGTTCAGAAAGACCGTCGCCCAAATGAACGCCGGCGCCACCGTCCACGCGCGGGATTCCTTCAGAGCCTTCTCAATGGCAGCGCAAAAAAGCGGCAACACGCAGATCGAGTACAGGTACTGAATGTTCTCTGTGAGCGACACCACATAGCCTGAGAGCGCGAACGCAACTCCGGCGACCAACGCCCCCGCACGTGAATACTTCAGGCTACGACCCAGCGCGAAGGCCCCGATCGCCGCCAGGAGACAGGAGAGGAGCGCCGAGGCACGATACGCGTCGTGGGCCGGGAGAAAGAAATAGAGCGCCGTGAATGGGTGGAAGACTCCCGTGGCGGTCGCGCCGATGAACGGGCGGCCCATTCCGTCATAGGGGAACCACTGTGGCAGCTCGCCGGCCGAAAGTCGTTCGATCAGATACTGTTTGATCGGAAGGTGGAACCGATAGGCGTCACGCTTAATCAGCACCTGATCGGGAAGCCAGAGTCCGTAGTAGAAGGCGAGCGTGATGCCGCAGAGGACCGCCGCCGCGTACCTCAAAGGCCACCGACTCCCGGCGGCGACGTCTCGCTCCGCGCCCAGGCCTTGCTTAGGCGTCTCCATCACATGCTCTTTTCATTCTGATCTGTGAGTACGCGATTCACGTCACGGCGGTGAGGGATTCTATGCTGGCGTCGGCGAAGAGGCAAGCCCAAACAGGTTCACTGGAACCTATGTCGTCCGACTGCAACACATGGTGCGCGCCGAAGTAGGGTGATCTCTTGAGAATGAAAAACGGGGCCCACGGCCGGCTCCCTGGTCCGTGTAATCGGCTGATTTCTCATGAAAATAGGGTCCGGCGCGCCTTGACAGGTCAGTCCCTCTATGTTAGCGTGGCCACGGTTTTGTCCATCCTGCCAGCTTCACAAGTAAGGAGACCCGCGGCATGCTGAAACGGTACTTGTTGGCTCCGGGGCCGACGCAAGTTCCCCCGGAAGTCTTGCTGGCCATGGCGAGGCCCATCGTGCATCATAGGGCCCCGGAGTTCACTGCGCTCTTTGCGGAGCTTCGAGAGGATCTTAAATGGCTTTTCCAGACCCAGAATGATGTCCTCGCGCTGGTCGCTTCGGGAACCGGCGGGATGGAGGGAGCCGTGGCGAACTTTCTGTCGCCCGGCGACAAGGCCCTCTACGTGAACGGGGGGAAATTCGGCGAGCGGTGGGGGAAGCTCTGCAAGACCTTCGGCGTGAACGGGATCGAGATCAAGGTGGAATGGGGCCATGCGGTGGACCCCCAGGCGATCGCTGATGCCT
>CAZITU010000017.1:0-37874 GCA_964542245.1 uncultured Nitrospirales bacterium | reverse complement strand
GGGGCTGGGGTATCCCGTGAAGCTGGGATCGGGCGTCGGGAAGGCGGAGGAGCTGTTGCTCGCGAAATGAAGATTCTGATCAGCGACAACCTGTCCAAGCAAGGCGTGGAGATTCTCCAAAAGGCAGGCTTGACCGTCGAGGTCAAGACCAAGATGCAGAAGGAGGATCTGCTTCGGGAGATCAAGCATTACGAAGGGCTGATCGTGCGGAGCGCGACCAAGGTCACGGCCGAAGTGATCGCTGCTGCCGAGAAGCTCCGCGTGATCGGGCGGGCGGGGTCCGGGCTGGACAACGTGGACACGCAGGCCGCCACCAAGCGTGGCATCGTGGTGATGAACACGCCAGGCGGCAATACCGCCACTACGGCCGAACACACGATGGCGATGATCTTCGCCCTGGTCCGCAAGATCCCCCAGGCCGCCGCCTCCCTGAAGGCCGGCAAGTGGGAGAAGGACCGGTTCATGGGCATAGAGTTGTACAACAAAACCCTCGGCATCGTCGGGATGGGCCAGATCGGAAGCCACCTGGCGAAACTGGCCCAGGGGGCGATGATGAACGTGATCGCCTTCGATCCGTACCTGGCCGAGGAGCGGGCCCGCAAGATGGGCGTCGAGTTGATGGGCCTGCATGAGTTGTTCCGGCGGGCCGACATCATCACCGTGCACACCCCGCTGACGGCCGAAACAGAGAACATCATCAACGCCGAGACCATCGGGGCGATGAAGGACGGCGTACGCATCATCAACTGCGCCCGCGGGGGAATCATCAACGAGAAAGACCTGTTCGAGGCGCTCAAGAGCGGCAAGGTCGCCGGCGCCGCCTTCGATGTCTTTGAAGTAGAGCCGGTCAACCCGGACCACCCCTTGCTGACCCTGGATAATTTTATTTGCACGCCGCACATCGGGGCGTCCACGACCGAAGCCCAGGAGAACGTGGCCGTCGGCATAGCCGAGCAGATCGTGGACTACCTGACGCGCGGCATCGCACGCGGGGCTGTGAACTTCCCGTCGGTGCCGGCGGACCTGCTGCCGAGACTCCAACCCTACATCACGCTGGCCGAGAAACTCGGTCTCTTGCAATCCCAGCTCTACGAGGGCGGGATCGAGCGGGTGACGATCGAGTACAAAGGGGAGGTCGCCGGGGTCAACGTGGCCCCGCTCACCATCGCGGCTCTGAAGGGGCTCCTCACGCCGATCCTGGAGGAGACCGTCAATTATGTGAACGCGCCGGTGATCGCCCGAGAGCGCGGGATCGAAGTCAAGGAAGTCAAGAGCACCGACGCGGGGGACTTCACGAGCCTGATCACGCTGCAGGTGGAAGGCGAGAAGAAGACGAGCCGGATGGGGGGCGCCCTGTACGGTCGGCGAGACCCGCGGATCGTGCAACTGGACACCTTCCATGTCGAGATTGTTCCGGAAGGGCACATGCTCTTCATCCTGAACTACGACCGGCCCGGTGTTATCGGACAAGTCGGGCAGATTCTCGGTGAGCACCAGATCAATATCGCCCGGATGCAGTGCTCGCGCGAAGAAAAAGGGGGCCAGGCCTTGCTGATCGTGGGGGTGGACGCCCCGCTGCCGGTCGAGGTACTCCAGGCCATTAAGATCGCCCAGAATATCGTGTCGGTCAAGCTCGTACGTCTGTAGCCGGCGTTGCGGCCGGCGCTGTTCTTCATGACCATTCCGACCCGCTCCCAAGTTCCCCAAGGCGTGGCCACCTTTTTGCCCGTTGCGGCCGGTGAAAAACGGGCTGTGGAGGACACAGTCTTCGCGGTCTTCGCGGAACGCGGGTATCGGGAGGTGATCCCCCCGACCTTCGAGTACCTGGACGTGCTCGCACCGGGTCTTGACGCGGAGCTCATTGAAAAGTCTTACAAAGTGGTGGATCGTGCCACCGGTCGCATCCTTGTGCTGCGCCCGGACGTGACGGCGCAGATTGCACGCATGGTGGCGATGGGTATGATGGACCAGCCGTTGCCCCTCCGACTCTGTTACAGCGCCAACGTCTTTCGCTACGAACCGGAGCACGCCGGCCGCGACCGGGAGTTTTTTCAGATCGGGATCGAATTAATCGGACCCAAAGGCACGGCGGCTGATGTCGAACCCATCATGGTGGCGGCTGAGTGTCTCCGCCGTCTTGGGATCACTTCCTTTACGATTGCCGTCGGTCAGGGGGCGTTTTTCAATGCTCTGCTCCGTCGTACGGGCGTCTCGCCGTCCCTTCAGCGAGGGCTCCGGGAAGCAGCGGCCTGCAAGGATATCGGCCGGATGGAGAAGCTGCTGCACGGCGCCGGCGTGCGGGGGAGGACGGTGAAGGCCCTCCTGGCGGTGCCCGAACTCTTTGGGCGAGGGGAGATCTTGGATGCGGCTGCCCGTCTCGCTCCGCGGACCGAGGACTGTCGTCGGCCTCTGGCACGGCTTCGCGAGGCGTGGAATCGGATGATGGCGGCCGGCCTCGGCGAACATCTCCTCTTGGACATGGGTGAAGTCCGCCGGATGGAATATTACACCGGACTGGTTTTCGACATCTATGCCCACGGTCTTGGGGTGGAGGTTGGGGGTGGGGGACGATACGATCACCTGATCGGCCGGTTCGGCCGGGACATTCCTTCTACCGGCTTTGCCTTCGACGTGGACTGTCTTCTTCAGCTTCGGGCGATGCAGAAAGGGACGCCAGGGCGCTGGCTTTCGGCTTCCGGAAAAGCGAGAAGGCTCACGCCCCGCAGTCGGGTCAATGGAAAGCGCTGATGAAGAACCACGACCCGCTCGGTTTGAAACTCCCGCCGCAGAACCTCGAAGCGGAGCAGGCCGTGCTCGGGTCCATTCTGCTGGATAACCAGGCGCTGTACAAGGCCCTCGAAATAGTTGGCGTAGGCGATTTTTACCGACCCGCGCACATAAAGATTTTCGAGGCTATGATTGAATTATCCGAGCAGAGTCAAGTGATAGATATTGTGACCCTTACAGACCATCTCCGACATTCCGGACAGTTGGAGGCAATCGGAGGGAGCGCTTATTTGTCCGATCTCGCGCAGTCTGTGGCGACCGCGGCCAGCGTCACGTATCATGCGAAACTCATCCATGAGGTGGCGATCAACCGATCTCTTATCAGCGCCGCGACGGAGATCGTGACGCTTGGATATGAACGGTCTAAGCGCGTTGACGAGTTGCTGGACTTCGCCGAACGGAGCATCTTCGGGATTGCCGAGCGCCGGCTTCGGCGCTCCTTCAGTCCGATGAAGGAAGTTGTCAACAGCACTTTAGAGCACATCAACAAGCTTTATGAGCAGAAGGAAAAGATAACAGGCATACCCACAGGATTTGTGGACCTAGATGAAATGACTGCCGGTCTCCAGCCCTCCGATCTGATTATTGTTGCAGGTCGTCCGAGCACGGGGAAAACCAGCTTGGCGCTGGGGGTGGCGTTGAATGCCGCGTTGCATAAGCCGCGATCATACACGGTCGCCATCTTCAGTCTTGAAATGTCGAAGGAGCAATTGTGCATGCGGCTCCTGAGCGCAGCCGGGTCTCTCGATATGCACCGGATCAGGACCGGGCATCTGCACCACGGGGAATGGCAGCATCTGACTCGTGCCGCCAGCGCCTTGCATGAGAGCAAGATTTACATTGATGATACCCCCGGCATCACCGCTCTGGAAATGCGGGCCAAAATCCGACGGCAGCGGGCGGAGACGGGTCTCGATCTGGTGGTTGTGGATTATCTCCAGTTGATGTCTGGAAGCGGCGACACCGAAACTCGTCAACAGGAAATCTCCGATATATCCCGATCACTCAAGTCTGTCGCCAAGGAATTGAATATTCCGATCGTGGCCTTATCCCAACTCAGCCGGGCAGTGGAAAGCCGAGAGAACAAAAAACCGGTGCTTGCCGATCTTCGTGAATCGGGGGCTATTGAACAGGACGCGGATCTAGTTCTTATGATCTACCGCAAGGGCATGTATTCCAGCCAACAGAAAGAGTTCGCTGAGGATAGGGACCCGGAGAACGTGGCCGAAATTTTGATCGCCAAGCACCGTAATGGACCGACAGGCGTGGTTAAGTTGACGTTCCTCCCGGAGTACGCCAAGTTTGGAAACTATCAGAGGCCGGACTCGATTTGACAGCTCACCGTGGTAGACCTATAATTCAGTAGGGTGAAAGTCCCGTTCGCGTCGCGGCAGCGAGTAAGGGCCGCTGCTTTACGTAACAGAGTGGAGTCGCCCGTGCTGTTCCATCCCAAGATCCGTCTGCGATTGCTCGGTTGGATTCTGAGCGCGCTGTTTCTTGTGGGAAGCGGTCCTGCGGTCAGTACCGCCACGGAGAATGGCGCACTTTCTTCAGGGCCCTCACCCTCAAAGGGTGCAGCGGTTCCCGACCCGATGGCCTATTACCATTTCATGCGCGGCTATCAGTCCGACCTAACCAATTCCTGGGATGCTGCGCTGGCGGAATACATGAAGGCCCTTTCATATGATCCTTCCTCCGTGGTGCTGCACCTGCGTCTGGCGAGTCTCTATCATGTCAGGGGCGAGCATGGGAAGGCTCAGGCCCACGCCGAGCACGTGCTGGCGAGTGACCCCACAAGCCTCCAGGCCATCCAAATCCTGGCCGCCGTCGCGGTGGCGACAGGCCAGTCGGAACGGGCCATTGAGTACTACGAGCGTCTTGTGGCGCTCCGCCCTCAGGAGGGGCAGGCGTATTTTTCGCTAGGGCTGTTGTATGCAGGGCTCAAGCGGTATGAGGAGGCGGAGCGGGTCATCCATCGTGGAATCGCGGCCTCGCCGTCCTCCGGGCAGGCAGGCTATCTCTATTTGGGGCGGGTGCTGATCGAGCAAAAAGCCTGGGAACGGGCGGCGCAGGTGTACAGGCAAGCTCTCGCCGCAAATCCCGGATCCGAGCCGGCCTATCTCGGCCTGGGTGCGGTGCTGGAGGCCCAGGGCGAGACGGCCCAGGCTATCGCGGTCTACCGCGCGGTGTTGCACGAGATCAACCGCGGGAACCGGGAGGTCCGCCAGCGCTTGATCCGACTGCTCTTGGCGGAGAAAGCTTACGAGCCGGTCCTGGCCCTGCTGCGTGAGATCGTGGCCGAGTCTCCTGACGATGTGGAGGCCCACCTCCGCATTGGGTTGATCTATGGGGAGATGAAGGAATACGCAAAAGCGGTGGAGCAGATCAAATTCGTGCTGACCTTGCGTCCCCAGGAACTCCGGGTGCGCGATCACCTGGCCTATCTCTATGAAGAGATCAAGGACTACGAGCGGGCGATCTTGGAGTACCAAGCGATCATCCAGACCGACGAGCAGTTCGTCGATGCGCACCTCCATCTGGGCTTTCTGTTTTACCGGCTCAAGCGGGGCGAGGAGGCCATCCCGCATTTCCGCCGTGTCGTCGCGCTGAGCCCGAAGATGACGGAGGCCTATCTCCTGCTGGGCCTGACCCTACTCCAGGCGACGCGATACGAGGAAGCGGCGGGCGCATTCAGAGAGGGCCTGACAAGGAACCCCGGCAACGCCGATCTGCATTTCAATCTTGGTACGGCCTACGACAAATTGGGCCTGTTCGACGAACTGGTGTTTGAGATGGAAGAAGCGATCCGGCTGGATCCCAAGCACACGGACGCCTTGAACTACCTCGGCTACACGTACGCCGAACGCGATATGCGATTGGGAGAAGCAGTGGCGCTCATTCAGAAGGCACTCGAGATCAAACCTCAGAACGGGTACTATCTGGATAGCCTTGCGTGGGCGTATTTCAAGATGGGCCGGTTACAGGAAGCCCTCGTAGAAATGAAGCGGGCGGTAGCGGTAGTGCCCGACGACCCTGTCTTCTTCGAGCACCTCGGCGAGATCTACCTTACCCACAACCTTTTGGCCGACGCTCGTGAGTCTTGGCTTCGATCGCTGGAACTGGATCCGAACAACCGGAAGCTGACGGACCGATTCAAGGCGAAAGGGTTTGGGGACCCTGCTACGGACGAACGTATCCGCAAGGCGCAGCAACGTGTGTCCCAGAATTAGCCGGTGGCACGCTCCTCAATGGACAATTTGGGCTTGAGCGATGACAAAAACTGTCCATTATGGAGGACGCATCAGGGATTCTCGTGGAGATTTTCTTATATTATTAAACTCATTGTGCGGTGCGCGGCCGATAGATTGACTGGCACCGGTATTGCTTGACGTTATAAAAGCCAAAGTCATGGGATGCGACTGTTGAGTCCTGAAACGGTCGCAAGAATCGTAATGTTCAACTCACAAGGAGGGCCTCTGATGGCAAAACGGGTGCATGCCTTTTCCGGTCGTGTCAAAGGCAACCAGGGCTTTACGCTCATCGAGTTGATGATCGTGGTGGCGATCATCGGAATCCTGGCGGCCATCGCCATCCCCAATTTTACGGCGTATCAGGCCAAAGCCAAGCAATCCGAGTCCAAGATCGCGTTGGGGTCCATGTTCACCGCGGCGACGGCTTTTGCTGCCGAGCAAAATACGTTTGTGGTGCCGAACATCGGGAACCTCGGGTATACGCCGAGCGGGACCCCGAAATACTCGTATTGGTATGACGTCGGCGGCACCGCCACCTCCATTAGCGGCAGCAGCAGTGCGACGACCCCCTGCAATGTGACCTCCGTCCCCACCGGAGGAGCGGCTGTTTCCGCCACGGCTTCGGGATTTACGGCCGGGGCCAAGGGCAATGTGGATAGCGACACGACCTGCGATGAGTGGACCATCAACGACAGGAAGACCTTGACCAACGGCGTCAACGACGTTGCGACATAAGGATACCATTGGGAGAGGGGCCTCTGGGGCCCCTCTCCTCCTCCTTGCTGGATCTCCCCCTTGCCGGCATAAGCGAAGCGGATAGCCCAATCAAACCATGGTCCGTGTGGTCGGGGGGATTCGGGATCTCGCAATGTGTTGTTGCACACGCCCGTCATGGTGGTCCGAGAATCCATCCGCTCCTACGGTCCGCTCGTCGTCCTGGGTGGACTCTCCGTCTTCTCTCCGCTGATCGCCGGCGGAACTACGCACCTCCCGGTCCTGCTCATCCGTCTTGTTCTTCTTGCCGCGCTCACAGCGTGGGTCCTGGTTTCGATGAAGTCCGGTGGGATCACGGTGCACTGGACCCCCCTCTTCCCGGTCGTCGTGGCCTTCGGGGGATGGGCGGCTCTCTCGGTCGTCCGTTCTCCGTACACGGCCGTCAGCCTCCAATGGTTCGTCAGCATCCTCAGCTATGCCGCCATGCTCTTTGTGGCCCTGCATTTTGTCGAATCATTCCGTCAGGTTCGGTGGCTGGTGGGAGTCGTCATCGGAATGGGGCTCCTCGAGGGCGCGGTTGGAGCGTACCAATTCCTGTGGTTAGGCCAACATAGGGCCACCGGAACGTTTTTCAACCCCAACTTCTTTGCCACTTACGAGGCAGCCGTCTTCTCGCTGGCCTTTGGGCTGCTGTGTTTCAGTCAAGGCATCAAGTCCTCTCTTACTCGGTGGGAGAAGCCGATCCTCTGGCTCACGGCAGGTGTGGCCGGCCTCGCGTTCGTTCTGGCCCAGTCGAGAGGGGCCTTGCTGGCATTCGTGGGTGGGGTGGCGTTCGTCGGCCTCTATCGGTTCGGGCGGGTGTTTCTAGCCGTTCTGTTGCTGTGCCTCCTCGCGGGCATGATCATTCCGAATCCCTTACAACAGCGCGTCCTGACGGTCGGCACGGAAGACCCCTACGCCTTTACCAGGCTGGATATCTGGAAAAATTCGCTTCAGCGGATCGCAGACCACCCCTGGGGAGTAGGGCTGGGGCTCTACAAGTATACGTCCCTGCAATACCGATTCCCCATCGAAGGCGCCATTGCTCGCTATGGGAAGCGGGCGGAGTCCGCGCACAACGAATATCTCCAGATGGCCGTGGAATTGGGACTGGTGGGGTTGGCCATCTTTCTGGTGGGAGGAGCGCTCCTGGGCCGTGAAATCCGGGCGATCTTGAGCGGCGAGCTGGAGCCTTGGGAACGGGGCGTCGTCGCCGGTCTGACCGGAGGCATCCTCGGCTTTCTCGCCCACGGGGCCGTGGACTCGGTGTTTCATGAGCCGGCTCTTGTCCTGCTGCTCGTCCTGTTCGTCGGCTTGATCTTGATCCTGAAGCGCCTGAGATTGCACGGCTCCGCCTTGGACCGGGTGGCGGCATTTCCGTATCGGCCGGCTCGTGTGGCCCTGATCGTGGTCCTTTCGACGATGCTGGCGATCCTCTGCGTCCGTCCGACTGCGGCGTGGTACGCGTTTGAAGCCGGGGAACGTGAGATGTCGGCGGGTCGGGCGGACCGAGCGTTGGATTGCTTTCGGTGGGCCGCGCGCATTGATCCCGGCACGAGCGCCTATTATGATGCGGCGGCATTCGCCGAAGTCAGCCTGTATCGTCAATCCGGCGAACTCTGGCGGATTCACAGCGCCCTGAGCGATCTCAAGGTCGGGCTCGCGTTGAACCCGCTGGACGGTCGTCTGGCGAATCGGATCGGGGGAGCCTTAGTCTTCCTCGCGGAGCGCATGCCTGCCGGCGTCGAGAAAGATGCGGCGCTGCATCAGGCCGCCGCCTATTTTGAGCAGGCGATGCAGTTTGAGCCTTACTCTCCGTTCAACTATCTCGAGCTCGGCAGACTTCGTTGGGCACAGGGCCGCTTAGACGAGGCGCAGACTTTGCTCAAGCGTGCGACCAGCTTCGAACCCAATTTCCTGCCGGCTCGGGTCTTGCTTGCGGAGCTCGCCCTAAAAACCGGGCGGAAAGAGGCCGCCGCTTCGGCGTCCAAAGAGATTCTCGCCATCAAGGATCGCTTTCGGGGTCGGACGCTGACTGCCCTGGAACGACAGTTCTTGGATGTGGATGATGATCGCATCAAACGGTTGTCGTCCCTGGTGAAGGCGCCGTGAGACAGACACTCCGGCATGCGGCGCTGGTCTCGATCGGCGCGGCCGTCGCGGTGGTGCTCCTTCACGGGCTTCAGTTGCATCTCGATGAAGCGAGGGCCGCCAGGCAGAGACTGCAGCAGTTCATGTTTGTGCCTCCGGGAGAGCACCTCCGGATTGCGGCCTTGGGCTACGAGCAGACCGTGGCCGATCTTGTGTGGATTCAGGCCGTGCAAGCGATGGGAGAGCGCAAGGTGACGCCTGAGGCCGGTGTCTGGCTGGTTCACGCCCTTGACGTGATCACGACGTTGGACCCACGATTCGTCCGCGTGTACGTATCGGGTGGGATCGCCCTCACCACGCTGGTCTCCATGTATGCGGACAGCAATCGGTTGCTGCAGAAGGGCATGACCCACAACCCCGGGGTGTGGGAGCTCCCCTTTTTCCTCGGATTCAATTATTATTTCGAAGAAGCGAATGACCTCAAAGCCGCCGAGTATATTTCTCGGGCATCCCGGCTTCCCGGGGCGCCGGAGTTTCTCGCGCCGTTGGCCGCGCGCCTTTATGTTTCGGCCCGGACTCCGGAGGATGCCATTGACTTTCTGACCCAAGTCTACGACCAGACCAAGGACGAGAACGTCAAGAGAGTCTTGGCACAACGACTGAAAGAGGTGGTGGTTGAGCGGGATCTTCTCCTGCTGGAGGAGGCCATTCGCCGGTATCGTGACCTGTACGGGCGAGCGCCTGGACGACTGGCGGATTTGGTGGGTCCCGCTCTCTTGCGCCGGTTGCCCCCCGAGCCCTTCGGCGGCCGCTACCTGTACGATCCGCAGACCGAGACCGTGAAAAGCAGCGAAGTGAAGGAGCGCATGAAGGCGTACAGTCACCGGCGGGCGCCATGAAGCCGCTTCGGATCGTCGGATTGACCAAGGAGTTTCGCCTGGGTTTCCGAGGGCAGCGGGTCTTGGCGCTGGACCGCCTGAATCTGGACGTGGAGCAAGGCGAGATCTTCGGATTTCTGGGCCCCAACGGCGCGGGGAAGACCACCACCCTGAAGATCCTCATGGGCTTGATCTATCCCACCGGTGGAACGGCGTGGATCTTGGAGCGAGCGATCGGTGATGTGGAGGTCAAACGCCAGGTGGGGTTTCTTCCCGAAGCGCCGTATTTCTATGAGTATCTCACGGCCGAGGAGTTCTTGACATTCTACGGACAGCTCTTTGGGCTGGGCGGGGCGTTCCTCGCCAAGAAGATTGATGAGCTGCTGGATCTGGTGCACCTCGTCGAGGCCCGGCGTATTCCGCTCAGGAAGTTCTCGAAAGGGATGCTCCAGCGGATCGGCGTGGCTCAAGCCCTCATCAATGACCCGTCGCTGATCGTGCTGGATGAGCCGATGTCGGGCTTAGATCCCATCGGGCGGCGGGAAGTCCGAGACATCATTCTCCGGCTCCGGGAGGAGCGAAAGACGGTCTTTTTCAGTTCGCATATCCTGCCGGATGTCGAGATGATCTGCGATCGGGTGGGGATTCTCGTAAAGGGCCGGCTCCGGGCCGTCGGGGCCGTCCACGAATTGGTCGGGGCCGCCGCCGTCACGTCCGTCGAGGTCGTGGTGGAAGGGGTGGCCGAGGCGGGCGTACGGGAAGTGGAACGCCTGGGCGTGAGGGTCGTCAGAAGCGGCAACCAAGTCTTGATCGGTCTGAACGATAAGGGACGTGTGGACGAGGTGCTGGAGCTGGTCCGTCGGCACGGGGGAAAGCTCGTCTCTCTTGTGCCCCACAAACGCTCACTCGAGGATCTCTTCCTCAAGGAGGTGGGGGTGGGCCGTTCATGAGTCGGATCACCGTGATCGCCCTGAACACGTTCAAAGAGAATCTGCGGGACAAGATTCTTTATAATTTGGTGGTCTTCGGCATGCTCATGATCGGCAGTTCGATTCTGCTCGGGACCTTGACCCTGGGAGAGCAGGCGAAGATCATCAAGGACCTCGGCCTGGCCAGCATCAACATCTTCGGGGCCCTCATCGCGATCTTTGTGGGGATCGGATTGGTCAGCAAGGAGATCGAGCGGCGGACGATCTTTACGATCATCGCGAAGCCGGTACCGCGGTATCAGTTTCTCACCGGCAAGTACGTCGGCCTGTCGCTCACGCTCTTTGCGAACATCGCGATCATGGCGGCTGGCTTTTTTCTGACCCTTCTCGCCGTGGGAGTGGGGTTTGACCTGGGCTTGCTGAAGGCTATTGGCTTGATCTTTGTGGAGCTGCTCGTGATCACCGCCGTGGCGGTCCTGTTTTCAAGCTTTACCACGACCACGCTGAGCGCGATCTTTTCCCTGGCGATCTACGTGATTGGAAATTTGACCGATGATCTGAAGGCTTTGGCCGATAAACTCCCGGATGGTCCGACCAAAGTGCTGCTCGACCTCCTCTATTACATTCTGCCTAATTTCGACTTTTTCAATATCAAGGGCCAGGCCGTTTACGGCATTCCGGTCGAGCCGTCCTATCTGGCGGCGGCTGTGGCATACGGGTTCCTCTACGGCGGCGTGATCGTGACCCTGGCCTGCGTGATCTTTCAGCGGAGAGATTTTAAATGAAGTCCGCAGGAAAGCGTGTATGCTGTGAGACATGCGGGGCCGAGTACCGTGGCGGTCGTGCCGGCTTGTGACGATGGAAGAGTAGAGCCATGAGCATCACGCTGACGACACGAGTTGATGCCGTGGTCATGCTGACGCTGTCTGACTGGCGCACCGAAATGCGGAGCAACCGGTATCACTATGCGACTCGGTTTGCCAAGCACCTACCGGTGATTTTTGTCCAGCCCGATCTGGACGAACCGTGCTTCTATTTTGAAGCGACCGAAGTGCACGGTGTGGCGATGCTCCATGTCTACAAGGAATACGGGTGGAAGCAGGCCGCATTCTTGAAGCAGGCGCTCGGGCGCATGCGCATTCTAAAGCCCCTGCTCTGGGTCTACAACCATCAATTCATTGACTTCATTGCGATCCGTCATGCGCCCTGCACGGTGTACCACGCGACGGAAGATTATTTTTCGCCTGATTTCGGGCTTTCGGATGCCAGCCTGAATGATCTGAGGACCGTTCTCCGGCTCAGTGATGTGCTGGTGGCCGTGTCCGAGGGGGTGAAGAACAGTTATGCGGCGAATGGGCATTATGCGGGAGCCGCGATCGTGGTCGAAAACGGGTGTGATTTCAAGTTCTGGGCGTCTCACCGCGAAGACCCGCCTCCGTTTCCCGCGCGGCCCAATGAAAAACGGATTGCGTTCTATCAAGGCGGCATTCACCGGAAAATAGATTTGGGCCTCTTGCAGGAAGTGGTCAGCCGAATGCCTGACTGGGAGTTCTGGTTCTGCGGTGAGGCGTATCCGGACTTGGACGGATGGGCATCGTTGATAGGATTTCCCAATGTCACGTACTTCGGCAAGCTGAGTCCTGAGGGGGTCCGGGATTTGGCGCAACGGGCCACCGTTGGCCTCATCCCGTTTATCCAGAGCGACTGGATCATTGAACGATCGTTTCCGCTGAAAGCCTTTGAATATGTGGCGTGTGGGCTGCCCGTCGTCAGCGTGCCCATCAAGGCGCTGCAACAGTTTTCCGACGTGATGACCTTCGCCGAGAACACCGATCAGTTCATGAGCGCCCTGCAGCAGGAAGCGTCCACGCGCCATGACGCCGGCGCGATTGCCCGCCGCTTGAAGGTTGCTCAGTCACAAGACTACGACCTGAAATTTGATGCCCTCGTATCCGGACAGACATTCTTGAGCGCCGGTCGAAGTTCTCAGGGAACGCCATCGGGCGCGCGCTTCCTACGGTTCCCAATTATCATCCGATCCTTTTGGAAGGGCCTTCGACGCGATCTCTCCGAGTTGAAACGAGCGTTCGCGCTTGCGGCAATTCACTATTGCGCGTGGACGCTGGCGGCGATGGTGAAAACAGATCCCGAGCGGCTTGAGGAGGAATTTCTCCGGCTCGGTCGGAAGGTGAAGAGTTGCGGTCGCTAGGCACGGTCACAAAAATCCTGACGGTCGTTGGCGCGCGCCCCCAATTTATTAAAGCGGCTGTCGTCTTGCGGGCGCTTCAGGCGTTCAACGAACTCCGTCCTCCCGACCGCCGGCTGCAGGACGTGTTGGTCCACACCGGCCAGCACTATGACGAGAACATGTCGGCTCTCTTCTTCCAGGAACTGAACATTCCGCCGCCCGCGCATCACTTGGGGATCGGCTCTGGTCCGCACGGGCAGCAGACCGGACGGATGCTGGAGGCTCTTGAGCGGGTGATGGCAGGAGAACGGCCGGATCTTGTCGTGGTGTACGGGGATACCAACTCCACGCTGGCGGGAGCGCTTGCGGCGAGCAAGCTGGGGATTCCCGTCGCCCACGTTGAGGCAGGGCTCCGGAGTTACAACCGGGCGATGCCCGAAGAGACCAATCGGGTGATCGCCGACCACCTCTCGACGCTGCTCTTCTGTCCGACGACCCGCGCCGCGAAGAACCTCGGTTGCGAGGGAATTGACGGAGGCGTCCACCTCGTTGGGGACGTGATGTACGATTCGCTCCTCTATCATCTGGAGCGCGCCGATCGGCGCCTCGGACTACTGACCGGGCTGGGCCTGCGTCCCGGTGCGTACGGCCTGGCCACCGTCCATCGGGCCGAGACCACCGACCGGCCGGAGACCTTGAAGGCGATCTTCTCGGCGCTGGGGCGCATCGGCCTTCCCATCGTCGTGCCCTTGCATCCCCGCACCCGAGCGGCGTTGAATGAGGTAGGGCTGAATCAACCTTCGGGGGATGTGCGCCTGGTTCCCCCCGTTTCCTACCTGGAGATGCTGACGCTTGCGCGACATGCCCGGCTGATCCTGACCGACTCCGGGGGCGTCCAGAAGGAGTCTTTCCTGTTGCGAGTCCCGTGCATCACCCTTCGGAACGAGACCGAATGGGTGGAGACCGTGGAAGCGGGTTGGAACCGTCTGGCCGGAACGGACCCGGAGGCGGTGGTGACGGCCGCGCACCAATCTTTGGACGGTATCCCGCCGGAACCAGGAAGACCTTACGGCGATGGTCATGCCGCTGAGGCGATCCTGGAGATCGTGGCCGGGTATGGAGAGGGGAAGCGGGTATGAGCTGTCTTTTCATGCTCATCCGGCATCGGCGTCTGATCTGGAATCTCACGCTCCTTGATTTCAAGGTCCGCTACGCCGGATCCAGGCTCGGCTTGCTCTGGATGCTGCTGTCCCCGCTGGCGGTGATGGGGGCCTATCTCTTGCTGTTCGGAGGCATCTTACGCGTCCGGCCCTCCCCGGGATTGACCGGTCTGGAATACGGCCTCCTGATGGCATGCGGCCTCTTGCCGTGGATCGGGTTCTCTGAAGGCGTGACACGAGGTACCGCCTCGGTGCTTGCACAACGCAATCTCATGAAGAGCCAGGTCTTTCCTATGGAACTGGTTCCCGTGACGGCGGTTTGTGCAGGGCTGCTCGGACAGCTCTTTGGAACCGTCGTGCTGCTCGTGGTGCTCGGTATCCGCGGGATGCTCGGTCCGAATCTGGCGCTGTTACCCGTCCTGCTGATTCTCCAGGCGTTGTTCACGATCGGGGTGGTCTGGTTTCTCTCGTGTGTGAACATTCTCTACCGCGACACGTCACAGGTCGTGAGTCTCATGATAGTGTTGCTGATGTTCGTGTCCCCGATCGCCTATACGCAACAGATGGTCCCGGCCGGGCTTGAATTGGTGGTCACCCTGAATCCCCTGTCCTACCTGGTGGAAGGGTACCGCGATGCCTTGCTGCCAGACCACTTCCCCAACTTGGGAAGCGTGGTGGTGTTCGGAGGACTGTCTTTTCTGGTTTTACTGACCGGGCACCGGTACTTCATGCGGCTGCGTCGGGTCTTGCCGGACTTTGTGTGATGGACAACATTGCTGTCTCAGCGAGGGGCCTTTCCAAGATGTATAAGGTGTACCGGCGTCGTCCGTACCGCCTCTTGGATTTTTTGGGCCTTCGGATAGGCGATGCCCGTCGCTATTTCGAGGAATATTGGGCCTTGCAGGACGTGACGTTCGACATCGCCCGCGGGAGCACGGTGGGAGTGATCGGGCGGAACGGGGCGGGAAAGAGCACTTTGCTGAAGCTGCTCGCGACCACGATTGCCCCGACGCGCGGGGACATCGTCTTGAACGGGCGCGTGTCCGCCCTGTTGGAGCTCGGAACGGGGTTTCATCCGGATCTGACCGGGCACGAGAACATCTTCGCCAGCGGACTCTACCTGGGACTGGATCGTCGGGCGATGGAGGCGCTTTATGATGAGATTGTCGCCTTCGCGGAACTCGGCGAGTTTCTGCATCAACCCGTACGGACCTATTCGGCTGGGATGCACATGCGCCTCGCGTTCTCCGTGGCCACCAGCGTGCAGGCCGACATCCAGGTGGTCGACGAGGTGCTGGGCGTGGGGGACGCCTATTTCTTCGGAAAATGTCTCGACCGGTTCCGCCGGCTTCAGGAGGAAGGGCGGACCACCATCCTGGTTTCGCATGATCATGTGACGGTCCTGCGTCTCTGCTCCCGTTGTGTGTGGATTGATCAAGGGAAGATCGTTGCGGATGGCGCTCCTTTGGATGTCATCATGGCCTACAACCAATCGGTGTACGAAGAGCGGGACCGGGTCGAAGCCGGCGTGTCCGCTTCCGGAATGGATCTGCGCCCGGCGCAGGCTCTCAGAAAGAACGAGGCGGTGCGTATTGAGGAGGTCGAGTTTTTAAGAGGGACGTGCACCCCCGCTCGGGTGTTCGCGATAGGTGACCCCATGACCATCCGGATCCATTACCGGTCGCATGTGACGCTCCATCAGCCGGTCATCTCGGTGACGGTGTACCGGCTTGACGGCGTGACTGCGTGCAACGCCATTTCCTCCCTGGACGGCGCCAAACTCGACGTCTCCGAGGGGGACGGCGCGGTTGATCTGATGTTTGATCGGCTCATGCTGGGACCCGGTGAATACACCCTGGCGGTGGGGATTTTCCCAAGCCTGGATATGAGCGATTCTGCCATTCCGCAACATGCCGTGTTGTGGCACCCCCCGTCGACGTTCTCAATTCGCCGACAAGAGGGCGTGGCGATGGATCTGGGGGTATTCCGGCATCCGGTGCGGTGGCGGACAGCCGATCGCCCGTCGGCGACGGTGGGGGACGGCTCATCGGGAGACGTATCATGAGGGATCGGGTCGAACGCCCACCGGCCGTCGTGATGTTCGTGATGAACGATCTCTTGAACGACCCGCGCGTGCAGCGGGAGGCCCGCGCGGCGGTCCAGGCTGGATTCCGAGTCACGGTGGTCTCCCGGCAAAGTGACCGGTACCGGACGGAGCGGGAGACGGTAGACGGCTATGACATCGTACGAGTGCGTGCCCCCACCTTCAGGATCGCGCTTCCCCTCTTCACGCTGCTCTGTCGGCTGATGTCGTTCCGCTGGGTCATTACAAAGACCGGAGTGGTTCTCAAAGAAGGGGTGAAGTTGGCGCTCGGGCTTCCTCCGGGGCCGGAAGCGCCTCAACCCGTGACCGGACACGTCAGCCGCCTGCGTCGGCTCAAGTGGGGCCTCATGCAGGGGATCGGGGTCCTACTCCTGCCGGCACGGGCCTTTCGCCCGTTCTTGCAACGGCTGGGGCAGCGACCGCAAGCGGAGACTCCGCCGAAAAGCTACTGGAAGGGTTTCTGGGAGAAGGTTACGCGGGCCGTCTACGAAGCGGACTTTTTGGAAGAGATGTTCTGGACGACCGCTGCCATGTTACGGGCGGTCCGGGCTGTTCGGGCGGAGGTGTATCACGGGAACGATCTCCCCACGCTACCCTTGACGATCTGGGCGGCGCGTCGGGTGAAAGGCAAGGCGGTGTATGATTCCCACGAACTGTGGGCCGAACAGGGCACCGAGATGACGCCGTTTCTTGTGGCCATTTCACGCCGGGTGGAGGCTCGGTACATCCGTCGGATGGATGCGGTGGTCACGGTCAATGACTTCCTCGCCGAGGCGCTCAGGAAACAATATCGGATTCCACCGCCGACCGTGATCATGAATTGCCCGGAGCTCAGCACCCCGCGGCCGGTTCCGCTGGGCTCTTCCATTCGCGCGGCGCTTGGGCTCTCTCCCCACACTCCCCTCATCCTCTACCAGGGGCGGTACGGGCGGGGTCGTGGCCTGGAGGCCCTGATTGAGAGCGGGCGATACCTCACGCAAGGCGTCATCGTGCTCCGAGGGTACGGGGACAACGAGGCGGACCTGCGGCGGCGTGTGGCTGATCTTGATGTGTCGGGCCGAGTCTTCATGGTGGACCCGGTTCCAATGGCCGACCTCGTGGCGGCCGCCGCCGAGGCGGATGTGGGGGTCGTGCCGTACACCGCGTGCGCGCGCGGTTACTATTACGCGTCGCCCAATAAGCTGTTCGAGTACATGATGGCCGGCTTGGCGATTGCCGTCAGCGCCCTGCCTTTTTTGGAGAAGATCGTGCGGGGTGACGATCTGGGCGTTGTTTTTGATCCCTCCGATCCGCGGGACATAGCGGAGCAATTAAACGTCTTGACGGGAAACGCCGCCCGTCTCCGATCGTGCAGAGCCAATGCGCTGCGTGCGGCCCGGGAGCGGTACCACTGGGGGTACGAGGGCCGGAAGCTGGTGACGCTCTACCAGAATCTGGCTGCTGTCACCACACGCCAGTCTGTCTGGCCGGCAGCGGTGTCGGGCCGGTCTTTGGGATAAGCGCCGGATGGAACGATGTGACCGCCAACCGCGCGTCGTGATGTTCGTGATGAACGATCTGTTGAACGACCCGCGTGTGCAGCGGGAGGCGCGGTCTGCCGCCAAAGCGGGATTTCGGGTCAGGGTCGTCGCCCTACAAAGCGACCGGTGTCGGGGTGGACGGGAAACGGTGGACGGCTATGAAGTGCTTCGCGTGCGTGTTCCCCGGCTCAGAATCACCGACACCGTCTTCAAGCTTGTCTGGTGGGTATTCTCGCTCCGGTGGGTGGTGTCGAAGCTGGGTCTCGTTCTGAACGAGGGGGTGAACCTGGCGCTCGCACTTCCTCCGGGGCCGGAGGCCCCGGGACAAGCTTCCGGCCCCGCAAGCCGGTTGCGCCGGTTCAAGTGGGGTCTCATGCTGGGGATCGGGCTCCTGCTGTTGCCGCTACGAGTGGTAAAGCCTTTGCTGAGCTGGAAGGGTCTCCTCCCGAAGACGGGCGCCCAGTCGGAGCGTCCCGCGCACGGGTTCGCGGAGATGTTGGGGCGGGGCGTCAGCGAAGCGGGGTTTATCGAAGAGACGCTCTGGATCACGCGCGCCATGCTCAAGGCCGTGCGGTCCGAGCGGGCGGATGTCTATCACGGGAATGACCTTCCGACGCTACCGTTGACGGTCTGGGCCGCGCGCCGGACCGGAGGCAAGGCCCTTTACGATTCGCACGAGGTCTGGGTTGGGATGGATCCCCAGGCGACGCCTTTATTTCAAGCCGTGTCACGATGGGTTGAAGACCGGTATATCCGCCGGATGCACGCCGTAGTCACGGTCAATCACCTCATTGCGGAGGATCTCCGGCGACGCTATACGATTCCCCTGCCGACCGTCGTCATGAATTGCCCGGAGCCGATCTCCGCCAGGCCGAACGCTTGGGACCGCTCCATTCGGGCCAAGCTGGGTCTCTCCCCCGAGACCCCGCTCATTCTGTACCAGGGCCTGTACATGCCTGGGCGCGGCCTGGAAGCCTTGATCGAGAGCGGCCGGTATTTGCTTCAGGGCGCTATCGTGCTGCGCGGCTATGGCACCTACGAGGCGGCCCTTCGGCAACGCGTGGCAGATCTTGGATCACCGGGACGGGTGTTCTTGGTTGACCCGGTTCCGATGGCCGACCTCATTCATGCTGCCGCTGAAGCTGATGTCGGGGTCGTCCCCTATGCCCCGTGCACGCCCGGCAATTACTACGCCTCCCCCAACAAGCTTTTTGAATACATGATGGCGGGACTGGCGGTCGCCGTCAGCAACCTGCCGTTTCTTGAGAAAATCGTGCGGGACCACGACCTGGGCGTGGTCTTCGACCCTGCCGATCCCCGACACGTGGCGGAGCAACTGAACGCGCTCGTCGGGAATCCGGCTCGACTCCGCGCGTGCCGGAAGAATGCCGCCCGTGTGGCCCGCGAGCGGTATCACTGGGAGCACGAGGGAGAAAAGCTGATTGCCCTGTACCACACGTTGGCAGCCGAGAACCCCGATCGACACGCAGGCACCGAACGCGGGACGCGCAAGAGCACGGCGGCATCCTTATGATGACGATCTGCATGATGGCGGCGAACGACCTGTCTCACGACCCTCGCGTCGAGCGCGCAGCGCGGGCCGCGAGCCGTGGCGGGTATCGCGTCGTCCGCCTCGGCCATGACCCGGAGGGCACAGCCGACCGGCCGCCGAGGCATGGAGAAGGGCGCATCCTCGTTCCGTCCTGGCGCTATCATATAGCCAAGGCCTTTGCCAGCGTCGTGTTGCGGCCCGTGTTTTTTCTCAACCCACTCTGGACGATCAGGCGCGTGGCCCGGCGATGGCCGCGCGTCGTGGCCGGCCGCTGGCGAGACTGGGTCGAGCGCAGATGGGCCCGGCGGGTGGCGCGAGCGGCGGGGCGGCGGCGCGCCTGGAACTCGCGATGGCTGGACCAGGTGAACCTCGTGCTCTCCTGCGCCGATCTCACCCGCGTGATGGGGAAGGCCGGTCGGGCCGTCCGGGCTGATCTGTATCACGCCCACGACTTGCCGGCCCTGCCGGCCGCCCTGGCTGCGGCGGAAGCGTCCGGCGCCGGGGTGGTGTACGACGCCCACGAGCTTTGGGTCGAGATGAACCCCGAGTGGTGCTGGTGGTTCAGGCAATGGGCCACCCGTCTGGAGGCCCGGCATATCGTCCAGGCGGATCGGTGCATTGCCGTGAACGGGTCTATCGGGAAAACCCTGTCGGAACGGTATGGGGTGGCGTCTCCCACGACGATCCTGAACTGTCCGGACCGGCACCAGTATTCGGAGGAGCGCGCGCACGACGATCGGAAGAACTTGAGTCTCGGCCCGAATGACGTGGCGGTGCTGTACCAGGGGCGGTATGAGCCGGGACGCGGATTGGAGGAGTTGATTGATGCGGCGCCCTTGCTCACTGCACACATGACGGTGTTCCTTCGCGGCTACGGGGTGTGGGAGGAGCGGTTGCGGGAACGGGTCCGAAAAAACGGGATGGAGGCGCGGGTCAAGTTTCTGCCTCCGGTGCCGATGGACGACCTCGTCCAGGCGGCGGCCTTTGCCGATATCGGCGTGCTTCCGTACCGGCCGGTCTGCGAGAATAATCGGCTGGCCTCGCCGAATAAGCTGTTTGAATACATGATGGCCGGACTCGCCGTGGCGGCCAGCGATCTCCCGGAGCTGCGCAGGTTGCTGGGAGAGAACGGGTGGTTCTTTGATCCGAACGACCCGGCCTCGATTGCGCAGGCGCTGAACAGCGCGGCGGGCGGACGGGAGACCCTGAACAGGGTCAAGGCGTCGTGCCGGGAGTCGGCGCGGACGCGGTACAATTGGGAGACGGAAGGGCGTACGCTCGTGGCGGTCTATGATGTGGTGACCGGGTGCCGAAGGACTCAGCCGGCCTGTGCGAAGGGTGAGCCCGGCGTGCTGGCCGGAAGGGGATAGCCATGTTGGCATTGTTGCGACGAACACTCGGCGGGGTGAAGGGCCGCATTCAGAACAAAGTCCGCGCGACCGCGCAGGCGTATAAGCAGGCGAGGACGTTCCGCCGGACCGTGGCGCCGTATCCTTCGACGATTTATCTGGCCGTGAACACGCGCTGCGGGTTCCGGTGCAAGATGTGCGACGTGGGCATGGACCAGTACGACACCCAGTTCTACAAGATCATGAGCCTTTCCAAGGAGCAACCCCGCGAACGCCTTTCCCTGGACCGGTTGAGGAGCCTGGTGGATGAGGTAAAGGACTTCAAGCCGACGATCGCGGCGACCTCCACAGAGCCTTTGCTCTACAAGGACATCATCCCGTTGTGCGGTTACGTCGTGAGCAACGGGCTGCAGATGCAGGTCACGACCGCGGGCCTGCAACTGGAGAAGCTCGCCGAGGACCTCGTCAGGGCCGGGGTGCAGTACCTCTGTGTTTCGATTGACGGACCGCCCGAAGTCCACAACGAGATCCGGGGCGTCGAAGAATCCTTCCAGAAATCCGTGGCGGGCATCAAGGCCGTGGATGAATGGAAGCGACGCCTCGGTCGCGCATATCCCAGGCTGGGGATCAACTACGCGCTCTCGAATTACAACTATCACTGCCTGGAACCTTTCATGGCCGCCGTGCATGCGCTGCCGGTGGCCGCCATCACCTTTTCCCACATGAACTATGTCACGACGGGCATGGCGGAAGTCCACAACGCGCGATTCGGCCACCTGTATCCCACGACGGTGAGCAGCGTGTCGAATGCCGATCCGACCAAGGTGGATGTGGACGTCCTCTGGGAGCAGATCAATCTGGTGAAGACGCGCTATCCGGGGCGCGCCGGGTTCGGTCCGGACTTGGACCGGCAGGGGCTCAAAAACTTCTATTTCCACCCTGAGGTATTCGTGCAGGGGGATCGCTGCTACGTGCCCTGGCGGGCCGCCGAAATCATCGCCAACGGGGACTGCGTGGTGATGACGCGCTGCTTTCACACCAACTTCGGAAACATCAACGAGCAGAGCTTCAAGGACATCTGGAACGGGCCGCGTTACCAGGAGTTCCGCAAGAACCTCATCACGCATGGGACCTATCCGGCCTGCTCGCGGTGCTGCGGGATTCTGTGACATGCGCCTGCTGTCCCGAATCAAGCGCGCGCTTGTGGCCCGTTGGGGAGCGGCGACGCGGAAGCGCGAGAGCGCGCGCGACAACCTTCGGGTGTTGGCCCGGATGGACGATGCGGATGTTCTGGCCCGGCTCGATCTGGACCGTCTCGGCTTGAGGGGCGCCGGAGAGGCTGGCCTCTTGGCTCATTTCAGGGCGCGCCGGATGCCGTCGCCCCTCTTTCGGCAGTCCGACCGGAGCGAATTGGCGAAGCTCGTCGCCGAGCGCTATCCCGAGTCCCACAAGGAGACCCTGCGCCGCGCCGACCTGGCATGCCGGCATGTGGTGGCGGTGCTCGGAAGCGGGGAGACTTGGCTTGGCGATCCGATCAACTGGTGGTCGGATTTTAAGGGCGGGACGTGGGCGTACGGCGACTATGAGGAGCTCAACGCCACGCTGTACGGCAACGACTTTCAGGGCGAACGGTATATCGGCGACATCAAGCTTCCCTGGGAGTTGAACAAGCACGCCCATTTCCTCGAACTGGCCAAGGCGTACTGGCTCACGAGCGACGAGCGGTACGCCGAAGCCTTGCTGGGCCAACTCGACGATTGGATCGCGCGGAATCCCTTCTTGATGGGTGTGGCCTGGACGCAGAACCTGATCGTGGCCCAGCGCGCCATCGCGTGGGCGCTGGCGCTCCAGGCGGTACGGCAGAGTCCCGCGCTCACGCCGCTTCGGCTGATCCGCATACTCCGGTCGCTCTACCAGCACGCTCGCTATATCCCGGCCCGCTTCGAGTTCGCCGAGCGCGCGTCGAACCATCTCTTCGGGAACGCGTCGGGATTGGCGGCTCTGGCGCTGGCGTTTCCGGAGTTCCGCGAGGCGGCCGAATGGCGGGCGACGGCCCTCCAGGTCATCGAGGCGGAACTCGCCAAACAGGTCTATCCCGACGGGGTCCAGTACGAGCAGTCCGTCGGGTACCACCGGTACGTGGTGGAATTCTGCTTGCTGCCCTGGTTGTTGTCGGGTGACGGGCGGTCTCCTTACTCAGACGCCGCCCGACAGACGGTCCGGCGCATGCTGGATGTGCTCCTGCACATGACCCAGCCGACCGGTCGGGTCCAGCCGATCAGCGATGCCGACGGCGCGCGGGCCTGGCGATTCAACCATCATTCGATCAATGACCCGCGCGCGCTGTTGAATCTCGGGGCCGCGCTCTTTCAGGATCAGCGCCTGAAGTGCGGCATGGAGGGCAACAGCGAGGATGTCCTGTGGTGGCTGGGGCCGGAGGGAATGCGGCGCTGGGAGGCCATGCCCGCTCAGGCCCCTGTCTGCTCGGCCGCCTTCCCGGACGGGGGGTACTTCGTACTGCGGGAGAACTGGCGACCCGATGCCCTGTGGGCCTTCTTTGATTGCGGACACATCGGGATGGGCGATTGGCCGGATGAAGCTTCCGTGGGCACCCATGGCCACAGCGATCTCTTGACGTTCGGCCTGGCGGCGGGAGGGGAGACGTTGCTGACGGATATCGGCTCCTATACTTACACCGGCTCCAAGCCCTGGCATGACTACTTCCGCAGCGCACGCGGCCACAACGTCCTCGTGGTGGATGGGCAGGATCAGAGCGTGCTGACCACCACCTGGGCTCTTCGGGAGCGGGCCCGCCCGCGCGAGGTCCGCTGGCGCTTCTCCGAAGCGGCGGATTTCGTGACGGGGGCGCATGACGGCTACCGACGCTTGCCTTCCCCGGTCATCCACCGGCGGAGTCTCCTCCTCCTTCGGACCGAGCGGCGGCTGATCGTCAGGGATGATTTGGAAGGGCAAAGCGCGCATACGATCGACGCGCTCTTCCACGGGATGCCGACCGTCACGTTCCAGCCGACCGACTGTCCGGACGTCTGGCGCATCCGGGGGGCGAAGGCTCGCATCACGGCGAGCTTCTTGGCGGGGAGTCCGCTGAAGGAGCAGTCTGGGCAAAATCACTATCGGGTGGCGATGGGAGAAAGCGACCCGATTGATGGATGGTATGCGGAGGATTACGGGGTCAAAGAGCCGGCCCCCGTTCTGCATGTGTCGTTTCAGGGAACCTGCGCGCTTCGTCTCTATACCGTGCTGGAAGTGGGCGAGGTCGCGGCTCCATGGGCCACCTATGCCGAGGCGGATGAAGCCTGGCGTGCCGCGCTGTCTCGCCTCGATTCTCCGTCCGAAGGGTGATGATGGCGTCCCATCAGAGTCCGCCGCGCGGCGCAACGGTGGGGACCGCTCGGATGATGGTCATGCTGGTCACGAGCGAGGGTCTGACCGACCCCAGGATCGTCCGGTCCATGCACGCCGCGCGGCGCGCGGGGTTCGGCATCCGGCTCGTCTGCCGGTCTCGGGCCGACGGACATGAGGAACAGGCCGCGCCTGAGGGGACTCACCTCCATCGGGTGGCCCGCCTGCCTGGATTGCGCGGCCTCAAGCGAGCGTTCGCCGGACGCTCGGCTGCTTCGGAAACCGGCCGGGAGTCTGGGGCTGTGTCCCCAAGGACCGCCGGGCCGTTCTGGTTCAGACCCTGGGAGCTCTGGATCCTCGGCGGCATCGCATGGTTTACTTGGCAGGCCGTGATGAAGGTCCGGCGGTTCCCGGCCGACCTCTATCATGCCAACGATCTCGATACGCTCCCGGCCGGGGTCATCTTGTCCCGCCTGAAGCGGGTCCCGTTGCTCTACGACGCGCACGAATTGTATGCCGATCAGTTCGGTGGGGCCTCCCGGCAGTTTCGCGCGATCCTCTTCGGCTTGGAGCACCGGTTGATTCGCTTCGCGCACAGAGTGGTGACGGTCAATCGTTCGCTCGCCGAGACGTTGACGGCCTGGCACGCCGTGCCCTTGCCGAGCATCGTGATGAATTGTCCGTTCGCTCCAGACCCCCGACGGAATGGGACCGGTGCTTTGCGGGCTCCCCACGGAGCGTCCCCCGGAAGGGCCGCCCGCGTCATCTACCAGGGAATTTTCTGGCGGGACCGCGGGTTGGAGGAATTGATTCGAAGCGCCGCCTGGTATGAATCGGCCGAGCTCTATCTGCGAGGGTACGGCGATCTGGAGCCGGCGCTCCGCGCTCTTGTGAAGGCGGAGGGCCTGGAGGCCCGCGTGCATTTCCTGCCGCCCGTCGCTCCGGATCGGTTGGTGGAGAGTCTGGCCGGGTTCGATGTCGGGGTCGTCCCGTACCGGCCGACGAATCTGAACAATCGTTTCTGCCTCCCCAACAAGGTCTTTGAATACCTTCAGGCCGGGCTTGCGCTGGCGGCCAGTGCCCTTCCCGAATTGGAGCGGGTGGTCAAGGAAACGGGGGTGGGAGAACTCTTCGATCCGGAACAGCCGCACGACATTGCGCGGGCGATCAATATACTCACGCGCGATGCCGGCAGACTGGCCGATCTCCAGGGACGGGCTCGCATCTTGGGACGGGAACGATACACGTGGGAGGCGCGGGGCGAACCCAGTCTCCTGGCCTGCTACCGCGAGCTGACCGAGCCTGTTTCGGCCGCTCCGGAGGTGGGACACTGATGTGCGCCATCGCCGGTCTCTACCACGTCGCCGGGCGCCCGGCTGATCCCGTGGTGCTGGAACGGATGGTTTGCGTCCAGGCCCATCGCGGGCCGGATGGGCAGGGCTTTGTGTTGTTGTCGCCGAACCCCGCGGCCTCGCCGGTCGCCGTGAGCGGGCCATGGCCTGAAAGCCGGCGCGCGCCCGTTTCCGGCTACTCGATCGGCCTCGGGCATCGCCGGCTGGCGATCCTCGATCTCTCACCGCTCGGCCACCAGCCGATGGCGACGGAGGATGAGCGATGCTGGGTGACGTACAACGGGGAGATTTACAACCACATCGAATTGCGCGACGAGCTGCGAGCCCGCGGCCACCGGTTCCGGTCGGCTTCCGATACCGAGGTCCTGCTGACGGCGTACCAAGAATGGGGCGACGCCTGCGTGACGCATTTCAACGGGATGTTCGCCTTCGCGCTGTGGGACGGCGACCGCCGCCGGTTGTTCTGCGCGCGGGACCGTCTGGGAGTGAAACCGTTCTACTATTGCTGGGACGGCGAGCGGTTCGCGTTCGCCTCTGAGATCAAGGGGCTCCTCGCCGTCGGCGTGCGGCCGTCGCCGAATCATCGGGCGGTCTTCGATTACCTCGACGGCGCGTATCTCGATTACTCCGACGGCACCTTTTACGAAGGCGTCCGGCAATTGTTGCCGGCGCATACCTTGACGGTGACCGACGCGAGGTTCGCTCTTGCGCGGTACTGGGATCTGCCGGTCGTGGAAGAGGGCGGCCTCTCGCCACCGGAGGCAGCCGAGCGGTTCCGCGGGTTGTTTCGCGATGCGGTGCGGATTCGCCTGCGCAGCGATGTTCCCATCGGCACCTGCCTGAGCGGGGGGCTGGACTCTTCCTCGATCGTATGCGTGGCGAACGAGCTGATGTTTGGGGACCGCGCCGAGGTCCCGCGGGAAGTCGTCGGGGAGCGGCAAAAGACCTTCTCCTCATGCTTCGAGGATCCGGCCTACGACGAGCGGCGGTTCATCCGACCGGTCCTCGATCGGACCGGCGCTGAGCCGCACTACACCTTTCCCGACCCGAAGGAACTGGCCGCCACGGTCTCGCAACTGGTCTGGCAACAGGATGAGCCCTTCGGCTCGACGAGTATCTTCGCCCAATGGAACGTGATGCGGCTGGCGTCCGAGCGCGGCGTGAAGGTTCTGCTGGACGGGCAAGGGGCCGATGAGCTGCTGGCTGGCTATCACGGCTTTTACGGTGCGTTCTTCGCCGACCTCGCGGCGCGGCGGCAATGGGCCCTCCTGACGCAGGAACTGCTCGCCTACCGGCGTCTTCACGGGCCGCTTCCGCGCTATGTTCTCGCAAACCTCGCGCGGGCAGTGCTTCCCTGGCCCCTGGTCCGGCTCATCCGCAGCCGTATGACCGGCAGCATGGACTGGCTCGCGGCGGATTTTCGCCGGCAATGGGGGCCTCTGTCGTCCGGTCCGGACGGGCCACGTTCCCATTTCCTTCGCATGCAACATACGCTGGTCACGCGGAACGGCATCCGGGCGCTCCTGCGGTACGAGGACCGCAATTCGATGGCGTTCGGGATCGAAACGAGGCTGCCGTTTCTGGACTACCGGGTGGTTGAGTTTCTCTACAGTCTGGAGGCCCGACAGAAAATCCATCGTGGCTGGACGAAGGCGGTTCTGAGAGACGCCATGGAGGGGATTCTGCCGGAGGAAATCAGGTGGCGGGTGGATAAGATGGGATTCGTGACGCCCGAAGACGTGTGGTTCCGGACCTCGCTCCGGGAGATGGCGCGAGAGATTCTGACGGACCCACGGACCCGCACGCGCGGCTACCTCAATGCGGACACGGCGTTGCTGGAATTCGAGGCCCACGTGGCCGGACGAAAGAACATCAGCTTCACGATCTGGCGGTGGCTCAACCTGGAGCTCTGGTGCCGCCGGTTCTTGGATCGGGACCCATGAACCGGGCGTCCGTCCTAACCAACGAGCGTGTTCCGGTGCGCGTCCTCAGCGCTCAGGCCTCTGTGGCGATCGCGTTGTTTGCCTCCGCCTTTTTTGTGCGAATCTTGTTCAATGTGTTTGTCGTCGGGATGGACGAGGCCGGGCTTGAACGCTTTCCCGACGGCAAGGACTACGACGCGCTCGGTCTCTCACTCGCGGAGGGATCGGGCTATCACTTTCATGGTGCGCCGAACACGTTTCGCCCGCCGGGCTACCCCTTGTTCTTGGCCGCACTGTACCTGACCTTCGGGCACAGCTATGCCGCGATCAAAGTGGCCCAATCCTTACTGGGCGCGTTGACCTGTTTGATGATCCTGTTGATCGGGGAACGCCTGTTTACGAGAAGAGTCGGGCTGGTCGCGTCGGCGATTGCCGCCGTGTATCCGTTTCTCGTGCTGTATACGGGCTTTCTTCTGTCCGAGACCCTGTACGTGTTTCTTGCGTGCGTGCTCCTCTATGCGCTCGTGAGGCTGCGCGAGGGCCATGCGGCGAAGTGGGTCGCGCTCGGCGGTCTTGTTCTCGGCGCGATGAACCTGGTGCGGCCGGTGACCCTGTTGTTCCCGGCCCTGCTGTTCTTCTGGGCCTGGGTCGAGTTCGGGACGAGGAAGAGAGCCGCCCTGCTCGCCGGCGTGCTGACGCTCTGGATGCTGGTGCCCATCGTGCCGTGGACGGTCCGGAACTACGTCGTTACGCACTCCTATCTTCTCATTGACGACCATCATTGGCTGGGTCTCTACATCAGTCACAACCGCACGATCATGCGGGATCCCGAGAAGATCGGCGGATGGCTGGAGCCCGTCAAGATCGAGGGCTTCAAGCCGTCCTTCACGACGGAAGACTACCGTGCCGCCTCTCTCTCCTTTCTCAAGGAATACCTGCTCCACGAGCCGTGGGAACTGGTGCGGCTGGAAGCGTACAAGCTCGTGCGCTTTTGGAGCGTCCTCCCGACGTCCTCGAAGACGACCGGTCGGGACGCGATCATCAGCGCCTTGTCCTACGGGCTGCTCCTTCCGCTGGCCGTGATCGGCGTCGGGCTCTCCTTCAGGGGCGGGCCCCAGCCCTGGGTGTTGATCGTCTGGATAGGGAACTTCATTCTCGTCACGCTGCTTGCGTTTGGATCGACCAGGTTCCGGGCGCCCGTTGAGCCTGCCATCACCCTCTTTGCCGCGCTCGCGCTGGACAGGGGTTGGACCCTCGTTTCCGGCGCGCGGGGAGGTTGAGTGCGCCGTGCGACGGACGTTCGTGCTGATCAACAACACCGGCTTCGGGGGAGCGGAGCGGCGATTCGGTCGCCTGTTCGCTCACATGGCCGATGCCGATCCCGACGCGGCGTTGGTGGTCAATACCGGCCTCTGGGAGAAGCTCCGGGAGGCCGGCGTCGTGACGGGGCGCGAAAGGCAGGTGCGGCGGCTTCCCGAACCGTGGCAGCGACTGGCGGAGGGAGTCGGGCTTCGGCGGGGCGCGCCGGCGTTCTGGCTCCGCAAGCTGGACTATCTCCTGTTCGCGTTTCTGCTCCTGGCACGGTATGCCCTGGCAGGACGGCGCGTGTTCCATATGGTCTTAGGGGGAGCGTATGTGGGCTTGCCGCTGATGCTGGCGCGTCCGGATCATCGTACCGTGATCTCCGTCGTAAGCCCCGACCTTGCGATGGTGGTCGGGCCGCTCTGGGCCCTGCCGGTGTACCGGTTCGCCTTGGGCCGCTGCGCCGGGATCGATGCCCTTACAGAGAACGTGCGCGCGGATCTGATCCAGCGCGGGGTGTCCGGCGAGAAGATTGTCGTCTCGGCCGGGAGCGTCGTGGACCTGGACCACTTTCGCCCGGCGCCGGAGAAGGAACCCTGGGTGGTCTTTGCCGGGCGCCTGGTGGAGGAGAAGAACCCGCTGCTCTTCCTCGAGGCCGTGTCGGCCATCCGTCGTGCGGTTCCGTCCGCCCGGTTCTTTCTGCTGGGAGAGGGCCCGCTCGGGCCGCTGGTGGAGCAGGCCCTGGATCGGTTGAAACTGAAGGACGTGGTCACGCTCGGGTTTCACGCGGACCTCGCGCCGATTTTGGGCAAAGCCCGCGTCTTCATGTCTCTCCAGCGGCAGGACAATTATCCTTCCCAGAGCCTGCTCGAAGCGATGGCCTGCGGCGCGGCGTCGGTGGCCACGGATGTCGGGCTCACATGGCGGCTTGTGGACGACACGACGGGTGTCCGTGTCAAGCCGGATCCCGAGCAGATCGCCGAGGCGGTGATCGCTCTCTTGCGGCACCCGCAACGTTGCGACGCATTGGGGCGGTCCGCGCGGCAGCGTGTCGCGGAGCAGCACTCGGAGGGCAGATATCGAACGCATCTTGACATGCTCTATGCCGGTGTGACGACGTGATACTCCCGGGATGGTTAAGGCGGCTGCTCTGGGGCGGCATGATCGCAGGCGCGCTGGTTCTGGGCGTGCCGCTGGGCCTTCAAGCCTTGGGACAAGCCTTGATCACCGAGGATCCCCTCCACCGGGCCGATGCGATCCTTGTCCTGGCAGGGGAAACGCGCGACGGGGCGCGCGTGAGTCATGCGGTGGGACTTTATCGCCGTGGCTTGGCTCCAGTGTTGGTGCTCAGCGGGGCGCCGATGGGATTCAGGACGCACGAGGCGGAGGTCATGGCCCGGCATGC
The DNA here is from genome assembly GCA_964542245.1 of uncultured Nitrospirales bacterium. Classification (GTDB taxonomy): domain Bacteria; phylum Nitrospirota; class Nitrospiria; order Nitrospirales; family NS-4; genus CAZITU01. The sequence goes on along the minus strand of CAZITU010000017.1, from coordinate 7,968 downwards.
CAAATATCTGGGCGTGCCCCCCGGACGCATCGTGATCGTCAAGCATGACTCCGAGTCCACGGGGGAGGAGGCGGCTGCGGTGGTCCCGGTTCTTCAGCGCAGAGGCGCGAAAGAGGTCATTCTCGTGACGTCCAACTTTCATACAGGCAGGGCCAAGCGGATCTTCGAGAAGGCCGCCGGTTCCGCAGGCCCGCGGTTTTTCGCATACCCCGTGGAAGACGGGTATTTTGATTCGGCCGGATGGTGGATGCGCCGACGTGACGCGAAGACCTTTGTGCACGAAGCCATCAAGACGGTCTGGTCTGCTATCGAGGGCTGATTGATGTTCCTCTATGTCCTGACCTTCGTCCTGGCCCTTCTGCTTTCCTTGTATGGGGTGCCCCTCGCGCGTCGTGCCGCCCTCCTTTTCAGTATCGTGGATCGTCCGGACGGCCGGCTCAAGCACCAGGTCGAACCGGTCCCGTACTTCGGGGGGCTCGCCTTGTACCTGGCGTTCCTGATCAGCCTGGCCTTGACCTTTGAGTTCCGCCAGGATGTGTTGGGGTTGGTCCTGGCCGGCACCCTCATGGTCATGTTGGGTCTGATTGACGACTTCGGGGTTCTCTCGCCGATGTCGAAGCTGATCGGTCAGCTCATCGCGGTCTTTGTCCTGATTCGAAGCGGGATCCGCATCGAGATCACCGCGTTTCCGGAGTGGCTGGACATTCTCCTCACGGTATTTTGGATGATCGGTATCATCAACGCCTTGAACATCATTGATGTCATGGATGGGCTGGCCGGTGGGATCGGGATCATCGCCTGCGCCTGGCTCTTCGTCGTGGCGGTCCTGAATCATGACACGGCGGTCGCGGTGATGCTGGCGGCGCTGGCGGGAAGTCTCCTGGGGTTTCTCCGGTACAATTTCTACCCGGCTTCGATTTACATGGGAGACGCCGGGTCCCTCTTTCTGGGGCTGATGCTGGGGGCCATGGCGATGATCGGAAAGTACACGGCCGTGAACCCGGTGGCGATCCTGTCGCCCGTCCTGATCCTCGGCGTCCCGGTGTTCGACACGCTGTTCGTCATGTACGTCCGCTGGCTACGGGGGATTCCGGTGTTTTTGGGGAGTCCGGATCACTTTGCGTTGCGGCTGCGGCAGTGGGCCCTCTCGGTGCCCCAGGTGGTCGTAGTGAGTTACGGAATGGCGCTCGCCTTAGGCGGGGTCGCGCTGCTGGCGATGTTTGCGTCCACGGAAACGGCCGCAGCCCTCATTGCGACGACGACGATCCTGGCGGTCCTGGCGGCGGCATGGCTCAAGCGCATCGACATGTCGCGCTCATCGGGGGCCGGCCTTCCGGGAGACCCCGCCGGGAAGTCTGGGGCACTGGAGGTGATGAATCTCCCGGCCCATGTGATCGAAAGGCCGGGTCCAGCAAGCTCGGACGGGAGGGCGCCATGATCCTGATCGTCGGAGCCGGTCTCGCGGGACTCAGCACGGCGTATCACCTTGGAGACCGCGTCTGTCGCGTGCTGGAGAAGGAGAAAGAGGCGGGAGGGCTCTGCCGGTCGTATCAGATGGACGGGTTCACCTTCGATATGACCGGGCATCTCCTGCACTTCCGCCAGGCCGAAATCAAGGCGTTGGTCGAGGGTCTTCTCAGCGGCCGCCTGGAGAAGCACAGCCGCCGATCCTACATTTACTCGCATCGCACCTATACGGAGTATCCCTTTCAGGTCAATACCTTCGGGTTGCCGCCCGAAGTAGTTCGCGAGTGTCTGGTGGGTTTCATCGCCACCCTCACGAACCCGGCGAATGCCTCAGGCACACCACCGCCGGAGGATCGGTCCTTCAAAGCCTGGATCTTGGACAACCTCGGCGAGGGGATGGCCAAGCACTTCATGGTCCCGTTCAACGAGAAGCTCTGGCAGGTGCCGCTGGACGAACTGACGTCGGACTGGGTGTCCTGGCTCGTGCCGAAGCCGGACTTGAAGGACGTGGTGAACGGGGCGTTGGGGATCAAGGACAAGGCCTTCGGGTATAACCCGTCCTTTCTCTACCCTTCGCGTGGCGGTATCAGTGCCCTGCCGGAGTCCTTTCTGCCCGGCGTGCGCGAAATCGTCTATGGCGTCGAACTGGTCGAGATCGAGACGAAGCGCCGCCGGGCGACGTTCCATGATGGGCGTCAAGGGGAACGGCTGGAGGAGTACGAGACGCTCGTCTCCACAATTCCCGTTCCGGAGTTGGTCCACCGGTGCACGGACCTACCCCCGGCGATCCGGGAAGCGGCGGCCGGGCTTCGCTGGGTGTCGGTCTACAACGTCAACCTCGGGGTGTCGCGGGAACAGGTCTCCGACAAACACTGGATCTATTTCCCCGAGCCCGAGTTTCCGTTTTACCGGGCCGGGTTCCCCATGAACTTCTCGCCAGCCCTCGGGCCTCCCGGGTGCAGTTCCCTCTACGTGGAGGTCTCCCACCGGCCGACCGCGGTCGTCCCTCCTCCGGTCTTGCTCCAGCAAATCCGGGCAGGGCTGGAACGGGCCGGCATCTTTCGGCCCGACGATGAGATCGTGGTGGCCGATGTGCGTGACATCAAGTACGCCTATGTCCTTTTCGACAAGCACCGCGCGCACGCCATCCCCGCCATCCTGGATGAGTTGGAGCGTCGCGGGATCCATTCGATCGGGCGGTACGGGCGGTGGGAGCATACCTCGATGGAAGACGCCATCGCGCAAGGCAAGAGGCTTGCGGAGAAGCTACACGCAGAGTAGCTGCGGGCTTGAATGTCCACCGTGCAGACGATCTGCCACATCATCACCAAGCTCGAGCTCGGCGGGGCGCAGGAGGTCGCGCTCTTCACCGTCGCCCACCTGGATCGCGCCAGATTCCGGCCGATCCTGGTGACCGGTCCCGGAGGATTGCTGACCGACGAGGCAAAGGCACTGCCGGGCGTCGAGGTCGTGATCGTCCCGGCCTTGGAGCGCGCGATTCGGCCGTTCCGGGATCTGCGGGCTATGGTTGTGCTGGCGCGCCTGCTCCGCCGGTTGCAACCTGCGGTCGTCCACACGCACAGCTCCAAGGCCGGGATCGTGGGCCGCTGGGCGGCCTGGCTGGCGGGCGTCCCCATCATCATCCACACGGTTCATGGTTTCGGCGTCACGCCGGGCCAGCCGGCCTGGCTTCGGCGTCTGCTGATCGGCCTGGAGCGTCTGACCGGCCTGGTGACGACGCACTGGGTGGCGGTCGCGCAGGCGGACATTGAGGCCGGCGTCCGGTGGGGGTTGTTTTCACGATCAAATGTCACCGTGATTCGGCCGGGGATTGATCCCAGACCGTTTCACGCTCCGCTCGCGTCTTCGGCGCGCGAGCGGGTACGCGCGGAATTAGGCGCCGGGTCCGAACATGTCCTTGTGGGAATGGTGGCCTGCCTCAAGCCTCAGAAGGCCCCGCATGATTTCGTGGAGGTTGCGGCCCGCGTCTGTGCCGAGCTCCCGTCGGCCCGCTTCGCGCTGGTCGGGGATGGAGAACTCCGGAGCGCCGTCGAGCAGCGCATCCGGGACGCTCGGTTGGAAGATCGAGTCCGGATCGTCGGGTGGCGTCGGGATATCCCGGCAGTGATGCGGGCGTTGGATGTGTTCCTCTTGACCTCTCATTGGGAGGGGTTGGCCCGGGTGCTGCTGGAGGCGCGAGCAAGCGGGCTCCCGGTCGTCGCCACGAGAGCGGGGGGAGCGGCCGAGGCCATCATGGAGGGGCAACATGGCTGGCTCTGTGAACCGGGCGACGTGGGGGGACTGGCTGATCGTGTGTGCCGGGCGTTGCAGACCGCCGGTCGGACGGAGCGGGTCGGTCGAAACGGCGACGACCTGCCGGTCGAGTTTGAGATCCACGAGATGGTGACGCAATACGAACAACTTTATGGTAAGCTGCTGGCCGTTTCCTAGGAGGAGCAAAGCGTGAACGTTCCGTTGCTGGACTTACGGGCACAATACCGGCCGATCCGCGCGGAGATCATGGCCGCGCTGGAGTCGGTCTGCGATGAGCAGGCCTTCATCCTGGGGGCGCGCGTCGCGGATCTGGAAAAAGAGATACAGCAGTACGTCGGCACTGCGCATGCCGTCGGGGTGGCCTCCGGCACCGATGCCATCTTGCTGGCCCTCATGGTCTGCGGTGTGGGGCCTGGAGACGAGGTCGTGACGGTCCCGTACACGTTCTTCGCCACGGCCGGATCCATCTCGCGCCTGGGCGCCAAGCCCGTGTTCGTGGACATCAGGTCGGACAGCTTCAACATGGACCCGGCTCTCCTTGACGCGGCGATCACGTCGCGGACCAAGGCCGTCATGCCGGTCCATCTGTTCGGCCAGTGCGCGGAGATGGAGCCGATTCTGCAGATCGCGGCCCAGCGGAAACTGCCCGTGATTGAGGATGCCGCCCAGGCGATCGGGGCTGCGCGGCATGGCCGGAACGCCGGCGCGATCGGCCAAGCGGGTTGTTTCAGTTTCTTTCCCTCCAAAAACCTGGGCGGGTTCGGCGACGGCGGGATGGTCACCACGAACGATCCAGGTCTGGCCGAGCGCGTCCGCATGTTGCGGGTCCACGGCAGCCGCGTGAAGTACGTCCATGAGCTGATCGGGATGAACAGCCGGTTGGATGCGCTCCAGGCGGCCGTGCTGCGCGTCAAGCTCACGCATTTGGAGGAATGGACGAAGGGTCGCCGGCGGAACGCGGCCCGGTACGAAGCGCTGTTTAAGGAGGCCGATCTCCTGGATCGGGTCGCGCTGCCCCTCGTGACGGCCGGCAATCGTCACGTCCATAACCAGTTCGTCATCCGTGTCACACAGCGGGATCAGCTCAGAGACTTTTTGAAGGAGAAGGGCGTGGGAACGGATATCTATTACCCGACCCCGCTCCACTTACAGCCCTGCTACCAGAACCTTGGCTACCGCCAGGGTGCTTTCCCGCAATCAGAACGGGCTGCGTTGGAAACCCTGGCGCTCCCCATCTACGCCGAACTCACCGCCGACCAGCAGGCCTACGTCGTCGAAACCATCAAAAAGTTCTACCAAAACTAGCTCGTCACCGCGCCTTCGGAGGCCGAGGATACGTGCCGGGCGTATTTGGCCATGACGCCGGTAGTGTATCGAGGAGTCGGTGCTTTCCACTGGCTGAGTCGTGACTTAATATCATCTTGTGAAAGTTCAACATTAAGTTTTCGAGTGGCCACGTCGAACAGGATGATATCGCCGTTTCGAAGGGCCGCGATGGGGCCGCCTCTTGCCGCTTCGGGAGCGACGTGGCCGGCCATCAGGCCATGCGTGGCGCCTGAGAAACGGCCGTCGGTCAGGAGCGCCACTGAGTCTCCCAAGCCCGCGCCCACGATGGCGGCCGTCACACCCAGCATCTCGCGCATGCCCGGCCCACCCTCCGGCCCTTCGTAACGGATCACCACCACATCGCCTGCCTTGATCTCGTGTCGTTGTGTTGCGGCAAAGGCGTCCTCCTCCCGGTCGAAGACCTTGGCGGGCCCCCTGAATGACATCATCGAGTGGCCCGCAACCTTGACCACACAGCCCTCCGGCGCGAGGTTCCCTTTGAGAATGACCATCCCGCCGGTGGGCTTGATCGGCTTGGCGAGCGGTCGCAGTACCTGCTGGCCCGGCGTCTCGGTCGCTTGTCGTGCCTCCTCGCCGATCGTCCTACCCGTAACCGTGAGCTGATCGGCATGAAGGACTCCTGCTTCCAGCAGACGGTTGGCGACCAACGTGGTACCTCCTGCGGCCCAAAGATCGGCGGCCATGAAGCGGCCGCCGGGTTTGAGGTCGGCGAGCAGCGGCACGCGCCGGTTGATCAGGTCGAAGTCGTCAATGCTCAGGTCCACGCCCGCCTCTCGCGCAACGGCCAAGAGGTGCAACACGGCGTTCGTAGAGCCTCCCGTCGTGGCAACCGCCGCAATCGCGTTCTCCAGCGAGGCACGTGTAATGATCTGGCGCGGTCGGAGACCCCGCCGAAGTAGCTCCATCAGCATCTGTCCGCACTTGAACGCGACCTCGTCCTTGCGCGGGTCCATGGCCGGGACCCCGTTATAGCCCATCGGCGAGATGCCCAAGAACTCGAAGGCGATGGCCATCGTGTTCGCCGTGAACTGCCCCCCGCAGGCTCCGGCCCCCGGGCACGCGTGGTCTTCAAGGTCCCGAAGCTCCGCGTCGGTCATCTTCCCGGCCGCATGTGCCCCGACCGCTTCGAAGACGTCTTGGATCGTGACGTCATGGCCCTGGAACCGACCGGGCATGATCGACCCGCCGTAGAGCATAAGTGAGGGGAGGTCCAGGCGGGCCAGCGCCATCACGGTGCCGGGGATCGTCTTGTCGCAGCCCGAAAGCGCCACGACGGCGTCGAACAAATGCCCGCGCGCGACCAGCTCGATGGAGTCGGCGATGACCTCGCGGCTGATCAGCGAGGCTTTCATCCCTTCCGTCCCCATCGCGATGCCGTCGGAGACCGCGATGGTGTTGTACTCGATGGGAGTGCCGCCGGCGGCGCGGATGCCCGCCTTCACCTTTTCGGAGAGGCGCCGGAGGTGATAGTTGCACGGCATGACTTCGATCCAGGTGTTGGCGACTCCCACCAGCGGACGGGACAGGTCGTCGTCGGTGAACCCGACAGCTTTGAGCATGGCGCGGGCCGGCGCCCGGTCGGGACCGTCGAGGAGGTCGTGGCTCTTGTGCTTCGGATCACTCATTGTCTTGTCTCCTCATGATTCGACTGCGAACGGGCCAATTCGGAGCACAGGGTGTGTAACATCTTCGGGGCTTCGGCTGCAACTATAGACGATTATCCCTTGACGAGGGAGGACGGACGGCGTCAGGATATTACTAAGGAGACCGTCTTTGAGGGTCTTTGTGATCAGTCTCGTCGTGGGCCTGGGGTTGCTGGGGTCGGGTTGCGCTTCGACCGCCCCGACGAGAGAAGGCACGAGCCCTGTTCCGGTGGTGATTCATACGCAGACCCCGCAGGCCCAAGCCCCTCCGGCGGCAGACGTGCTTCCCCCCACCTCTTCGCCCGGCTCCGGGTTGACCCCGCCCGCTTGGTACTGGATGGAGCAGCCGCAACGCCGCCTCGAAAACCAATTGCAGCAGCAGTGGAATTCTTACTATCAGAACCGTCAGCCGCCCCCGCAATTCTCGCGCCCGTTGAACTGCCAGAGTATTCAAATGGGCGGGCAGATCATCACAAACTGCTACTGAGCCTTACGCTGTGTCAGCGGCCCGGGCAAGAATGCCCCTTGCCGCACTCCGGGCAGGTATGGGTCTCCTCGATCATCCCGCCCAGCTTGGGGTCAACCAAGGCTGCGTGTTGAGGCAGGTACGGGTCCACCAGTTTCTCGGCGTGGTGGTTCATCGTCACCCCGCACTCCGGACAGGTCATGGGTTTCGTTGGCATTCCGACCTCCGTCACGCGACCTGGATATGCTCGCGCCCGTAGCGCATGGTCTTCGCCATCCAGATCAGCTCATTGAGGAACTTCTCGATCCTTCGCAGAAACGCGTCGTCTTTCAGCTTTCCGTTCTCATCGAATACATTTTGCACGCTCGAAAAGTTCACGTCCCAGAAGATGTTTACCAGCCCTAGTTCACGCATCACCGGCAGTAGGTTCTGTATCACGCGCGAACCGCCGAACGGGCCCGCCGACACGCCGGCAATCCCAACCGCCTTGTGAATGTACTCTTTCAAGCAGCTATCGAGGACGTGCTTGAGCAACCCCGGATAGCCGTGGTTGTACTCCGGCGCGACGATCACCAGCGCGTCGGCCCGGTTCATCACTTCTGAAAATTTTGCATCCTTGACGGCCTCGCCGGCGTCCGTGGTAGGAAGAGGTAGTTTCGCAATATCAATCAGCTCGGTTTCGACTCCTGCTCGCTTGGCGATCTCCCCCAACACCAGCTTCGCCGCGTGGACGCTCATCCGCCCTTGGCGGGTGGTGCCGAGGATCACCGG
>CAZITU010000016.1:0-38138 GCA_964542245.1 uncultured Nitrospirales bacterium | reverse complement strand
AGGAGGCCGCATGATTACACGCACTCACCTGTCCAAGAAATCAGGGGCGATACACAGCCTGTAACCCAAATAGGCCGCCAACAGAGCAAAGAAGCCAGCTAGAACTGTGAGGGTGAGTTCAGGTTGACTAGGCAAAGGATTCCCCTTGGACATTAACAAGAATTAGGCTGAACTGTATAACAAGGCAAACGTATCTTTCACCCCCACCCTCTCCCTCCCCCCTCAAGGGGGAGGGGTTAAAAGGAGTACTTCGACAAGCCTGTCCTGAGGAAACCAACCGTCTCCTTCGAGAGCCTCAGGACGAACGGCTGGCTTATCGAAGGGCTCAGTCCGAACGGTTTCTAGTCACGACGCCTTTCGTAGACTAGCTTTTCGTGAGCCTTTCAGTTGGTAGCGCTCGACGGCGCGATTGTGCTCCTCGATGGTCGCCGAGAACTGATGCGTTCCGTCGTTCCGCGAGACAAAATAGAGATACTTGACCGGCGCGGGGTTCAGCGCTGCGCGGATGGACTTCCCGCCCGGATTGGCGATCGGGCCCGGAGGCAGTCCCGGGTTCATGTAGGTGTTGAAGGGCGTGCGCCTGGCCAAGTGGGCGCGGGTGAGATTACCGTCGAAATTGGGGATGTCGTAGATGACCGTCGGGTCGCTCTGAAGGGGGAGGCCTACGCGAAGACGATTATGGAAGACCGCCGATACCAGAGGGCGTTCATCATCCTGGCCGGTTTCCTTCTCAATGATCGAGGCCAGGATCAAGACTTGTCGCTCCGTCATCCGGAGGGCCTCCGCCCGAGCCTGCAACTCCGGTGTGTACACCTGCCGGAACCGGCTCACCATCGCCTTCAAGATATCCTCCGCCTTGGCCTTTCTCGGGAAATAATAGGTGTCGGGAAAGAGATAGCCTTCCAGCGTGGGCGCCTCGACACCGAGCGACTTGACAAAACCGGCATCGGACGCCAGTCGGGCCAGCCCCGCCGACTCGACAATGCCGGCCTCGCCCAGAACCTTGCTGATCTGCAGAGCCGTGAGGCCCTCGGGGACCAGAACGCTGTATTGGATGACCCTGCCCTTGACGAGAATATCCAGGATCTCGGCTGGACGCATCCCCGTGTGCAGGTCATATTCGCCCGGCCTGACCTTGCGCTCCGCGTCCTGCACCTTCCCCAGGAGGCGGAACCAGAACGGGCTGAGGATCAGGCCGTCTTTCGCAAGCAGCGATGCGACCTGCTTGAAGGAGGCGCCTTCCGGAACCTCCACGACGTGATGGACCTCGACCTCCTGGGCCGGCAAGTCCAAGGCCCGGTGGCCATAGGCCGCCACCGCGCCGATCACCACGAGCGCTCCCGCGAACGCCAGTAACTGCTTCACACGCCCGCCTCAGCCAGCGGGAGAGGGCCCCGCAGACGCCCCTCCCGCACCCACCCGCTCGACCTCCGTAAAGGTCTGGGCCAGCGCCGCGTCTAACCGATCCGTCCGCTTGCCGCCCGCTTGGGCCATCTCGGCGCGGCCGCCCCCCGTCCCGCCGATCTCCGCCGCCAGCGGCTTGATGAGTTCGCCGGCCGGAAAGCGCGCCGACAGATCTTTCGTGACTGCCAACAGCAGCGACGCCTTGCCGTCCTTGACCGAGCCCAGCACAATCACGCCGGACTTCAGCTTATCGCGCACCGAATCAGCCAGCGTGCGCAGATCGTTCATCTCCACCCCGTCCACGCGCTGGGCGTACACCGCCACGCCCGCCACGGTGCGCGTCTGCGCGCCGCCCCCCTCAACCCCGCCGGACGCGAGCCGCGCTTTGAGCTTCTCCATCTCCTGCTCTTTTTCCTTGAGCGCAGCCATAACCTTCCGGGCTTTCGTCAGAATGTCGGTCGGGCTGGTCTTGAGGATATCGGCCAACTCACGGATCTCGCCTTCTCGTTGCTTCAAGAGGGCGTACGCCCCTTCGCCGGTCTGCGCCTCGATCCGTCGCACACCGGCCGCTACCCCCGTCTCGGAGACGAGCTTGAAGAGCCCGATCTCGCCGGTCTGACGGCAATGCGTCCCGCCACACAGCTCCTTGCTGAAGGTATTGATCTCGACCACGCGCACCTGCTCGCCGTACTTGTCGCCGAAGAAGGCCAGCGCGCCGGCTTGAACTGCCTCGGCAATGCCCATGACCTTCGTGCCCACCTTGGCATTAGCCCGAACCTGCTCGTTCACGAGCGCTTCCACCTGTTCGAGTTGGCCTGGACGAACCGGCGCGAAATGCGCAAAGTCGAACCGGAGGCGGTTCGGGGCCACCAGCGAGCCGTATTGCTTGACGTGCGGGCCGAGCACTTCCCGGAGCACGGCATGCAAAAGGTGCGTAGCGGTATGGTTGCGCGCCGCGCCGAACCGCAGGTGCGGGTCCACGTGTGCCCGCACCCGCTCGCCCTCGCGAACACGGCCGCGCGTCACGACCCCCTGATGAAGAAACAACTCCGGTGCCGGCTTGGTCGTCTGTTGCACCTCGATGACGCCATCCGCCCCCGTCAGAATCCCTTGGTCGCCCACCTGCCCGCCGCCCTCCGCATAGAACGGCGTCCGGTCCAGCACCACTTCCACTGCGTCCCCTTCCACGGCTTCCCGAACGCGGGTTTCACCTTTGACGATGGCGAGGACCATCCCCCCGGTGTCGAGTTCGGCATATCCAAGGAACTGCGTCGGAGCGACGACCCGACTGACTTCGGTGTAGATCGCCTTGATCTTGGTGACTTCAAAGCCGGCCGTCTTCCGAGCCCGCTCGCGCTGCTCGTCAAGGGCGGCCTGGAAGCCCGCCTCATCCAGCGTCAGGCCCTGGTCCCTGGCCGAGTCCGCCGCCAGGTCGAGCGGGAACCCATAGGTGTCGTAAAGCTTGAAGAGCGCGTCTCCGGGAATCGTCTTCTGCTTGGCCCGTTTCACGTCGGCGACGATCTCGTCGAGCAGGCGGATACCCTTGTCCAAGGTGTCCAGGAAACGCTCCTCTTCGGCCTGGGTGACGTGGCCGATCGTGGCGCGGGTGCGCTCCAACTCAGGGTACGCCCCCTTCATCTCGCCGACCACGGATTCGGTCAGGCGATACAAAAACGGGTTCTCGATCCCGATCCCGAGCAGACGCCCGTACCGTCCCGCGCGACGGAGGATCCGCCGCAAGACATAGCCCCGCCCCTCGTTCGAGGGCAGAACCCCGTCCGCCACCATGAACGCAATGGCCCGCACGTGATCGGCGATGACGCGCATCGCGCGATCGTCGTCCGTCGAGGCTCCATAACGCCGGCCTGCCATGCCCTCAATCGCCCGGATGATCGGCTGGAACAAGTCAGTATCATAGTTGGTGGTCTTTCCTTGCACCACCGCGGTCAGTCGCTCCAGCCCCATTCCCGTATCAATGCTGGGTCTGGGAAGGGGAATGAGCGTGCCCCGGTCGTCCCGGTGGTACTGCATGAAGACCAGGTTCCAGATCTCAATAACCCGGTCACCCGCTCCGTTGGGAACGGCATCCCCCGGCACGCTTGACCCCTGGTCGTAATGGATTTCTGAGCAAGGCCCGCAAGGCCCGGTGTCGGCCATCTGCCAGAAATTGTCCTTCTCGTCGCAGCGCATGATGCGAGAGGAGGGGATCCCGATCTTTTCCCAGAGCGCGCAAGCCTCATCATCCTCGCGGTAGACGGTCGCCCACAGCCGATCCTTGGGCAGCCTGACCACGTCCGTGAGGTACTCCCACGCGAAGCGGATCGCGTCCTCCTTGAAGTAGTCGCCGAAGGAGAAATTACCGAGCATCTCGAAAAAGGTATGGTGCCGCCCGGTAAAACCGACGTTCTCGAGGTCGTTATGCTTGCCTCCCGCTCGGATACATTTCTGTGACGAGGCGGCGCGGGTGTACGCCCGCGTCTCCTCACCAAGGAAGACTCCCTTGAATTGGACCATACCGGCGTTGGCGAACAGGAGCGTGGGATCCGCCTGTGGAATCAGCGAGGAACTGGGAATGATGGCGTGGCCGTGTTCCTTGAAGTAGTCCAGAAAGCCCTGTCGCAGGTCGTTCGCGCTAGGCATCGGTCACCGCTGGGCGTTCTCATCATGAACCTTGGAACCAAGCACGGTCTCGATCACGTCTGCGGAGAAGCCGCGCCCTCGCAGCAGGCCGGCTCGCCGCCGGCTCTCACGCGAAAGGTCCGTATACCGCGGCGGCAAGGACATCAGGAAGCTCTCCGCGACCGCCTGCTCCGTCGTGCCCGCGAAGGCCGCCCCCACCGCTCGGGTTACGGTCTCGTCGGAGAACTCACGGGCCTTCAGTTCGGCGGTAAGGGCTTCACGTCCCATCGGGTGGCGGGTCAACCGAGCCTGCGCCACGCGGAGCGCCACCGCATCATCATTGACGTAACCGAACCGACGCAGGGTCATCAGCGCCGTGCGCACCACCTTCGCCGGGTAGCCACGGTCGGTCAGACGGCGCTCGACCTGGCCCTCGCTCCGATCACCATGCGCCAGGAACCGGACCGCGTCCGCTATGGGATCAGCTTGAGGCGGAGCAGCCGAGCGGCGTTCACGAGACGGCCTTTCCTGTCGGCGCGCGCTTGTCATCCGGACGCTTCTCCAAGGCAGACCTGGCCTGCTTGTCCGCCTTGGACGCCACGCCGGCCGCTTCGCGGATCTTGACCTCGATCTCTCGGGCCAGGGCGGGATGCGCCTTGAGATAGTCCCGGACGGCTTCGCGCCCCTGACCGATCCGTTCCCCTCCATAGGAGAACCAGGCCCCGCTCTTGTCGATCAGCTTACGCTCGACGCCGATATCAATGAGTTCACCGGTCTTCGAGACGCCCTCGGCAAACATGATATCGAACTCGGCCTGCTTGAAGGGCGGGGCCATCTTGTTCTTGACCACCTTCACGCGCACCCGGCTGCCAAGCACCTCCTGGCCGTCCTTAATGGACTCGATCCGGCGAATATCGAGCCGGACCGACGCATAAAACTTGAGCGCGTTTCCGCCGGTGGTCGTCTCCGGGTTCCCGAACATCACCCCGATCTTCATCCGAATCTGGTTGATGAACGCCACGATCGTCTGCGAGCGCGAGATCGAAGACGTCAGCTTGCGCAGGGCCTGCGACATCAACCGGGCCTGCAGGCCCATGTGGGCGTCGCCCATTTCACCTTCCAGCTCAGCCCGCGGCACAAGGGCCGCCACCGAATCAATCACGATGATGTCCACGGCGCCGCTGCGAACCAGCGTCTCGGTGATCTCCAGGGCCTGCTCCCCGGTATCCGGCTGAGACACCAGAAGCTCGGCCGTATTCACGCCCAGCCGCTCTGCATAGCCGAGGTCCAGGGCGTGTTCCGCATCAATGAACGCAGCCGTCCCCCCCGCCCGCTGAGCCTCCGCAATGGTGTGCAGCATGAGCGTGGTCTTCCCCGAAGACTCGGGGCCGTAAATCTCCACCACGCGGCCGCGCGGGAGCCCGCCTACACCCAACGCCAAGTCCAGCCCCAGCGAGCCGGTTGGAATGGCGGGCACGTCGGCCGGTATTTCGGCCGTGCCCAGCTTCATGATTGATCCCTTGCCGAACTGCTTCTCAATCTGCGCGATCGCCAAATCCATGGCCCGTTTCTTCTCGTCTCGTTCGGCCATCGTCTTCTCCTTTATGAGTTCACCCCGGGCGGCTGGATTATACCCCACCGTCAAGGGGCACTTCCACCAACGTTGTGTATACCGCCCCGCTCGGACGGAGATCGCTCTTGATGAGCGACACCGAGCCCGCTGTCCATCCGCCGACCACACGATCCCGGCTCTCCGCAAGGACCCTTTCCAACGGTCCCCCCGGTCTTCGATCACGCACTCGGGCCAAGGTCAAATGTGGCGCGAACGCACGAGACTCCTTCGGAAAGCCGAGTTTGACCGCGCCGTCATCTACCGCCGCCTGCAAGCGACTCAGCGCGTCCATCGCGCGACTCTCTCCATGCAGACCCAGCCAGATCACCCGAGGCGCGCGCACGTTTGGAAAGGCACTTACCCCACGGGCTTCCAGCGTGAACGGTTCTCCTTTCGAGGCGGCCTCCCGGAGCACCGCTCCCAATGCTTCAACCTGAGCCTCCTCAGTTTCACCCAGGAACTTGAGCGTCAGGTGGATGCCGGCCGACTTCACCCACCCGATCTCGCCCGAGGCACCTAGTTTGGAGACCTGTCTCCTCAGGTCTGCCTGCAATCTATCTATCTGACGCTTCAAATCGTCGGAAAGTTGAATGGCGATGAAGGCGCGGAACATTATTTTCCCCCCTCCCTCACCCTCCCCCTCGAGGGGGGAGGGCTAGGTGGGGGTGCTCGGCGCTGGTTTTCCCGGATAGATAGCGGCGAAGCAAATCGAGAGCGGCCTGGGAAGCCCGGCGGCGTACCCCATCTCGATCTCCGCCGAACAGATAGGAGCGGCAGACCGTGCTCTTCTTGTCGGCCAAGGCAAGGAACACCAGCCCCACGGGTTTCTCCCTGGTCCCCCCGCTGGGTCCTGCAATTCCGGTGACGGCCATTCCGAGGTCGGTTCCGCTCCGCTCGCGTACCCCTTGCGCCATCGCCGACGCCACCTCGGCGCTCACCGCCCCCTTCTCGCGAATCAGGGCAGCCGGTACCTTCAGAAGGTCCACCTTGGCCCGATTGCTGTATGTGACAAGGCCCCGGTCAAAGTACGCAGAACTCCCTGGGACCGACGTCAGACGCTGGGCGATCAGCCCACCCGTGCACGATTCACCCACGGCCACGGTCAGACCCTTGGCCTTCAGTTTCATCGCAACGACGCCTTCCATGGTCTGGCCACCGGCCGCATAGAGATGATCGCCGACTCGCTCACGGACCGCCCGCTCCACCCGCTTGACCACGGCCTCAGCAGCCTGAGCATGCCGGTCCCGGACCGTGATCGAGACATCAACGCCCATTTCCCCGGCCTGCAACCCGATCACGGCGTGCCGTTCGGTCTCATACAGATCTTTCAGCCGTGCATTGACTTCGGATTCGACTAAGCCGAACGTCCGGAGGCGGCGCCGGACCAAGGTTCCGCGGGCCGACTTACCCGCAAGGGGTTCCAGCAAGGCCACGCATCCCTCCGGAAACATGCGCGTGATCTCGGAGGGAGGACCGGGCAAACACATCAAGGCGCGCTCGTCCTTCACGCCCTCGTTCTTATGATAGAGGAAAAAACCAGGCGCGGTGCCCACAGGGTTGGGGATCACCTCAGCCCGCATCGGGATCAGGGCCTGCGTGGTCTGCTCGGGTGTCACGCTGCGGTGCCGGGCCGTCAGCCGTTGAGTGATCGCTGCGAGGGCCTTGTCGTGAAGGACGAGTCGCCGAGCGGTGACCCGCGCGACGACCTTGCGGGTCAAGTCATCCTGGGTCGGACCGAGTCCCCCGGTGGTGATGACGAGGTGAACACGCGCCAAAGCATGCAGCAGCGCTTCTTCGATGTCCCTGGGGTCGTCCCCGACCACCGTCTTATGCCGAACCTCGATGCCGATCTTCAGAAGTTCGTCGGCGAGGTAGAGCGAGTTGGTCTCGGCCGCGCCCCCCAGAAGGAGTTCGGACCCGATCGCGATGATCTCCGCGCGCACCATGGTCAGGCACCAACCGCCTCTTCACTCCGGGAAATATTCGCGCCCGTATGCCTGGACCTCTTCGTTGAACGTTTCGCCGAGGAGATAAGTGATGGTTCCACTGAGGCTCCGGTACATCAGCGGTCCGATGGGGTTATTGAGACAGGGAATGGAGGCCCGGCCGGGCTCTTCTTGTACAGCCAGCACGGTGCGCCCATCTTGCCGGTACACGCAAAGCGGGTATTGCACGCAATCGGCTGGTTTGAAGGCTTTCCAGTCCAACCCACGCTCCAACGCATACGCGTGCACCGCGCAGTGTTGCACGGAAACCTGACCGGCCCCGCCGGGAGCCGTCTCGGTGGCGGGATAGAGGAACATACAGCCGTCGTCCACGACCCACGTGCAGCGCATTTCATCAGCCGATCGAAAAAACCGGATCATGGCCATGGTCTCCTGCGGGCGCATATCGGTGCCCTGGCGCACAGGGTCGCCCACGAAGTTCCCCGCCTCACGCCGCAGGAACTCACGCTTGGACTCGGGGAGGTATTGCACGATGTCCCCCATGTGAGGCCTGATTCGCTCGGATTCTCCCGGGGCGACGACGCATCCTCGATGACAACAGGCCGAGTGGCAATTCTGAAGCACCACATCGCAGACGAAGCGCGTGGTGAAGATCCCGCGATCCACCAGGACCCCGGCTATCTCGATGAAGCTCTCGGGGAGGGCTCCCATTCGGTCGGGTCTTAACATATGCCCCCGAGGGTGTCAATCAGACCTTACCGGGGGCAGGTCAACCCCGTCACCACGCTCACGCTCTAATGTGCAGTCGGAGGAGTCTAGCAGTCTCGGGCCGGGAGAAACGGCGAACGCCAATGTGCGGGATCACGTATGAGCGGCGCCGAGGATCGGACTTAGCGCGTGTGGGCTAGCAGCTACTTGCGGTGGGGTGATCCGATCGCAACGAGAATCTTCCTGCAAGACAGGCCGACAATTGGTTGCCCCTGCTTTCGCCACCTCCACGCGGCCAATCCAACGATTCCGGAGCCCAAGAGGAGGAGGGAAGCCGGTTCCGGCATAGCATTGGAAGCTACCCTGACGGTATCAAGCCCCCAGCTCTCATCTTGAATGTTCTGGAGGCCGGAGCCGGTAAAATTCAGCAGGAGCGAGCTCCCCGAATGGGGAAACGTGAAGCTCAGGTTGTAGACCGCGTCGCCAAAAAATTGATACCCGAGAGTGTTGACCTCTGCCGCACCCGTGTGTGGCGCATTGCCGGGATGATTCAACACATCCGTGTAAGTGCCAGGGAAGGACTGAGTCCCATCGGGAACAACCCTGAAAGTCGTATGCAGGAGCGTGTCCCCTCCTCCGACGCTCAGGTCAAACACGTCTATACCGAAAAGACCAAATTCCGAAGCCTCCCCATTCCCATCCCAGGACTGAATGACAAATAACTGGAATTCGAGGGTCACCATTGTGTGAGGAGCTAAGTTTGTGAGGTTCAGGCTGACGGTTTGGTTGCTAAAGCCGAACGGTAAATTGTCGCCTATTTCTTCAAATCCCCCCAAAAATTTTAGACCGCTAGGGGTCGTATCAATCCCGATGGGAGCAAGGCCGGGCTCGGTTGACCACTCGCTGTCCGCCGCAAGTTCGAAGCCGTTGCTGAAAATCGTGAGCGCTTCCGCTTGACCAGAAAGGACAACCAGCGCGAAGAGCACGAGGCCCGTTCTTAGCGTCTGTTTGGTCGTTCCCATGCCGGAGATCCTCTCTTCTGGAATGACCGTGTCCTTGATGCGCATAGCAGGTCGCATGAAAGAGGTTGCCCCTCAGTTGTCTTCATTTCTACCAGGTTCCTCCCATGACCATCAATTGTACTTTGGTCGAGTTCGACCTTTGTCGAAGCGGTTGGAGGATCACGCGATTTGCCGCGGTGTTCGGCCCGCGGGAAACAAGATGGAACTTGTATCGCTAGTGTTTTATGCTACTATAGTCGCATGAGGTTATTGTCCTGGGCGACCAGGAGCATCAAAAGTTGGGCAGATGACGTAACCGGGAGGAAACCCTATAAACGCTATTTCGAGAAAGAAGACCGAAACAGACGCCTTAAGTCTCAAATCTTATCAGTCCTTTCCGTACTCTCGACCCTTGTGTATCTGATCTGGCTCGCCACAAGATTGAATCTGGAGGTCTGGTGGCTCGCGATCCCGTTTTTCGCGTGCGAGCTGGGCGGCCTCATAATTTTCATAGCCTTTTCCTTCGTCTGTTGGTATCCCCGCTATCATAAACGCGAAGGGCTTCCAATCGAAAAGACGTTCACTGTTGATATCTTTATCACGGTGTGCGGGGAGCCGTTTGAGCTGACCGCGCAGACGATCCGCTCGGCGGCAGACATCGATTATCCCGAAAAAACCGTTTACGTCTTAGATGACAAGGCCAACCCGAAATTACGAGAACTGGCGGCCAAGCTGGGCCTCGGATATTTTGCGAGAGAAGAGCATCGCGATGCAAAGGCAGGCAACCTGAACTATGCCTTGCAACGCACCAAGGGAGATCTCATCCTCACCTTGGATGCCGACCAGGTTCCTTCCAAAGACATCGTCAAGAAACTGATCGGGTATTTTAAGATCTCCACGATCGCCTTTGTGCAGACGATGCAAGCCTTTTACGTTCCCCAAGGAGATCCGTTTTGCAATACGGACCCGATCTTCTACAGCATCATGCAGCCGGGCAAAGATACGGACAACGTCGCCTTTTCGTGCGGGTCCGGGGTGATGTATCGCAGGGCGGCGTTAGAGCAGATCGGGGGGTTCAGCACGTGGAACATCGTCGAAGATCTCCACACCTCCATGTTGCTCCATGATAAAGGATGGAATTCCGTTTACCATAACACTCCCGCATCCATAGGCACGACACCAAACGATATTTGGAGTGTCTACAAGCAGCGGCAGCAGTGGGCTACTGACGCACTCCGGATCTTATTCTGGGATAATCCCTTTAGGAGAAAAGGCCTCTCTTGGGGACAGCGGTTCCAGTACGCGCATACGGCGATGGTCTATATTTTTGCGGGATTCGTGATGCCCGTATTCTATCTGCTTCCACCGATTTCGCTCTTTACCGGCCAGTTTGTGATCGATACGGAATTGTGGCAGTATCTTCTTTTTAGGATACCCTCATTCGTTCTTACAACGCTGGCATACAAAACGTTTATCCCGGTAGCCCACTTTTTTCGTGCCACCAACACCTGGCTGGCCTATTTTCCCGCTTACATCTATGGCACCTACATAGCCCTCCGATCGCGGAAGAAGAAGCCAGTGTATCGGGTCAACAAGAAAACGTGGGACCTTGCCAGTACGACAAGCCAAATGATCGGAGTTCTCCCTCAGTTGCTGCTGATTGTCGTGTCGGTACTCGCCATCCCGTATGGATTTATTCGGCATACCGGGAACTTCGATCTGCTCGTCATCAGCACACTGTGGGCGCTTGGGACCATTGACACCTTACGGTGGCTTCCGCTGGCGCCATTTTACGTTCGGAGAGCCGCCCAGGAGAAAGTGGCGCCGGTTTCAAAGATCATTGACAAGAGAACAGCATCGCGTTGAGTGACATTGCGTTGGGCTTTCACTTTCCGGACATTCCTCCCTTTTGGGAGCGGCTTCAAGGTTTTGAGGCCTTAATCGGTCGTTCCGTCACGATTCTCTCGATCTATTGGTCTTGGGGGCTCGGATATTCCGAGGTTCCCCGCGAATGGATGGAATCCATTCTCCGAAAAGGACGACGGCCGCTTGTCACATGGGAACCCTGGATGCTCCCGGACGATTTTAACAACCCGAGTCCTTCCATTGAGGATCCCAGGTTCAAGCTGACCAACATTCTAAATGGCAGCTTCGATGAATATATCCGGTTTGGGGCCGCCGCCATGAAGGCCCTTCCGGGGCGAATCTATCTGCGCCCGATGCATGAGATGAACGGAAACTGGTATCCGTGGTGTGGGACGACCAACGGGAACAGTCCCGGTGAATTCATACTCGCCTGGCGACATGTCCATCATATTTTCTCCCAGGAGGATGTCCAGAATGTTGACTGGGTCTGGTGTCCCTATGCGATTTCCGTCCCAAGCGAACAGGAGATCTCGGCGTACTATCCAGGCGATCAGTATGTCGATTGGCTCGCGCTCGATGGATACAACTGGGGCGATTCAAGGTCCTGGTCTTCCTGGCAGAACTTTGCCCATCTTTTTCACGACTCCTATGGCGCACTCACGGCCTTAAGCGACAAGCCGCTCATGATTGCCGAACTTGGTTGCGCGGAATCAGGCGGCAGCAAATCAGACTGGATTACGGAAGCCCATCACCATGTCACAGCCTCCTTCCCGCGCGTGAAAGCGGTGGTGTGGTTCAACCTAGACAAGGAATGCGATTGGCGGATTGAATCTTCGCCGGATACCCTGGCCGCTTTTCGCCGGTCGTGGAGCCAGAACTCAAGCCTATCCGCGTAAGGGACGTCAGACGATCGCCAAAATGATCGCTATATTGCGAATGCACCCCCCCCTGAGCAGAGCGGCAGTAGGAGCTACCTTGCTGGTGTTTGTGTTGTCCTCTGCGAGTTCCGCAGCAGAGATATCTATGTTCACGGGGGGAGAAATTGATTTGAGATCGCAAGGATTCGCCTACTTGGGAGTGGACATCAGCAAGAGCGTCCAGGAGCACGTATTGATTTCTGGCCGGCTGGTCCCGAACTATCTGACCTACAAGTTCCCGTCCGGTGATAAAACCGTACGGGCGACAGTACCGGGGCTGTACGTTCTCGGAGGAGGCAAGTTACGGTGGAGTCAGACCTCCATCGGCCTGTTTGGCGGCGTTGAATTGAAGCACACCGAGCTGAATCCCGATGTGAGCGCAAAGGTCAAAGGGGACACGCTCGGGGGAATCGGCCAAGCCGAGGTGGATAGCTGGCTCCCCACGAGGACAAATGTGAGTGGATTTGTGAGTTACAGCGGAACGGATGGTTTCATCTACCAACGAGCAAGAGTGAAACAACAAATCACGAATCTGGATTACCAGAAGCCCAATACCATCAACCTGGGCGTGGAACAAATATTCGGCCGAAACCCTGATTTCAATCAGATCGGAGGCGGACTGATCGCGGAGGTGTACAATATTCCGGGAACGATGGGCTTTGCGGCCCGCGGCGGGTATAAACACGATTCCACATTCGGCAGCGGCGTGTATTTCGGGATCGAGCTCTTCAAGGCCTTCTAACGATCAGGAGGGCTCAACCGCATACCCTGATGGGGACCACGTGGTCGCTGATAGGAGAGCCAGACCGGTGAACGATCGGACAAGGACGGCCTTAGGCATCGCCCTGACGGCTCTCATGTTGAGCCCATCCACCGGATGCACGTATCGAGTGTCGCTCCCGCTTGAGAGTCACGATTTCGTGGGGTTTGAGGACAGCCACCCGGAATTCGTCATCGTGGCCGAACCCTATCTCTCTCCCACCCTGAATCAAAGGGTCTTCCAGGCGGACCTCCCAACCGAGGGCATCCTTCCCATCCAACTCTCCATCACCAATGTCAGCGCCAACGTCCTCACGCCGGCCGCCCATCCACGGCTGCAAGAGCCGGGCGGGGCCGTCTGGCGCCCCGTTCCGGCTCGCGACGTCGCCAAGCAGATCCGCCGGTCCGCCACCATGCATGGCCTGATGGCCAAGACTCCTTTCCTGGGGCTTCTCGCTGCGCCGTTCGGCCTTGTCCTGGCCCCCATCATAGGCGGGACGGCCGAACTGATGGCCTCCCATAGCACGACCGAAGCCAACGATGACATGTCGGACGATGTCGTTGGACTCGCCTTTCGCCGGGTCGCTATCGCCCCTGGGGACACGTACCGCGCATTCGCATTCTTTCACGTGCCTGCCCCTGCCCGTATGATTGATGCCTTCACCGCTCTCATTCTGGCTCTCCCCATCGAGGATGTGTCCGTCCGGAGAACGATCCAAGCAGCCATTACCATCCGTCCTCCCGTCTTCTACACCAGAGCGACTATCTGGGACCGTTCGCCCGCTGGATCAGCGCCCTTCGTCCCCCCCGCTTCTCCGGTTCCTGCCACGGTGGCGCCGGTGGGACTTCAAGCGGGTCCTGCCCATATGGACGCCGGCACCCATTACGCACAGGCAGTGGCCGACGCCCAGAACGGCCGGCGGGATATCGCGCTGGAGGCCCTTGACCGCGCGATCAGGACGGACGTTGCCCACGGAGAGGCGTTTTGGGGGCGTGGAGTCCTGCGGGCTCGGCAAGGGCAGTATGCCGAAGCGACGGCCGACCTCACGCGGGCCATCGAACTGGGGCTCCGCCTGGCGGACATCCACAACTACCGGGGCCTCCTGTACGCCCGCCAGAGACAAGATGACCTGGCGGCCCAAGACTGGG
Organism: uncultured Nitrospirales bacterium; assembly: GCA_964542245.1. GTDB lineage: Bacteria > Nitrospirota > Nitrospiria > Nitrospirales > NS-4 > CAZITU01. The sequence continues at coordinate 24,157 of CAZITU010000016.1, read as the reverse complement.
ACACCGCCGCCGTCCTAAGCCCCAACTTCCCACTCCCCTTATACAACCGCGGCACTTTGTCATGGATTCACAGCCGGCCTGAGTCGGCGAAGGCCGATTTCGCAGCCGCGTGCAACTTGGGATTTGAGCCGGCCTGCCTCTCAGTCAGGGACTTGGAAACCCATTGGCCGTGCTGTCCCCCCGGTACGGCTCCCCTCTCAGCATCGAGACCGGAAGCTCCCTCATTCCAGCAACGCCAATCGCCGTCAGGCACCGCCGTCTCCCCTGTCCGCTGAATTTGACAAAGTCCTGAGACCGGTGTTAGAGATAGCAACCTCATCACCATCTAATTTCGGGAGGCAATGGCATGGCTGGTCAGGAGCAACAGGTGCAAAAACGGCAGTTTGTCAATTTCGTGTTTTATAAAATGGACCCCGCGTGGCGTCGTCTGTCTGAAGCCGAGCGGACTCAGGGAAAACAGGAGTTCATCCGAGCGGTCGAGGAGTACGCCGGTAAGGTCATGGTCATCCCGTATTCATTGGTCGGCATCCGGGGGGACTGCGATTTCATGCTCTGGCGGATCTCGTACGAGCTGGAATTGTTTCAGGAGATGGGCACAAAGATCCTAGCCAGCGGCCTGGGCAAGTACCTCTCGACGCCCTACTCCTACCTCGCGATGACGAAACGCTCCATTTACGTGGACCACCACACCCACGAGAACCAGGAGAGCAAGCGCCTGACCATCATCCCCGGCAAGAGCAAGTACATCTTCGTCTACCCGTTCCTGAAGACACGTGGCTGGTTCCTTCTCACCAAGGCGGCCCGGCAGGGCATGATGGATGAGCACATCGAAGTGGGGCACCGGTTCCCGTCGGTGAAGCTCAACACGACGTACTCCTTCGGACTGGATGACCAGGAATGGGTGGTCGCGTTCGAGAGCGACAAGCCGGAAGACTTCCTCGATCTCGTGATGGCCTTGCGCGAAACCGAGGGGAGCCGCTACACCCTGCGCGACACGCCGATCTTCACCTGCGTCCACAAGAGCCTCAAAGAGGCCCTCGACACTCTCGGGGGATAACGAGCAGTTTCCCCCTCCCCTGATCGGACGGCCGCGCTCCTGTCCGCCTTCGTACCGGGCGCCGGACAGCTACGCAAGGGCCACTATGCCAAAGCCGCCGAAGTGCTCGCCCTGAGCATCATGCTGGGGGCGGCCTGGTATTTCGGGTACGTGTTCGACGGCCCCTTCACGCCGTTCCTCCTGTATGTCTTCGTCCCGGTCGTCGCAGCGGTCTGCTGGGCGCGACAAGTCCAGGACGCCTACTCGTCCAGCAGCCCCGGCTCGCTGTTCCCCGTCCTGCCGCTCCCCTCGCGCGGGAGCCTCGATCTCCAGGCCATCGGCTTCCTCTTCCTGCTCACCGCCCTGACTGACCTGTACATCATCCAGGCGAGGCCGGACTATGGGCTGAAAATCCTGGGCACGGCCCTGCCGGGCGCCTGGGGGATCCTCGCCAAAGCCCAATCGCCCACCCTGCACGTCCTGATCGGCGTGGGATTCCTGCTCGTCAAACGGTGGGGCCTCCTGGTTTATCTCTTATACGCCGGCTTCGGCACCATCAATGCCGGGGTGAACCTGGCCGTCCTCCCCGGACCGCATCGCATCCGCATCGCCTTCATGGTGTCCCTCGCCGTCTTCACCGCCTACATCCTCTGGCGTCGGGACCGTTTCGTCCCCTGAAAGCCGTGCGTTCATTGACACTCCGACAGAGCGTGTGGTATCCATGAATCGGTTGACGGATCATCGTCATGGATAGCACATCGCTGTATGTCTTGAAGCGTCCCGATGGCTCTTTTAAGCTGTACGTGGACCCTGACTACGCCAAGGAGCGGGGGGTATCCCCTGACCAATTGATTTGCGTGGAGGTTCCCAACACCATTTACGCCACAGGGTCCGTTGACGACGTGTCCACCTATATCGCCCAGCAACTCGAACAGCGCACCACGTCGTGAGCACCACCGCACCCCCACAATCGGCTCTCACGCGGGCACAGATCGAGGCGACCATCGCCACGCTTCCCCCGGTCTATCGGGTCATGCTCCGCCTTCTTCTTCTTCGGTACCTGGACCCCACCCTCGATGACATCACCTTCATGGCCCGGGAACGGTCCGAGCCGATGAATCGAGCGGGCGGGAATGCTTCCCTGAGGGTCGGCGGCAAGCCCATTCCGGAAGAAGAAAAAATCCTTATCTTGCCCAAAGATTGGATCGTGGCCATCGAGGCCAAAGTCAATCAGTTCCGGACCCAACTGCGCGAACAGCGTGGACGACTTGATCTTCAAACCACTTTCCTGGGCGACTACCTCGAAGGCCTTCGGTCGGAACTCGAGGCGTTGGAGCACTTGCTGACGACCGGCTGCGGGACTTCACAGGAGACCCTCGATGACCTCCGCTCGCAAGCCAAGCTGGCTCCTGTGGTTTACGCCATGAAGAAGCTTGCCGTTCGTGCGGAGAAACAAGAGATTGAGGAAGAAGAGTACGTCCGGGAACGTCTGAGCCTGGAATACCAGAGCCATATCCGCCGGTGGGGTCGCTTTACGAAACGGCTCGACCAGGTCCTTTTGGAGCGCCAAGCGACGCTGATGTCCTCCCTGTCGGACGAGTTCCTGGCCACGATCTGGGGGATCGCCCGTAGCCCTGTCATGGATCGGCATGTGAAAGCGGTCCAGAAGTTCGTGAGCGCCCTTGCAACGATTACGCAGGGAAGCCTCGATCAAGGTGAGTTTGCCGCAGCCGTGAACGCGGGCATCGGCCCCAAGCTTCCCGGAGGCTCCAAAAACGAGGGCATCGGCAGCAAACCCCTTGTCACTCCCGGCGACCTGTGGTCACGGGCCATCCAGGCGCTCGCGGCCGCTCCGGCGACCCCGCCCACCCCAAAACCCTGCGCGCACGACGGCGGCGGAAAGATCCTCGTTTCGAGGCTGCGAAACATGGCCACTTACGTGCTCGGCGAAGATGATGAAATTCCGCTGTGGACACGCACCGCTCAATGCCTGCACTGCCTCAACGTGTTGCGCGCCGCCCAAGTGGAGGCCGCTGTGGTCGGACAACCCGCCGGCGTGGTCATGGAACGGGTGAAGGCCCGTACGGCCATGCCGCGCAAAGAGGCTCCAGAGGCAGCCACCCCTCAGGCCCCTGCACCTCCAAAAGAGATGTCAGAGGAGCTGGAGTTAATCTTGAAGAACTTCATCGGCGACGACGCAGGCCAGGCAGGCGCCAAGAGTTGGTGGTAATTGCCGCCGCCCGCGTTCCCAAGGGTCACCGACCTGGGATCATACCCTCGAATGCGTTCCGCCGGTGATCATCGGCTCGGTTGCCTGCTCCTCGTTTGGGGAATCCTATCCGTTCCCGCCTGGCCCGTCGCCGCAGCCTCCCTCACCCTCAAGGACCTCCTGGATAGGAGCGACCAGTATCACCAGCAAATCGTATCCGTCATCGGCGAGGCCGCCGAGTTGAAAACGCTCACCGGCCCACGCAACCTTCCCTTCTACACGTTCGTGTTAAAGGACGGCGACGGGAGCGTGACGGTCGTGATGCAGGGCAAGCCGGAACTGTCCAACGGCGATCACGTGTTCGTCCATGGGGTATTCTTCAAAACGAGAAAGGCCGGTCGAACCACCATTGCGAACCGCATTGAGGCGACGGTGGTTCGGCAAATCCACGATACACGGCAGCCGCTCATCGGATGAGGCCGGACGGCTTGACAGGGACCGACGCGGTTGGTACAAACCATGCAGGGAAGTGGTATTGAATATCCGGCAAGGTTGATCGAAGTGCCGGTTTAGCAAGCTCGGAGTGGCGGTGTAGCTCAGTTGGTAGAGCAGCGGACTCATAAGCCGCGGGTCGGGGGTTCGATACCCTCCACCGCCACCAATTCGGTGCACGGCCTCGCGCTCGCCTTCGCCTTGTCGGCCTGCTCCATTCTGAATCCTCCTCCTACCTTGCGCCCCGCGCTTCCTGCAAACGTCTGCCAGCCGCCGAGTGTGTCCCAGCACAACATGGCCGGCATGGCTCTCTATAAAGAGCGCCGTATGGAGGATGCGAAGGCCAAATTTCTCGCGGCCGTGGCCGAAGGCCCGAAATGCGCCGAAGCCCACTATAACCTTGGGCTGACGTTGTCCTACCTCGGCGCCAAGGACGAGGCGCGTGAGCATTTCCTCGAGGCCGCCAACCTCGCTCCCGGCAACCAGGTGATCTGGGACTCTCCGGCGCTTCGGCCGTATGGTGAGCCTCAAGTTGAGAAGAAGAAAAAGGAGTCAGCATCGGAACAGGCTCCGGGAGCGTTTGGAAGCCGTGGCGGACGCTTGGGGGGATATTGAGGTGAAGAGCGGCTTGAGAGCCGCTACACGCCGACCCTCGTTCGGATTTCCTCCCGGATGCTGTCTTTCGCCTCACGCATCCAGGCTTCGAGCTTGGGAAACAGATACCCGTCGGCTCCGGTAAACTCCTTGACCAGTACCTCGGAGGCTGTTTCGATCCGACCTTCCTCCAAGGCAAATGCGACCTTTCGATCGGCAATCTTGCGGCTCAACATCTGCGTGACCTTCAACTGCTGGCCTGGAGACCCTCCCGTCACCTCAAGAACCTTGTGCTGAAAGTACTCAAGCTCTTCCTTGGCGCCCACAAATACCCGCATGACACGCGGGATCAACCATCCTTTTCGGTTGATAAAAAAATCGTAAGAAAGCGTGTCCCTTCCCGGCTCTCGGAAAGGGCCGGTGGAGAGTGTAACCTCATAGTTGTGCGTGGTTTGTTGCGGCTGCTGGGCCATATGATGGGTTTCTCGTCCCCGAAAGTTAACTATACGAACGGCGGCACGGATTTGTCAAAATAGCGAAGGACCTTCTCCGCCGTCAACGTGCCGTCCCGGATGCAATCCGGAAGGCCCACCCCCCGATACCCGGCTCCCGTCAAGAAGAACCCGGGCAACCGAGCCAGCATCGTGTCCATGACCACGAGCCGATCCAGGTGACCCACGAGATACTGGGGCATGGCGCGCGGCCACCGGTAAACCCTGGCGAGCACTGGTTCCTCCTCAATGCCCATGGTGTCCCGCAATTCCGCGCGCACGAGTCCCACCATCTCTTCGTCGGATTGTTCCAGCACCACTTCCTGACCCGCTCCTCCGACGTAGGATCGAATCAGGACCGCGCCGTCCGGCACCCGATGTCTCCACTTGGACGAGGTCCACGTGGATGCCAGCAATAGGCGTCCTTCGACACGAGGAACCACAAACCCGTATCCATCGAGATTGTGACTGAAGCCCTCCTTGCGGAATCCCAAGGAGACCGTCGCCGTGCCGGCATAAGGAATGCCGCGCAACATCTCGGCAAGCGTTCGGTTGAGGGGCTCCACGAGGGACGCCGCATCGTAGGCGGGCGTGGCCACCACCACGACATCAGCCGGAATGGATGCCCCCCCGTCCAACAGAACCTCGTAGCTCGGACCTCCGCCACGCATACGCACCTCCTCCGCCCGTCGTCCGGTGAGAACCGTCACATCCTTGAGCCGGGCCGCGAGAGCCTGCACCATATCGGTCAGCCCGCCGCGGAGCGTCACAAACGGCGTCCAGCGAGACTCCTGATTCTTTTCGGTAGACCGTTGCTTCCACCACGCGGCCAGGAGGGAGCGGATGAGGCTGCCGTGCTCGCGCTCCATTTCACGAAAACGCGGGAAGGTCGCCAGGATACTGAGCCGATCCGTGTCTCCTGCATAGATGCCGGTCAGCAGCGGCTCGATGATGCGTTCCAGAGCCTCGGTCCCCAGCCGTCGGCGAAAGAATGCCCCTAAAGACTCGTCCCCCGATTGCGAGCATCGCGGCATGACCAGTTCAGCCGCAAGCCGTAGCTTGCCCGGCCAGGACAGGATGCTGCTGCGGACAAAGGGACTCAACCTGGTGGGCAACCCCATGACGAGGCCTTCCGGCAGCTCCCGAAGCCCGCCTTCAGAAAACACGAAGGTCCTGCGCTGGTCGGGGTTCGTACCGATCAGACGGTCGGCAAGACCGAGGCGCCGGCACAGCTCGAGACCCCACGGTTTCTGGGTGAGAAAAGAGTCGGGGCCGCCTTCCACTACAAAGCCGCCGACTTCATCGGTGAGGATCTTTCCCCCCAGCCTTGGCTCCGCCTCGATGAGGGTACACGAGACGGGCGGGTCCGGATGGGGAGGCTGGGATTGGAAGGGGATACTATCAGCGAGTGTATAGGCGCATGTCAGCCCGGCAATCCCGCCCCCGATAACGACCACTCTGCGCGCAACGGCCTGCATGCACGAGGCTTAAAGATTAGAAACCGGTTTCCTTGAGGTGGGCGGTGATAACATCCATCAGCGTCTCGACGAGCGGCGGCGTGGCGTTGAGCATCGGGATCCGCTCCATCTGCATGCCCTTGTCGGCAGCCAACTTTTTGAACTCGATGTCAATATCGTAAAGGACCTCGACGTGGTCCGATACGAATCCGATCGGAGCCATCAGGACGTGCCGATGGCCTAGGCCGTGTAATTCATCGAGGGTCTCCTCGACCGTCGGCCCCAGCCAGGGTTCACTGGAACGGCCCTGGCTCTGGAAGGCAACGCGCCAGGTCTGGGGCCGGGCCACCGCCACCACCGCATCCACCGTCCCGTGGACCTCGCGAGGATAGGGATCGTCGTCCCTCAAGATGCGCGCCGGGAGGCTGTGGGCCGTGAAGATGAGAGGGACACGCGGCCGCATCTCCACCGGAAATTTCTGCAGGGCCGCTCGAATATTGGCGGCAACCGCCCGGACGAACACCGGATGCGCGTTCCAGCTCGACACGTAACTGAAGGTGATCGGCACTGCCGACTCGGCTTGAGCCTCCTCCACCTTCTTGATGTACGCGCCGACGCTCATTCGGGAGTTCTGAGGCGCCATACACACCCCCACCAACCGCCTCACTCCATCCTTGATGATCCCCTGGTAGGTCTCGCGAATAGAGGGGTGCCAATGCCGCAACCCTACATAGACGTTAAAGCGGGGAGCACCAGCCGCATTCAGACGACCCTCCAACCGCTTCGCCAGTTCCTTCGTGATCGCCAGGACCGGAGACTTCCCACCGGTCACTCGGTAGCGTTCCGTGATCTCTTCGATCAATTCAGGGGGCGTCGGCCGCCCGCCCCGGACATCGTTCAAATACGGGCCCACCGCCTCCAACGAGTCAGGCCCCCCCATTGCCATCAGGAGAACGCCAATCGGTTCGTTCGTCACAACTGCCTCGTTATCCGTTGAACGCTAATCGTTAAATGTCCGCTTTCGAGTCGAACGAATACTGTTTAACGTTGACTCAGTTTGTGGACCATCTCCGCCACCGCCCGGACATTCTCGACCGGTGTGTTCGGCAGGATGCCATGTCCTAGATTAAAGATGAAGCCCGGAGCGGACCCTACCTGTCGAAGAATGCGCTCCACGCGCCGCTCGATCTCGTGCACGGGCGCGAACAGCACGACGGGGTCCAAGTTCCCTTGTAATGCCACGCCCGGACCGAGCCGGCGCCGGGCCTCATCCAGCGGCACCCGCCAATCCACGCCGATCACCGTGCCGCCGGCTTCCCGCATCAACTCCAGCAAAGTCGCGGTTCCCGTGCCGAAATGGATCAGCGGGACCTGTTCGTTCTTGAGCCCCTCGAAGATGAGCCGCACGTGGGGCTGCACATACTCCCGGTAATCATCAGGGCTCAGACACCCAACCCAACTGTCGAACAACTGGACGGCCTGCGCGCCCGCCTTGATCTGGCCGCGCAGGTAGGCGGTGACCACCCGCGCGAGCTTGTCCATCAGCCGATGCCAGACGGCGGGCTCCCGGTACATGAGGCCCTTGGTCTCCACGTAGTTCCGCGAGGCGCCACCCTCGATCGCATAGCTGGCCAACGTGAACGGCGCGCCGGCGAATCCGATCAACGGCACGCGTCCTTCGAGGGCGCGGCGGGCCAGCGCGATGGCGTCCGCCACAAACCGGAGTTCGCCCCCCTCGATCAGCCGGAGGGCGTCCACATCCGCCCGCGTCCGGACGGGGTTGTGGATGACGGGGCCTTCTCCTTCCTCGAACGTCACGCGGAGGCCCATCGGTTCGAGCGGAAGCAGGATGTCGGCGAAGATGATGGCGGCGTCGAGCGCAAACCGATCAATCGGCTGCAGTGTGACCTGCGCCGCCAGTTCGGGAGTCTTGCAGACTTCGAGGATGGAATGCTTCGCGCGGACGGCTCGGTATTCCTCCATATAGCGGCCGGCCTGCCGCATGAACCAGACCGGGACGCAGTCCGTCGGCTCGCGGCGACAGGCCTTGAGGAAACGATCGTTCATTACACCCACCAAACCAAGCTTGCTCGAACCGGCACTTCGATCAAACGTGCCGGATACTCAATACCACTCCCGCGCCAAGACGCGCCCCTTCCCGTTGGCTGGGCCATTCTAAAAGTTCCCACACCAACGTGCAAGCACTGTTAAAATAAGGCAGCAGTCAAGGAACCTTTCATGAAAATCGTCATAACCGGCGGCTCTGGGTTCATCGGCCGTCCGTTGTGTGAGTCCCTGGTCCGCGACGGCCATCAAGTGACCGTCCTGTCGCGCTTCCCTGGAGAGGCCCGCTACTTCCTCGAACCATCCATCACCATCGTCGGTTGGGACGGTCTCACCCGTGGTCCGTGGGAACGCGCGCTTGATGGGGCTGATGCGGTTATCAACCTGGCCGGCGAAAACATTGCTAAGAGACGTTGGACCGAAAGCCGCAAGAAAGAGCTGCGCGAGAGCCGCCTCCTTACCACGCGCCTGCTGATTCAGGCCATAGCGGTGCTGTCTAAACGGCCGTCAAGAATGATCAATGCATCAGCGATCGGCTATTACGGGCCTCGTAACTCCACGCCGATCACCGAAGAGACCCCACCGGGGTCGGATTTCCTGGCCGAGCTTTGTGTGGCCTGGGAGCAAGAAGCAGTGCAGGCCGAGGCCTTCGGCCTTCGTGTTGTCCGGCTTCGGATCGGCCTGGTGCTCGGCAAAGATGGTGGCGCTCTGCCCCGAATGGTGCCGCCCTTTCGGGTCTTTCTGGGCGGCCCGCTTTCCCCCGGCGACCAGTGGATCTCCTGGATCCATCGTCGCGATCTCATCGGTCTCATCCACTGGGTTCTCACCGATCCGAAGGTCAAAGGACCCGTCAACGCCGTCGCCCCTGGGGCCGTCACCATGCGCGAGTTCTGCCGGACACTGGGCCTTGTCCTAAATCGGCCCTCCTGGCTTCCGGTCCCAGAATTCGCCCTCCGCCTCACGCTCGGCGAGCTTGCCACGCTGTTGACCACCGGCCAGCGCGTCGAGCCGGTCGCAGCCCTTCGCGGCGGTTATGTCTTCCGGCACCCGGTTCTTGAGCCGGCGCTTCAGGAGATTTTTGAAAAACCATGACCACCACATTGTCACTCCGCATCGGGATCAGCCGGTGCCTGCTCGGTGATAACGTCCGGCACGATGGGGGCCACAAACGCGACGGTTTTCTGATCGAGACCCTGGGGCGGTACGTAGAGTGGGTGCCGGTGTGTCCGGAAGTGGAGATCGGCCTGGGCACCCCGCGCGAAGCCATACGGCTCGTCGGTGACCCCCGCGCGCCCCGCTTGATCACGATCACAAGCAGGGTAGATCACACGGAGGCTATGGAGCGATTCTCTCAGCAACGCGTCCGTGAACTGGAGGCCCTGGCTCTATCAGGCTATGTCTTCAAAGCTGACTCGCCGAGTTGCGGCATCGCTCGGGTTTCTTTGCTCAACGCGCAGGGCACCGAGACGCAGGACGGGGTCGGCCTCTTCGCGCGGGCCTTCATGAAGCATTTCCCCCTCCTGCCGGTCGAAGACGAAAGCCAGCTCCACGATCCGCAGGCTATGGATAATTTTCTGGCCCGCGCCCGCGCCTATCGCCGGTCGCGGAATAACGTTTGAACCGTTAACGCAAAGCTCAGCCGTGCGTGAACGGCGTTGGTCTGAAGTGAATTGTTAGGACAAAAGGCAATAACTCAAGCCTGACACTGCAGCACTGCAGCCCGCTTGAGCCGCATTGAGCGCGGCCTGGAGATTCAGCTTCGGCCCACGGGGTCCGCGGTGTCGGGGAGGCAGGTGTAGAATGCGTTAGGCTGCGGCACCCCGCATTCTTACTCTAGCGAGTCACAACTTGCGATAGCTTCTTGACCAACTGGGTCAGGTTATCCTTGGCCGCGCCTTCCTTAGTCCTCTTCCACCAGTCGTGCGGGGATTCTTCATCTCCACGTGTCACCTCACTCATCACATCATTGAGAGAAAGAAAGTTCTCCTGCCACACTTCCTGGCCCGACCGATCAACCAATCGGTAATTGACAAATAACACTAGGGTCACCGAAAAATCTGTTAGCGGATACTGCGAGAGGATCTGCGCAGAGAGAGTGTAGTCCCCCTCTCCCGCTGTCGTCACTTCTTTGAATAGGCCGGAACTTCGCAGCGTATTGATGAGCGCCTCTTGGAATCCCTCTTTCTGTATCCTCGGTTGGCCAGCCATGACCGCGCCCTTCTCACCGGGATTGGTTATCTCTCCCACTGTTACCGCACCCAGCCTGAGAACCTTTTCTGTCTTGGGTAGCCGGATACCTGCAAGATCAGGAGTCATGCGGGAGGCAAGAGGTGCAGTCCCTGACACGCAGCCGGTTATCAAGGAGGCTAAAATGAGAAGGACGTTGACCCTAGTCATGTTTCTGAATTCGTCTATCCAACTCATCCACAATGCCGGTCGCAACCGTATCGAGGATACTTTGACTCTCGGTCAGCCCAATGGCCAGGCCGACGAGAGCCGGCAATGGGCCTATCAGCGCCCCACCCAAAGCGCTCCTTCCGGCACTGGCCGAATGCGCAGTAACCAATTCGGCAAGGAGTTTTCCTGTCTTCTTATCCGTCAGGGTGGTGCGGACGATCAATTCGGCTGAGCTACTACCAGACTCATATTTGACAATGCTGCTTTTAAGCATCAAACCGTCCTGCGGTTCCTGTCCTTCTGGATGAACAGTGTAGTCCTTGGCCCGTAGCTTAGAGACTAACTGCTCCGTCAAAATAGCTCCGACATCGACATCAAACGTTTTTCCTGTTTCATTCTGAGCTGGCAGGACCGCGAAAATCTTATAGTTCGTCAGCGTTGCCCCTTTTTCCATCCAAAACAGCGATTGCGGCGCCGCACAGCCGAACATTAGCATAGCGACCAAGAACCAAAGAGGCAGTCGTTTCATGGTAGTCTTCGACTGATTCATATGATCATTTCAGGTGCGCTGAGTTATCTTTTTGGGGCGGGGGAGTTACGCCGAAAAACCAAAGATCTCAACCGTCGTCGTGGGGTCGGGTAATGATTCCAGCAAAAGGCGTAATCGCCCGCGATCTGAATCTCCTGAACATCGGGCTTGCCTTCGATGAGGCCGTGTCCGACTGCCGAGCGCGAGGCCGCGGCAAAAGCCTCTCAACCTCGCATGGGAGGCTGGCCCAGCAGGAGGAAGACGATGTCCTCGGCTATGAGACTGAGAACCCGCTCCAGATTGTGTGATTCTCATCTGATTTCGACGGCTTGTCAAGGAATTCGCCGGCGCAGGGCCGGCGTGCTATGCCGATTTTCGAGAGGCAAGAACGAAAAGTAGCCAGTCTTCTTTCTACTAGACCCAGTCCGAGTCGTTGCGGGATTTGGTAGGCGCGGCGGGCAAGGCGCTCAGCCGTTCGACGATAGCGCGGATATCTGGCTCTAACGCCCGCTCCTCGTCGGTGCCAGCGATCTTCGCCGCGCCGGCGGCCAGTTCGATGCGGTAGTGATTGTCGCGATCCGAGAACCATTCGAGGTAGGGATGCGGCGGCAGGTGCGGGTGCGGATCGAAGGACATCAAGCTCACGTCGCCGGTCTGCGGATTCTCCATGTCCCCGAGGACATGACCGGCGATGTCGTCGTCCATAAAGGCCGGATTGCGGAACGTGACCAGCCGGCCTTTGATTTCACCGGAGAAGTCGCCGCGAAGCAGGAAATCCACCGGGCCGATCGCCGCGAAGGTGATCCGGCCGACAACCCGCCCCGGCGCGCGGTTGTCCAGAAAGCCCTCCTTGACCCACCGGCCGCTGCTGAACTTCTGCGCCACGATCTACCAGTCGGACCCTCAGTCGGGGATGAGCTGCCACTCATCAATCCGGGATGAGTTGCCACTCATCCTTCTCGATCCAGACCCATTTGCCCGTTTGGAGCTTTTTGACGTCTTCCTTCTCGAACAGCTTCATGTACCGTTCGATTCGGTCCGGCTCATCAATCCGTTCTTCTCGCATCATTCCATTGGGAAGCTTGAATTTCCTCAATAACACCGGCATTCTGCTAGACCTCCTTCATTCACCAGACCTGTTCAGCGAAGTGACGAAGAAGGGTACCGAACAGTCGCAGCCGGTGTCAAGACGACCGGCTGGATTTGAATCATCGCACGCTTTATAATAAAATAACTACGTCGAAGGGTGAGATTCTTCACCCCGTTCGGGAGAAACACACCATGCCGATCTATGAATATCATTGCGAGGGATGCGGCAAGGACTTTGAAGAACAGCAGGCGATGAGCTTCAACCCTGCCGATACCGAGTGTCCGCATTGTGCCAAAAGAATGGCGTCGAGGAAAATTTCCATGTTCTCCTCGAGCATAAAGGGCGAAACCAGGAAGCCGAGGTCCGGCGACATCAAGGCCGAACAGGCTCTCAAGAAGATCGAACACACGACGATGAAGCTCCCTGCGCCGTTCGGCAAACGAGGGACCTATGAACCAACTCCCTGAAGGCGGACGGCGCGGATCGCAAATATTGACCCCCCTCACAGCCGTCTGCTAGCATATAGCCTCACCCACCCAGAGGACATGTTTATGACCAAGGGAGCCGCGATCTTTGCAATGGCTGTCGGGATGGCTTTAGGAGTCTCCTTCACCGCTGACGCCGACGTCAGCATCCCCGGGATGGGATCGGGCGCCTATGACGTTCCCTCTGTAGGAGGCCCGGGAGATGCCGTGGATAAAGCACCGATCTGCGACAACCGCGCTCGGCCCAAGATCACCAAGGTCACGCCGGACCCCATGAAGCCGGGTGACAAGGTGACCATCACGGGCGAGAATTTCGGCACCAAAGAGTGTTTCGTCAACGTGTCGCTCGGTTCGATGGGTCCAGGACGTGCTGGTGTGAAGTTTCAATATGTCAATGAGACCACCGTTGAGGCCACCGTCCCTGATCTGAAGCCGGGGCTGACCCCGCTGAATGTCGTCACCAGCGGCGGCAGTTCCCAATCGATTGTCCTGATCCAGGCCAAGTAGGGGCTGAAACTCGACTTGTTCGCCTGCCCTGTGCTACCCTGACCCACATTTTCGTGGGCTAACACCTCTTTATGTTTAAGAAAATTCTTGTCGCCAATCGCGGTGAGATTGCCATGCGCATCATCCGCGCCTGCCGGGAACTCGGGATCCGGACCGTCGCAATCTACGCGGAGTGCGATGCCACCGCCATTTACGTGAAGAAGGCGGACGAGTCGCACCTCATCGGGCCTGGGCCGGTCCAGGGCTTCCTCGACATGCAGGCCATTGCGGATCTGGCCAAGCGCGTCGGCGCCGACGGCATTCATCCCGGATACGGCTTCCTCTCGGAAAACGCGGAATTCGCCCGCCTCTGCCAAGCGTCGGGCGTCACCTTCATCGGGCCGTCTCCGGACGCCATCCACCTCATGGGCAACAAAGTGCAGGCCCGGGAGATCGCCCGGAAAGCCGGAGTGCCGATCGTGCCGGGAACCGAGAAGGGCGTCACCAACCCGACCGAAGCCCTGAGTTTCGCGGCGCACGCCGGCTATCCCCTGATGGTCAAAGCCTCGATGGGCGGGGGAGGGCGCGGCCTGCATGTGGTCTGGAACGATCAGGAGCTGATCGCCCAGATGGAGGCGGCCCGACGCGAGGCGCTGTCTTCGTTCGGTAACGGCGAGATCTTCCTGGAGAAGTACATTGAGCGGCCGCACCACATCGAATTCCAGATCCTGGCGGACAAGCATGGGCACATCATCCACCTCGGCGAGCGGGACTGCTCGATCCAGCGCCGCCACCAAAAAATAATCGAGATCGCCCCCTCGCTGGTCCTCGACAAGAACTTGCGGGCGCGCATGGGGGAGGCCGCAATCGCCGTGGCCAAAGCGGTGAACTACGACAACGCCGGGACGGTGGAGTTTCTGCTCGACCAGCATCGCAACTTCTATTTCATCGAGATGAACACGCGCATCCAGGTCGAGCACACGATCACCGAGCAGATTACGGCGATCGACCTCGTGCGCTCGCAAATCGAGGTGGCCGCGGGACGACCGCTGGAGTTTCACCAGGAGGACGTCACCCTCCAGGGGCACGCCATCCAATGCCGGATCAATGCCGAGGACCCGCATAACCAGTTCCGGCCCTGCACCGGAACCGTCACGGCCTATTACTCGCCGGGCGGTATCGGCGTCCGCATCGACGGCATGGCCTATAAGGACTACACCATTCCCCCCTATTACGACGCGTTGCTGGCCAAGCTGGTGGTGCGGGGCCGGACCTGGGAAGAAACGGTCAGCCGGGCCCGCCGCTCGCTGGAGGAATTCGTGCTGCGGGGGATGAAGACCACGATTCCCTTCATGAAACGAATCATGGAGGAGCCCGACTTCCAGGCGGGCCGGTTCGACACCAGCTATCTGGAGACGCACCCGGAGGTGTTTGACTACGAAGACTACACCGACCCGGAAGACCTGGTCGTCGCCATCTCCACGGCCATCGTGGCCTACGAAGGGCTGTAAGCGTGAAGAAGCCCAAGAAAAAAATGAAATCGGCGGCCTCGGCGCGGGGCCCTCTGTTGAAGACCACGAGCACCCGCAAGGGGGGTACCCGTCGCCCGGCCCCACTCGAAATCGAAGCCGCGCCGGCCAGGCAGATCCTGCTGACCGACGTGGCGCTGCGCGACGGGCACCAGTCCCTGCTGGCCACGCGCATGCGCACCGAGGACATGCTCGACGTCGCCGACCGGCTGGACAAGGTCGGTTTCTGGTCGCTGGAAGTGTGGGGGGGCGCCACCTTCGACACCTGCCTGCGGTTTCTGAAAGAGGATCCCTGGGAACGGCTCCGCGCGATCAAGCGCGTGATGCCCAACACGCGGCTCCAGATGCTGCTGCGCGGCCAGAACCTGGTCGGCTACCGCCATTACCCCGACGACGTGGTGAACGCCTTCGTCGAACGAGCCGCGGCCAATGGTGTGGATGTCTTCCGCATCTTCGACGCCTTGAACGACATCCGCAACATGGAAACATCCATCACTGCCGTCCGAAGGGCCGAGAAGCACGTCGAGGCCACAATCTGTTACACCACCAGCCCGGTGCACAACCTGGACCGGTTCATCGAGTTGGCGAAACGCCTCGAGGACCTTGGCACCGATACTCTCTGCATCAAGGACATGGCCGGGCTGCTCGCCCCGATGGACGCATACAGTCTCGTCAAGGGCCTCAAAGCGGCTGTCCGCGTGCCGATTCATCTGCACAGCCATTACACCTCAGGCATGGCCTCGACCAGCGCCCTGATGGCGATCCTCGGCGGCCTCGACATGTTGGACACCGCGCTCTCCCCGCTCTCCGGGGGCACCTCGCATCCTCCGACTGAGACCTTCGTCGCCCTGCTTCGCGGGACGCCTTACGATACAGGACTAGACCTGAAGACGCTCCCGTCCGTCGCCGAAGTCCTCCGCAACGCCAGGAAAAAGTACCACCAGTTCGAAAGCGATTTCGCCGGCATCGACACCGAGATACTGATTTCCCAAATCCCCGGCGGCATGCTGTCCAACCTGGCCGCGCAGCTCACCGAGCAGAACGCCCTGCACAAATTCAAGGCGGTGCTGGAGGAAGTCCCCCTCGTCCGCAAAGACTTCGGCTATCCGCCGCTGGTGACGCCGTCGAGCCAGATCGTCGGGACCCAGGCCACGCTGAACGTACTGACCGGCGAGCGGTACAAGGTGGTCACTACCGAGACGCGGAACTACTTCAAGGGACTCTATGGGAAACCGCCGGGTCCCGTTGACGCGACCATTCAAAAACGCGCCCTCGGCGACGAGCCAGTAATCAAAGTCCGTCCCGCCGACCTCCTCGAGCCGGAACTAACGAAGGCCGTCCGTGAAGTCGCGGACAAGACGACAAACCCGGAGGACGTGCTGTCGTACGCGCTGTTCCCGAACATCGCGAACGACTTCTTCGACGAGCGCGAGAGCGGCCAGCTCAAGCCTGAACCTCTCGCCCCCTTGCCGCCCAAGGGTCCCGCCGTGGCCCATGAACTGAAGCTGGCCCCCTTGGAATTCAAGGTGACTATCCACGGGGAGAGCTACCACATCAAGGTCTCGGGCTCGGGCCGCAAGACTGACGGCAAGAAGCCTTACTACATCAAGGTCAACGATAGGCTGGAGGAAGTGCACCTGGAGCCGCTGGTCGAGGTCCTGACCGGCACGCCGGAGGCTCCAGAGACCGGAGGCGCCAAAGTGCCCCCGCGACCCAAGCCCAAAGCTCCCGGCGATGTCGCCACCACCATGCCTGGCAGGGTGGTTAGGGTGTTGGTCAAGCAGGGCCAGACCGTGAAGAAGGGCGAACTGGTCCTCATCGTCGAAGCCATGAAGATGGAAAGTCAGCTGCACGCGCCGATTGACGGAACTGTGAAGACCCTTCACGTCAAGGAAGGCGACGACGTGAAGCCCGACGAAACGCTGATCGTCATCGAATAACGCCAATTCAAACGCTGCTCAGCCGAGACTTCGCAGCTACGGAAGCCGCAGGCGCTGGCGCCCGGCGCCGAACTCCAGTGGAACCGTTTGATCGCTACCCGCCGCAGTTTGTCAGCGTCAACCATCACCGCACGGCCTATATCCGATACGGCGAAGGGCCTCCTCTCGTCCTGCTGCATGGATATATCGGTTCGATCTGGAACTGGGAGCACCAGATCGAGGCCCTGGGCCGGCGCTTCACCCTCTTCATACCGGATGTGCTCGGCCAAGGGCTCTCGGACAAACCCCGAATCGCCTATACCCCGGCTCTCTATATCGAATGGCTGCGTGGCTTCGTCGACGCCGTAGGCGTCAAACGCGTCCACTTCGCCGGCAACTCCATGGGAGCGGGACTTGCCCTCGGCTTGGCGCTCACCTACCCCGACAGGATTGACCGGCTTATCCTGATCTCCGGGTTCCCCGCAAATGTCCTAACGCAAGCCAATGGCCCTTATCTTAAACTGCTCTCACGCCTTGGCTCCGGGATCCTCTTCGGGCTGGCGTACCGACTCATGGGTCGGCGAGCATTCCGAAAGTTCCTGCGTGGGGTGGTTTGGGACCGCGACCTGATCACCCCAGCGGTGGTCGAACGGGCTTATCGGCTTCGAAAAGACCACGGGCTGGCCCGGCCCTTATGGTCCTCGCTCACCACTGTCAGGGATTGGGACGCCCACTATGCACCACGGATTGGCGCCCTCACCGCACCGATTCTGATCCTGTGGGGTTCCCACGACCGTTTCTTTCCCCTATCCGTAGGAGAGGAGCTGCATCGGTTGATTCCGAGCTCACGCCTGACGGTGATCCCAAACGCCGGCCATCTCCCCATGTGGGAACGGCCTGAGGTGGTAAACCGGCTGATCGAGGAATTCTTGTGGGGACAGACTTGAAGTCTGTCCCCCTCGCCCTCCTTGACCTTTCCCCGAGCGAGGGACTATAAGAATTGAGGAATTCCACAAGGAGGCCTGCTCATGGACCGCACGTATTCGCATTCCATCTCTGCTCCGTTCCTCGTCTTCGCCGGATTCGGACTCCTCCTGGCCGGGTGCGCCACGGACAGGTTTCTGTACAAGGACTTCCCTGTTTCCAAGGAGAGTGCAAGAGCAGGAGCCGGGAATTCGGTTACCTTCAAGGGCAATCCCGTGAAGCTCGATGGGACGGCTGTCAAGGTGGGGGACACCCTCCGCGACGCCAAGTTGGCGGGGAAAGACCTCAAGCTGGTCAGCCTCACCGAGGGCAAAGGCAAGGTGCGGATCGTGAGCATCGTCCCCTCGCTCGACACTCCGGTCTGCGAGCAACAGACGCATTACCTGAGCGAAAAGAACGCGGATCTTGATCGGGACGTCCAGCTCATCACGGTGAGCGTGGACACGCCCTTTGCCCAGAAACGATTCGCTGAAGAGGCAAAGATCACCAACATGACGTTCCTCTCGGACTACCGAGGGGGCGACTTCGGCCGGGCTTACGGCCTTTTGATTCCGGATCTCCACCTGCTGGCCAGAACCGTGATGGTGGTGGACAAGGACAACGTGGTGCGCTACCTCCAGGTGGTGCCGGAACTTGCGACGATGCCGGATATGGATGCGGCCTTCCATGCGGCCCGCAAGCTAGCCGGCCTCTCGCTGCCTCTCCCGCCGTTGGGATCATTCGGCGGCTTCACGTACTGATGAACACCGTTCCTCTGATATGGAAGCCGGCGCCTTCGGCTTCCTAGCCGCGAAGTCGGGGCACCCGTTGCTTCCAATTGCAACGGGTCGCCAGAGCGGCGTTTCAATGGGTCGCTATGCGTGACTTTGATCTGCTGGTCATCGGGAGCGGCCCTGCCGGCCAGAAGGCCGCCATCCAGGCGGCCAAGTTGCGCAAGCGCGTGGCCGTCATCGAGAAGGACCGGGTGGTCGGCGGCTCGTGCGTCAACACCGGCACGCTCCCGAGCAAAACCCTGAAGGACGCCATCTACTACCTACACGGGTTCAAGCTCCGTTCCTTCCCCCACATCTCCTATTCCTTGAAGAAGAGTTTGACGCTGCGCGACCTCATGACCCGGAAGGACCTCGTCATTAAACACGAACTGGAGGTCATCGCCAACCAACTCGAACGGAACGACGTGGAGATCATCCAAGGCACCGGCTCGTTTGTGGACCCGCACACCCTTCAAGTCATCAAACCGAACGGCGACGTGGACATGTTGCGGGCGCCCTTCATCGTGATCGCCACCGGATCGCGTCCGCGCCAGCCTGAGCACATTGCCTTTAACAACGCCACGATCTGCGACTCGGACTCGATCCTCTCGACCGAGGCCATCCCCAAGAGCATGACCGTCATGGGTGGCGGGGTCATCGGCTGCGAATACGCTTCGATGTTCGCCGCCTTCGGGATCAAGGTCACCCTACTCGACCGGCGCCTGGAACTCCTTCGCTTCGTGGACCAGGAGATCGTTCAAGCCCTGATCTACCACATGCGGACCAATGGGGTGACGGTAAAATTGGGAGAGGAGATCGGCGGGGTCGCGACCGACGGACGTGGCCGGGTCGTTACCAGCATGAAGAGCGGGAAGACCGTCGTCACGGACGTGCTGCTCTATGCCATGGGGCGAGTGGCCAACACCGACTCCTTGAACATTGTGGCCGCAGGCCTCACCGCGGACAATATGGGACAGCTCAAGGTGAATGAGCACTACCAGACCGACGTCCCCCACATCTACGCCGGCGGAGACGTGATCGGATTTCCGGGATTGGCCTCGACTTCGATGGAGCAAGGACGGCTGGCGACTTGCCACGCCTTCCAGGTCGAGCAATCGCCCCTTCCCAAAGTCCTACCGTATGGCATCTATACCATCCCGGAGATCTCGACGGTGGGCAAGACCGAGGAAGAGCTGACCAAGGATGGTGTGCCGTACGAGGTGGGGCGCGCCTTCTACAAGGAGATCGCCCGCGGGCAGATCGTCGGCGACCTCGATGGCCTCCTGAAGCTCATCTTCCACCGGGATACGCTGGAGCTGCTGGGCGTCCACATCATCGGCGACGGCGCCACCGAACTGGTCCACATCGGCCAAGCGGTCCTGACTTACAGCGGCAAGGTGGACTTCTTCGTCCACAACGTCTTCAACTACCCCACGCTCGCCGAGTGCTACCGCACCGCGGCCCTCGACGGCATCAACCGGCTCGGGAAGACGTAATAATCGATTCAACCTGGTAGGGGCACGGCATGCCGTGCCCCTACTGATCGCGATAGAGGCGGAGGTAGGGGTTGGGGTGGAAAATGACGTTGTCTTCCTGGAT
The DNA here is from genome assembly GCA_964542245.1 of uncultured Nitrospirales bacterium. Taxonomy (GTDB): domain Bacteria; phylum Nitrospirota; class Nitrospiria; order Nitrospirales; family NS-4; genus CAZITU01. The sequence goes on along the minus strand of CAZITU010000016.1, from coordinate 4,044 downwards.
GACTTCGTTGCCGTTGATTCCATCTTCCTCCGGGTCCTTCCACAACGCCCGCCCCCACCAAATGAAGAGGGGATGAGGAGCTAAATCATAGGCGGGGGTGCCGTCCTGTTGGATGACCACCCGATGAACCTTGCGGGCGGTCGCATAGTCCACGACATCCGGATTCTTCGTCGCGTACAGCTCGATCCAGAGCTCCAGCCGATTGTCGAAGACCTCGGCCACACGGAATTCAGGAGCGGGAAGCAGAGGCAGCTTGCGCGGCTCGGCCGCGGGGGCCGACGAGGCTGCCACGGCCAGGAAAAGCCCGATCAGTAGGGCGCTCCTCCAACGCATAGCAGCATTATACCGCACCCCGTCCTCTTGCACCTCTAGCTTGGTTTCGCTAAGGTGTGGCAACTCTAAGCAGAGTCTTGCTATGAGATTCAGCCTTCACCTGCGTTCGGTTGCCGAGCCGATTTGGGCGGCCCAACTCACCCACCCATTCGTCGTGGGACTCGGCAACGGCACGCTCCCCGAACGAAAGTTCAAATATTATATCCTCCAGGACGCCCGGTTCCTCGTGGACCTCGCGCGGGTGTTCGCAATCGCCGCCGGGAAGGCCCCTGACGCGGTCTCGGCGAGCCGGTTCGACAAACTCGCCGAGGAGACGCTGGTCGTCGAGCGTTCGCTCCACGAGACCTACGGCAAGCGCTGGAAGCTGTCGTCGCATCAGATGTCACGGGTTCCGATGGCACCGACGAATTACGCCTACACGCGGCACATGCTTCATATCGCCCAGAATGGATCGGCCCTCGACGCCACGGTCGCGGCCCTCCCCTGCGCCTGGATCTATTGCGTGGTAGGGCAGCATCTCTTGCGCAAGGGAGCGCCGCAGAAGTCGCATCCCTATCGGGACTGGCTGCTGCTGTACGCTTCGCCGGAGTTCGCGGAGGTGGGGCGGTGGATGCGGGCGCGGGTGGATGCGTGGGCAAAGAAAGCCGGCGACGATGAGAAGGCGCGGCTGGAGCAGGCCTTCATCATCAGCTCGCGGTACGAGTGGATGTTCTGGGAGATGGCGTGGAACGAGGAATCATGGCCGGTGTGAAAGCCAATAAGGTGGGGGTCCTGTCGTCGCATCACTCTGACGTGCTCAGAGCCTTTCGCCGTCGCAGCCACGCGGACTCGCCTGTACGTCCTTCCGTTCCGCCCTGGTCCCGCTTGGCGCCACCCCGTACACTGGGAATTGACGAGTTGCCTTGAAAATACGTGATATCATCAAGCGGATCGAAGCGGACGGCTGGTTTCTGGTTGAAACAAAAGGCAGCCATCGGCAATATAAGCATCCAGAGAAACCTGGGAGGGTCACGATCGCAGGACATCCGAATGATGACCTTGCACCGGGCACTCTCAACAGCATCTTGAAGCAGGCAAAGCTGAAGGAGGCGAAATAACATGCGTCGTTTCCTCGTCGTCATTGAAAAGGCAAAAAGCAACTACTCGGCCTACTCTCCCGACTTGCCGGGCTGTGTGGCGACAGGCGCCACCCGTGAAGAGGCGGAGCGAAACATGCACGAGGCCATTGAAATGCATGTGCGGGGGCTCCAAGAAGACAAGCTTCCAATCCCCAAGTCTCACTCGTACGCAGAATACGTGGCGATCAAATAAGGGGCGAACCTAACAGCAGATATGAATGTTTCGGAAACAAGAAATAGCTTGCTAGGGATGGAGTTCGACAGGTACGTGCGAGAGCACCCGGAGTTCGGCGAGAAGATCCCCGATAACGCTCAGGTGATCCTGCTGCTGGAGGGCGACGAGGAATTCAACAACTGGAGCACGCGTGTCGGCAGAGAGCAAGCGGAACGGGGCCAGACTCTCATCTACGTGATGATCAAGAAGCTGGGTCCCGCTCATTCACGGATCGAGGACCTGAGCCTGGTGACCCGCTAGTCAAAGGTGGGGTCCTGTCGCCGAGCCACCCTGACGTGCTCATGCGGCTCACCGTCGCAGCCCCGCAGACTCGGCTGCGCCTCCTTCCGCTCCGCCAGGGTCCCGCTCGGCGCCACCCCACAATCTTTATTCATGCGGCATGGAAGCGAGAAAGTGAAAAATGAGTGCGTTGTGTAACATCATTCCCGGTAAGGTTTTCGTACTGGCTACATTAATTGCAGCCCTACCTGGTGCATGGATAGTCTTCAAAAGACATTTCATTCGCGAGCTTGAAGAGCAAATGATTGACCTCAGAAATCCAGGAGGCATAGGGCCAGCTACAGTTAAATTTCCATACAATCTTTTGGCGAGAATAATGATAGGGCCTCGCAGCAAATGGACCGAACTTTTTGATCCCACTGCTCGGGAAAAGTTATGGAAGAAGGATAAGACTTCTGCAGTGAGGAGGGCGCTTTGGTTTATTCTTGCGTCTATCTTCGCTTTGTCCGGTCTGTATTGTCGGTGAAAAAATTGAACTTCTGTTGTGACTGATATGAAGCAAGTCCTCACAATCGCAGGTCGGATTTAGGAGGCGTGGTTGGAATACAAGAAGACAGATGAAAAGTAAGTCCCGGTGCTGGTGGTGCGGAGAGGATCCTTTATACTGTGCGTATCACGACAAGGAATGGGGCGTTGCGGTCCATGATGATCGAAAGATGTTCGAGATGCTAACCCTGGAGGGTTTTCAGGCAGGGCTGAGCTGGATTACCATCTTGCGCAAACGCGACAATTTCCGAAAGGCGTTCAAGAACTTCGACGTGCGGAAAGTGGCGCGATTCGGCAAGGCCGACGTTGCACGCCTGATGAAGGACGCGGGCATCATCCGCAACCGCCTGAAGATCGAAGGCGCCGTCATCAACGCACGGCGCTTTCTGGGGGTGCAGAAAGAGTTCGGGAGTTTCGACCGGTACATCTGGCGCTTCACGGGCAATCGAACCTTGCGCAATCCCAAGGGCATGACCAGGAAGACCATGAAGCCCACCTCGCCGGAATCCGACGCCCTGTCCAAGGACTTGAAGCAACGCGGCTTCAAGTTCGTCGGCTCGACGGTCTGCTACGCGCACATGCAGGCGACCGGCATGGTGGACGATCACGTGGAAGGCTGCTTTAAATACAGGAAGCGATGAAGCAAGTCCTTACCATAGCGGGGTCGGATTCGGGAGGCGGGGCCGGGATCCAGGCGGACATCAAGGCGATGTCGGCCAACGGGGTCTTCGCCATGTCGGCGATCACGGCGATCACGGCGCAGAACACCGAGGAGGTCACCGACGTCTTCGAGCTGCCGGTCTCCATCATCGCGGCGCAGATCGACGCCGTGTTCGACGATTTCGAGGTGGCGGCGGTCAAGACCGGCATGCTGTCCTCCGCCGAGATCGTCAAGGTCGTGGCCAAGCTGCTCAAGCCTCAGAACGTGACGAACCTCGTCGTGGACCCGGTCATGATCGCCAAGAGCGGGCATCCGTTGTTGAAGCCGGACGCAATCGAGGCTGTCATTAAAGAACTGATCCCGCTGGCGCTCGTGGTGACCCCGAACATCCATGAGGCGCAGCAACTGTCCGGCGTCGAGATCAAGACCCTCCCCGACGCGCGCAAGGCCGCGAAGATCATCCGCAAGATGGGCTGCCGGCACGTGCTGATCAAGGGCGGCCACCTGTTGTCCGACCGCGGGACGGATGTGCTTTACGACGGGCAGTTCTTCGAGGTCTTCAAGGGCGAGTTCATCAACACACCACATACGCACGGTTCCGGCTGCACCTACGCCTCGGCCATCGCCGCCCACCTCGCGCTCGGCAAGCCACTGAGCCAGGCGGTGAAGGCCGCCAAGGCCTACGTCACCGAGGCGATTCGCCACGGCCTGGCCATCGGCCACGGCAAAGGACCGACCAACCACTTTTATTTCCTGAAGCCGTAGCGTGTTCGAGAAATTCAGGCCCCCGCTGTTCCTCGTGACCTCTCTGGGCTGGCTGGCACTGTCCGTCCTGCTTGGGCTCTCTGTGTGGATCGCCAAGGAACTCGGCTTTCCCCATCCGCCGCAACTCCGCGTGATCCACGTGCACATGGCGCTGGTGGGCGGCGTCA
>CAZITU010000015.1:22500-39013 GCA_964542245.1 uncultured Nitrospirales bacterium | reverse complement strand
CTTGTTTCGCCAGCCCCTCCTCCGTCTTGGGTCCGATTCCGGGAATCTTCCGGACCGGAAGGGGCGCCAGGAATTCCTCGGCGTCTTCTCCGCGGACGACGGTGAGTCCATCCGGCTTGTTTTCGTTGGAGGCGATCTTGGCGATCAGTTTATTGGGGCCGATGCCGACGGACGCCGTGAGGCGCTCCTTCGCCAGGATCTCCTGTTTGACGGCCCGGCACAGTTCCTCGGCCTTCGCATACGATCCGGCAACACTTAAATCCCCATACGCCTCATCAATGCCCGCTTCTTCCACCACCGGCGCGAATCCCCGGATGATTGCCATCACCCGTTCCGAGACGGCGGCGTACTTTTTCATGTCTACGCTCAGGAACACGACGGGGGGCCTGCCTGTGCGTCTGGCGGCTTCCGAGAGGCGCCAGGCCTGGGAGATCGGCATGGCTGAGTGGATGCCGTACTCGCGCGCCTTGTAGTTCGCGGCGGCCACGACGCCGCGGCCCTTGCCGCCGTCCGGATCGGCCCCGACGGCGATCGGCAGGCCGCGAAAGCGCGGCGTGTCCCGCTCTTCAACCGCCGCGTAGAATGCGTCCATATCAATGTGCGCAACGATACGCATGTTTCCCATTTTACCCATTCCCCACAAAGGAGAACCGGCGTACCTTAGTTTCATCCAGCGAACCGGGTGACGCTGGTAGGGGGCCACCCGCCGCCTAGAGGCCAGTCTTCGCAGCCGAAGCCCGCAGGGGAAACCGGCGGCAGGACCCAGGGAGCGAATTTTAGAGAAGATGCGCCAGGATCTCCGCCCACGACTCCACGCGGCGGACGTTCGGGTGGACGAGCGGCGCAGCGTTCCACGGGCGCGTGAGAAGATACACGGGAGTTCCGGTCTCTGCGATGCGATGAGCGTGCTCGTGGCGGTCCTCGATGAAGGCGTGATAGGGAATGCCGAGCGCATGCTTCTCGTCGTTGAAGTGGAGTTGATCGTAGGGAAGGCCCTTCGTCTTAAGCCAGTACTCGGTGCCGGCCTTGGACGAGGGGTTGCGGCTGGTGACCAGCACGATCTCGTAGTGTCGGGTCAGGCGTGAGAGTCCCGCCTTCGCTCCGCGGACGACCTTCAGGGTCCGGCAGACCTCGGTATTGAATGAGTGAAAGACCTCGACCAGTTGTTCCTCGGTGACCCCATAGGCCATGTAATCGTACTTGGTCATCTCTTCTTCCTTGAGCGCGATTCCGAACATCTCCCGGATCATCGCCCGCAGGCAGGCGTCCGATTCAGCCAGGACGTTGTCTATATCCACCCCCAGGATTGGTTTGACGCGCACTCTCATGAATTCCCCATTCCCGCCATCTCCTTGAGCGCGGCTGCCGCCAGTCGCCGGACATCTTCGTTGGCATCGTTGAGCGCAGCGGTGAGGGCCGGCCTGGCGGCCTTCCCTCCGAACTTGCCGAGCCGGAAAGCGGCTTCGATGCGAACCCCTGGGTCCGGGTCTTTTCTCAATAGCGCGCCGAGCGGCGCGACGGCCTGAGGATCGCCGATCTCGGCCAAGGCGGCCGCCGTCCACCGGCGAACGACGGGATCTCGATCCTGAAGCATTCTTGTCAGATGGACTACAGCCGACCGCGCCTCCATCCCCCCCAATGCCGCGGCGGCCAGACGTTTGGTATCGTTGCTGACCCCCGGTTCCAGCAACCGCTCTTGCAACAACTCGATCCCCGACTGAGTATCTCCGGTTTGCCCCAGGGCTACGGCTGCTGCCTCGCGCACGCTGGGATCGGAGTCAAACAGGAGCGGCCCCAGGGGAGATCGGTCTCGGCCCACGGAGTCCTCACCGATCGTTCCCAGGGCCCATGCGGCGTGAAGGCGTACGCCCGCATCCGGATCGCGCAAGGCCTCGACGAGGGCCGAGACTGCCTCCTTGCGGGCGATCTTGCCGAGGGACTGCGCCGCGGTCCGGCGTAGCTCGGGGTTGGGGTCCTTCAGGACAGCCAGGAGGCGCGGGAGCGCTTGCTCCGGTGTTGGATCTGTGTGATCCCTAGACATGAGGCAGGCGACGAGCGAGAGACAGGCGAGGGCGAGCACGGCGGCAGCGAGGAGAAAACGCGGGGGTCTAAACACCGGCGGCAAATCTGATTTAGCCGGACTTGGGCGGAGGCTCTTCGACCTTGGGGCCTTCCTTGACGTGGTCTATCGAGGACTGGAGTTCTTTCTGGGCGGCTTCCACTTCGGCTTTGATCGTGTGCATCGAGGGATCAATGGCCCGCCGCACGTCGTTGGCAGCTTCGCGAAAGGTGCGAAGCGCTTCGCCGAGACCCGAGCCGATGGACTGGAGGTCCTGTGGGCTGGGGGTCTTGCCGGCGGGAGCGGGGGGTTGCGGCGCCGGGATACCCGGCGCATGGCTTCCCGGCGCCATCCCGGCCGCCTCTAAGGCTTGCTTGTCCACCGGCGCCGGCGGTTCGTTCTTGGATTGCATGGCGGCTTGCTTGGCCATGACGCGCTGGACCGCCGCCTTGTTCACAACGGCTTTGAAGCCGGCAGGGTGGGTCGGACCGGATGGGGAAGCCGCGGGGTTTCCCGGCGCTGATCCGGCCGGAGGCGGTGGAGCAACGGGTGGAGGGGTGACCGGTTTCCAGGATTGCTGGGCAACCATGTAGGCCGTCGTCCCCGGCGTGGCCGCCGGTCCCATCATAGCCGGGACGGGCGGGGGCCCTGAAGCGGTAGCGTGAGGAGTTGACGGAGCCGTTTGTGGGGCAGTCGCCGCCGGTTGAGGCGTCGGTTGTCCTGAGGGGGCCGGCGGCGTTACGGGTTGCGGCGCGCCTGCTACGACTTGGGCATCCACCGCCTGCGTCTGCTCAGGCGTTGGAGGCAGCGGCTCCGCCTCACGGACCTCCTTCTTGAAACCCTTTAAGGCCTTCCCCAGACCTTCGCCGATCTTCGGCAGCTTGCCCGCGCCGAAGACGATCAGGACGATCGCCAGGATCAGGATCAGCTCTGTCACGCCCATCGTGCCGAACATGCATTTACTTTAACTGCCGGCTTGAAGCTGTGTCAAGATTCAGCAGGAACCGCATTCCTGCTTGCACAGGAGACCAGGATCGGCACGATGGCGGTTGGGACGAGGGCTTCGCGCTTTTGGCGGACAAGCTTCTCGAGAGCGGCGACGTTACGGCTGCCTGCGCGGCGGCGTGATCTGGTCTACCAGTTGATTGAAGCGGTCGAGGAGAGGCTCTTTCAGGGCCGTTGCGAATTCTCCGAGCCAGCGCCGGACATACGGCAGATCGGCGGTCGCATTCTTACGGAGGACGCTGGCGACGTCTTCGAGGTCCCGCGGCCGGCCGGCGATCATTTTGTGGACGACGAGATCTTCGAGGGAGGCGAAGCACACCTCGGCGTCACCCACCTTCACCGTTTTGACTCGCGACAGCGCCTGCTGTTCATACGGGGTAAATGAGAAAATGAAATCCACCCGTATGCCTGACTCCGGCTCCTGGCACGGCAGCACCATCGTCTGTCTTGTAAAAGTCTCGGGATCGGTGAGGAGACGCAGCCCCAGTGTTTCCGCGAGGCGCAGGACTTCGGGGAGACGATTGAGGTCGGCGCCGATGGTGATGTCGATGTCTTTGGTGAGGCGTGGTTCGCCGTAGATCAGGACAGCCTGCCCTCCGATCACCATGTATCGGAGGCCGGTCCGGGTCAAGGCCCGTGCCAGGCGTTCAAGCAGCCGTGCGAACATTCAGGGCCCGCGCCAGGCGAATATCCACCTCGATCCCATCCAAGGGGTCTTGCAAGGGGAAGACGCCCAACGCGCGCGCCTCCTCATAGAGGGCATCGACCAGACGCACATTGCGGAGAAAGTCCGGTGTCTCTTGACGTGCCTGCGCATTCTCAAACGCTTCAACCATCGCTGGGTTTTTAATCATCGCAAGCCTCTCGGGCCGTCCGGGCCGACACAGGACACCCTCATCATAGCGCATCCGGCCCTGAAAATCCCCTCAATCCGCGCATTGGCGCAGACGGACAATGGTCAAGGGCTGACTGCCCAGTCAAACCGGGCCATGACGGCGACGTGATCGGAAGGCTGCCCCGGCCCCGGCAGGGGAGCGTGATCATCAATCACCGGCAAGGGCTCGGGCCGTGCCTGAAGCCCCGCATTGTAGAAGATGAAGTCAATCATCTTCGCTCGGCCGTTCGCGTTGCTCGTATAGGCCCTGGTGCAGTCATGGTGGGCGAACTCAAAACCGGCCTTTCGTAGCGCGACGACGACTTCGCTGTCGGGCTCAGCGTTCAGGTCACCGCAGATGATCCAGGCCGTGCCTTCAGGGGCGTGGCGGTTACACTCGCTCAACAACTGGAGTACCTGCCGATAGCCGTACTGCCTCTCGCGAGGAGTTCCGGGGGGATCCCACTTCAGGTGGGTATTCGCGATGCCTGACGTCCGATTGGCCTGCTTCAGCACGATCACCTGGGCGACATGGCCGGAATGCTCACCCTCCTCTGCGCCGTCAAGGTATTCGACTCGGCTCACTCGCACCAGCTCGAACATGTCCTTCCGGAAGAACGTCGCGCAGCCGTCGGGCCTGCCGCCGCCTTTCTTCGCCAGCTCGCCGCGGTACCCGAGGGCCGACAGTCGGCGATTGATGGCGGCGAAGGCTTCGTCCTCGACTTCCTGGAGGCAATAGATAGCGGCTTTGAGGCTCGCGAGGTGCTCGGCCAGCGCTGAGATCCTGCGTTGAGGGTCTAGCAGCTCCTTCGGCGTGAACGGATATAACTGAGAGCGGATGTAGGCCGAAGCGAGCACGTTGTAGGTAGCGACAGTGAAAGCCATACGACTAACTGCTCAGCCGTACTCGCCACGGATTCGCCTAGGAAGGCGGAACCGCCCATCCTCGCCCTTCACGGCTCCTTCCTCCGACAGACGCTCAAGAACTTCTTGCGGAGGACGGCCAAGGTACTTCGCGAGGTCGTCGAGCGAGAGGCCGGCGGCTCCTGCTTGCTCGAACAGCCGTCGAATCTGAACAACTTCATCGACGAGCCAGGCGCGGCGATGGCCGGCGACTTCCGCTTGCTGGAGCGGCCGTTGCACAGGACTCCGCCCGGTGATGCCCGTGAAGGGCCGAACTTCGCTTCCGGCAAGCTCGCCGGCGAGGCGGAACCGCCCGTCTTCTCCCTTTACGGCTCCTATCACCCTGAGCCGTTCCATAAGGTCTGGCTGGGGAAGGCCGTGATAATCCGCGAGGTCCCTGAGAAAGATGCCGGAGGTTCCCACTTGCTCAAGGCTCCGCTCGACTGGCCGGCGACGGGCGTGAAACTCGTTCCACTCCTCAATGGTGATTTTGTAATCCAAGAGCACTTTAATGACGGTTTCGTCCGTTTCCTTGAAGCCTATGGCACCCAACCAAAATAGGTCAGACAGTTCCCGCATCTCCTTCTCCTGCTCCTCACGCGTCGGTTTGTCCATGAGACTCTCCGGTGCGAACGGCTGGACATACGTGATATTTGTCGCGTTGACTCTTGCCAGCAATCCGCGAAAGATTCCATCAATTTCAGCTTGCGTAACCGAGCTATCGGCTTTGATTTCCAGGAGCGCCGTGAACTTTCTATCGCTGGGACTTCGACTTAGCCGGCTGTACCAGCCTGTGACCGGGGGCTGATCACGGACCAGCACGTGGACTCCCTCGTTAGAGTGTGCCTCGATGTATACTCCCAGTTGCCACTGCCAAGGCCCAGCCTCATTCCAGGCTGCGAGCATGCCCTTGAGTGGCTTGTCACAATCGAAGTTGTATGCCCAGTATGCTTTGAGCGGCAAACAAAACTCCAATACTTGCAAGACGTCTCCTACATTGTAGCGATCAAAAAGCTCCAACTTGAAATCGGGAAAGATGAACACCTCATGGGCGAGCTTGACCGTCATCGTCCGCAGATGAAACCACACCTTCTGTTGCCAACCTGGGCCCAGTGCAGCCTGACCTCGATCCATGTAGCGTTGCGCATCCTCCCTATTAAGAAATGCATTCTCGAAGTAGTGGAACTCTCCGTCTCCACAGCATGTCTCGTAGCCATCCTCGTACAGGACGACGAACACTGTGACCGTCTCGTCCTTTCGGGCCTTCAAGAATTCTGTCACGGCGGGATATCTCGAAGCATGAATCGGCACCTCCGGCAAGACGTAATCCTCTGGCTTCGGGAAAGGGCCTTTCGGAATCTCCGGAAGGGGCGGCAAATCGGGCGGCAACTCGTTGGGGTCCAGGCGGTCGGCTCGATGGGCGCGATAAATTTCTTGATGGATGAAGTCCCACGTCGGGCTCTCCGGAACAAGAAATTCCCATTTCGGATCAGCCTCCGTCGGATCCAAGCGAAACATGGCTTCAAAGCCCATCGTGCCAACGCAGGCGATCAGCGTGTCTGAATTATCCCGCCGAAAGTACTGCACATCATCAACTGCTCCATCCTTATGCCGGCCGCCAGGTTTGGATCCAGCCGCCCTTGCTTCGTACGCCGCCGCCGCCAGACCCGCTCTGTCGGGCAGGTTCATCCGGATGAGGGCTTCCCGCATTTCGAGGACCTTGAAATTGAGGGCGAATGGAAGCGTCATGACTAACATGACAAAATCCACGGCCTTTAATTTCACAAGGAACAGGACAATAATCACCGCGGGCACCCCAACAACGATATTCGCGATCTGAGCCCTCCCCACCATACCCATGGTGCTGTCAGGGCCTAGACCACGCCACGACAGATAAAACGGGATAGCGCACGCAATAATACCTAACCCGCCAAGAGCTTCAACCGGTGAGCCCAAACCTTCCTCGACTATCAACACAACGCCGCCCGGTATCACCAAGAGGGCAAGCACGCCATTGGCCATGCGCATCCAGCGAATCAGGTGAATGTGAAAACTAGGCGGCACCGGCCAACCTTTCCAGTTCGGACACCACGCGGTCGAGTTCGTCGATCAAGTAGCCAGTAGCGCCGGCTTGCCGAAAGGCGGCAACCAGCGAGGGGTAGAACCAAAGTTGGTCCTCCTTGGGCGCGTTGAACCGACCCCAGAGTGCGTCTCCTTGGCGACGATAGTCGGCAAGCACCTCACGCGCGTTGTGCAGCTTGTCCGCAAGAGCCACGCGGATCGCCCCGGAAGGGGCATGCCGCAGATGCTTCAGGTAAGCTTCCTTTCTCATGCGCCATGGCGGTTTCTCGCCTCCCGCGTAGTCAGGCGGCGTATCAGTGCAAGATTCGACCAGATGTAGGACACGGACGCCAAAGCGGTCGCCGATCTCCTTGCGGCTGGTGGTCTCAGGATGGTCCTCCAGCGCATCATGAAGCAGCCCGGCGATCGCCTCATCTTCATCGCCTCCGTCTTCCATGACCAGCGCCGAGACGCTTAACAAATGCGCCACGTAGGGAACCGGCTTCGCCTTGCGCGTGTCGCGCCCATGCAAGTCCAGGCAATACAACAAGGCATCGCGATATCGTGAGGTCAAGATCTTCTGCTCGGTCTTCATCGCCTCAGTTACCTCCTCAGACGCTACGCCGCTTTGAAACCTGCTGAAACAACTCTTTTATCACTGCCGAAGGGATGTACGAGACTGTGATGGTTTTCGGTATCGCGCCAGAAAGAGATACTTTTACATCGCCACAATCAAACTCTTTCAGTAACTCTGCCACAAGGTTGGCCTTATGATGGGCATTGACAAAGCGGAACGAATCGCCTTTGCCGTACCGAATGTATGCCCCAGTCAAGAAAGCGAGTTTGTCGGCTGGAGCTCTGTCTCTGAACATCTCTTTCGAGATATATGCCTGCGTAGCCCTTGATGAGCCGACAAATGACGCTGCCTGTCCTTTAGAAAAATCGAAGCTGTACGACCCATCAATTAATTCGGTTAGCTCTCGAGAATAAAAGACGATGTGCTGCCCCTCGGTCACTTCTGTCCTGATTACCGTCGTGATTGCCTTCTGCTCGACAAGCTTCGACAAATACGCCTTGAAAATCTCCGCCTTGTCCTTCTCTTTTCCATAAAAAGTTTCCACTCGATCTCCATTTTCGATGATCCACCGTCCTTGATACTCATCGAGAAAGCCAAGGATGACAAAAAACGGTGAAAAGTACTCCAGAGGATTGAACGGTGGGACGGGCGGACCTGTCGGTCGAAACAGCTTTTTCACGGACTCTATCAGGTGCTCTGGCTCGACAGGCTTGTTCAAGTAGTCCCAGACGCCTTTCCTTAACCAGGCCCCCGGACCTAGAGTGGAACGTTTGTCGCTCAGAATGATAATGGGTACCTTGCGAAACCGCGAATGGAAGCAGTCGATTGTCCCCATCCCCTTGAGCTTGAGCCCGAATGGGTCGCAGATGATGAGCGAGCACCAACATGCTTGAGTAAGAATGGCCACTGTCTGATCGTCATCTTCAGCCTCGAGGACTTCATAGCCTGCCTCAACGAGGATCAGGCGCACCGACGTTCTGCTCTCAGCGTCGTCATCGACCACAATCACACGATCGTTCTTACTATTCATGTTTCATTTTCGCCGCAGTTGATCCGTGATGTACAGCACGGCCCAGCCGGTGCGGTTGATGCCGCCGCTGCAATGGACGAGCACCGGCTTCGGGAGCGCCTGATAGGCTTCCCAGGCCTGGCGGCACTGGGCCTTCGACAGCGGAGGCGATTGGTGGTCGAGCTGGGGCACGTGCGCCACCTCGAACCCCTGCTCGCGGTAGTGGGCCAGCAGCCCGCCCGGGATGCCGTCGTACAGCGGCAACTGGTCGTCGCCCAGGAGACAGATGATCGAGCGGATGCCCTGCCGCTTCGCCTCCTGCACCCAGGCCTCCACAGCCTCGCACGGCACCGGCTCGTTCTTCGCGCCGAAGCCGGCCCGCGGCCCCCGCGCCAACTGATTCTTGATCGCCCAGAGGATCACGGCTGCTCGCTTTTCCCCTTGTCTTCGTTTTTGACTTCCTGCCACAGCCGCAGTTCATCCGGCTCCAATACGCAATAACTCACGTACTTGCCGTCGCCCGCCTGGAATTGCACCCCGCAGTGGTCACAGTGCGTGATGCCTCGACGACGAGGTACGCCCTGATCCAGAACAATATCTTCATGCCCCAGGATCTCGTTCGGTGCGAATTCCTCAGTTTGCTCGGGGTCGATGACGTGACCTTTCGACAAGATCCGTTGATAAAGCGCAGTCGCGCACAACGAGTGAGCGTACACCACATAATGCGCAGGCCCGAAAAGTCGCATAAGGTCTTTTTGCTTTTCTACGGGATCAGCAGAAGCTTCCGGCTCACCTAGACGTTGTATGATCGCGCGATCCTTTTCGCTGAGCGCCGATTGGTCTTGCACGTTTCCATCCGCCCCTTTCTCCTTCGGGAGCTTGGACAGGGCCTTTCCGAGATTGGTGCGTGCAACCGCATGGTCGGGATCGAGGCTCATGACGGTCCGAAACTCGGTAATAGCTCCCTCCCAGTCGCCTTGCTCAGCAAGCACGAGCCCGAGGTTATTGTGGGTCTCCACATCGTTCGGAGCGAGGCGCAGGGCAGTACGAAACTCGGCTGCTGCTTCGTCTCTGTTGCCTTGCTTGGCCAGAGTGGCCCCAAGCCCGATATGGGCATAGGCATCGTCAGGAGCGAGTCGGAGCGCGGCACGATATGCGGAGATGGCTCCTTCCATATCGCCGCTCAAGCTCAACGCGTTCCCGAGATTGACATGGGCATGCGCATGGTTGGGGTCGATAAGGAGCGCGGTGCGAAATTCGGAAATGGCTCCGTCCCATTCCCCTTTCATGGCCAGCGCGCAGCCGCGGTTGTAGTGGACGATAGCACCGGGGGTTGTCTCTTTGCTCATGGTGTCCCTCCATTTCGAGTCGTTCCGCTAACCGGTTGTAGTGGACGATAGCACCGGGGGTTGTCTCTTTGCCCAGGAGCAGTTGCGCACTCGCATCCCAATCGACGGTTTGCCAATATCGTTTAACCCTCTGAAGCTCATCGGGATCAAATTCCCATTGAGAGGCGCTTGTATATCTGATGAGCCACTTTTCGAGCTCATCCGGGTCGGTCAGTCGCCGAACCTCATACAGTTTTCTGAGGCATCCTTGGATTGTCTTGCCGAAGCCGAAGTCGCTTTCATCCGCCAATCTGGAAGCCTCGTCATGCAAGTCGGAAACATTTTCGAAAAGCCTGATCAATTGAACGAGTAACGGTATGGCGTCCCAGTGGGGATCTGACTCTCTTGCCTGACGGATTTGGTTATCGAGAGTCGAAAACTTTTCTTTCCACCCATCGATCGTTGGCTGCCGTTTTGCCAGGAACGCTCGGACCTCCTCAGGAACGTCGGGATCATCCTTGGCGATCTGATCAATTGCGTAAAGCGGTTGCAGAAAGTTCCTAACGTCGAATTGCAAATTGCCCAGGAATTGTCTCGTCATCCCCCAACCCCGACTTACTTCTTGATCTCAAAGTTCGCCGTCACGGTCGCGCCGTCTTGCACGTCAACGTCGGCCTCGACCTGACCCGCGAACGGATGCCAGGCGATCAGCTTGTGCTTGCCGGCCGGCACGTTCTCGATCGTGAAGGTCCCGTCGGCGCCGGTCACCCTGTAATGCGGATTCTTCACCGGCAGGAAGTAGGCCTGCTCCCATTCATGCTGATCGCACTGAAGGCGGAAGAAGGAGCCCTGGTTCTCCTTGCGGAGGACGACCTTCTTGTCCAGCATCGAGCCCTTCCAGGGCAGCCCGATGTTGAAGACCGTGGTGGAGCTGCGGCCCTTCACCTCATAGGAGTGCACGTTGTGCAGCACGCCCTTCACGGACCTCGGGTCGTCGGGGTCCTGATCGAGGTTCTCGACGTGGAAGTTCTGCTGGTTGACCACCACGCCCGTGTACGGCAGGAACTTGCAGAACCTAATCTCCACCTCGGTCTCCTCGTAGCCGTCCGTCCACACGGAGTCCTCGATATCCGTGACCGCCACGACGGCGGCGTTCAAGGCGCCGTCCTTGCCGACCTCGATCGTCTTGAGGATCCGCTTGTCGCCCTTGACGAGGTCCGGCTTGTGGCCGTCTGTTCCGATCTTCGGGCAGAACGTCGCGTTCGGGTACTTCCGGAAAAAGAATTCCTTCTCCTCCGCTATCCCCATATAGGTGACCGTTCCGATCACGGTCCCGCCGCCATCTTTCACATCCACCAGGGCGCCCTTCGCCTGTAAGAGCCGCGCCACCGCTTCACGATCTTTGCCAGCCGCCCGCTGGAGCGGCGTCCTGCCACGGTTGTCAGCCACGTTGACCGACGCCCCTTTCTCCAGCAGCAGCCTTACTACGGCCTCGCGATTTCTTTCAGCCGCCTGATGGAGCGGTGTCTGACCACTCTTGTCCGTCGCATTGACCGAGGCGCCCTTGTCCAACAACAGCCGCGCGACCGCCTCGCGTCCTCTACGAGCCGCCAGGTGGAGGGGTGTCCAGCCAAACTTCTTGGTAGCCGCGGTGACCGCCGCGCCCTTGTCCAGCAGCAGCCCTACCACTGCCTCATGCCCTTTGGCAGTGGCCCGGTGGAGCGGCGTTGTGCCATCGTTGTCAGCCGCATTGACTGACGCCCCTTTCTCCAACAGCAGCCTCACCACGACCTCGCGATTGTCGTCTGCCGCTTGGTGGAGGGGCGTCCAGCCACCTTTGTCAGCCCCGGTCACCGCCGCGTCCTTGTCTAACAACACCCGCACGACTGCCTCATGCCCACGGCGAACCGCTAGATGAAGCGGGGTCTGGCCGTCGTTGGTCGCTGCGTTCATCGCCGCGCCCTTCTCCAGCAGCAGCCGCACCAGCGCCTCGCGATTGTCGTTCGCCGCCTGGTGGAGGGGCGTCCAGCCCCCCTTGTCCGCTGCACTGACCGCCGCGCCCTTCTCCAGCAGCAGCCGCACGACCGTCTCGTGCCCGTTGCCCGTCGCTAGATGGAGCGGGGTCCGGCCGATGTTGTCAGCCACGTTCACGGACGCGCCGTGGTTCAACAACAGACGCATCACCGCCTCACGATTGTCGTCAGCCGCCTCATGCATCGGCGTCCAGCCATCATTGGTGGCCGCGTTCACCGCCGCGCCTCGCTCCAGCAGAAGCTGTACGACCGCCTCGTAGCCACGGTCCGTCGCCAGATGCAATGCGGTCTTACCATTGTCGTTCTCAGCGGTGTTGACCGCCGCGCCTTTCTCCAGCAACAGCCGCACCACCGCCTCACGGTTGTCGTCAGCCGCCAGATGGAGGGGCGTCCAGCCAGACTTGGTCGTTGCGTTCATCGCAGCGCCTTGCTCCAACAACAGCCGGGCGACCGCCTCATGCCCCTGCCAGGCTGCCTGGTGGAGCGGCGTCCGGCCCTCCTTGTCTGCCGCGTCCACCGCCGCGCCCTTGTCCAACAGCAACTGCGCAAAGGCCTTGAGGCCTCCGAAAGCAGCCGCATGGAGCAGTGTCCGGCCATCCGAAGTGACTGCCTTGGTATCGATCGTGGCGCCACGCTCCAGCAGCAACGCCACTACCGCCTCGTGCCCACGTCCCGCCGTCTCGTAAAGGGGTGTCCTGCCATCCGTGCTCGCCACGTTCACCGCCGCGCCCTTGTCCAACAACAGCCGCACGACCGCCTCGTGCCCGCGCTCAGCCGCCTCGTGGAGGGGCGTCCTGCCATTATCGTCTGTGGCATTAACTTGGGCACCTTGTTTCAGGAGGGCCGCCGCTTCGTTGACGGCGCCCTTTTCCGAAGCCAAGAGCAGGCGCTCGTCCAGCGGGGTCATGCCCGTCAGCAGCAGCGGGAAGGCGAGTCGTAAAATGATGATTGCGGCCTTGGGTTTCATCGGTGAACCCTCCCTGGCCCGCTTACCCAGCAGAACCGTGGTGTTTCCTTGCCCGGAAGAGTACGGCGGCGGTGACGGCTAGCGCAAACAGGTAAGGCCCCAGCACCGGCGTCAGCGCTTCGATTTTGGTCGGCGGCTCGAAGTCCGGCGCCATCACGAGCCCCGGCAAGCTCAACGAACCGGCCGCCGCCAGGACGAAGCTCCAGCCGATCACCCGCGCGGACCAGCCGGTGATCGTCCATGAGCCGGTGACCGAGAGGGAGCCTCTGACGCCGGTCATCACACCCATGACGAGAACGAGCAACTGGAAAAGGTTCCCCCCCAGCCCCGCAGAAAATAGAATCCGACTCTGGGTACCCTCTGACAACTCAGACGTGCTCGCTATGCTTCGACCGGTTGTATCCGGCGGAGCAATGGGTTCCCTGGGCGCTGTGCGCGGACCGGGCGCCCGCTCGGCGCCGCCCGCCTGTGAAACCTGCTCTTGCACACCGGGAAGCACCGCTGCCAGCCCGCCAGAAAATTGCTCGGCACGCGCGAACTGCGGCGGGATGACGACCGTCCCGGTCTTGTCGATATAGCCCCAGAGGCCATCCTTTTCGATTCGTACCCGAGCGAATCCCTCACTAAAGGCACCGTCATAAATGGCACCCACATCCGCAAACCGGGGCCGGATGACAAGATTGCCGGTCTTGTCGACAAAGCCAAACCTGCCGCCCATTGATACCGGAGCCAGTCCTTCAGTAAAGAAGCCTGCCCTTTCAAACTGGGGTGCGATGACGGCCTTTCCAGTCGTGTTGATATAGCCCCACCCGCCGCCGGCTTCGAGCAGTACTGGAGCCATCCCATCGGAAAATGGCAACCAACCATTCGCAAACTGTGGCGGGATAACCGCTTTTCCAGTCTTGTCGATGTAGCCTGACTTTTCACCAAGTTGTATCGCAGCCCGCCCATTAACAAATGAGTCGGCAAACCCAATCTGCGGCGGGATGACGAGCTTCCCCGTCTTGTCGATATAGCCATAGCCGCCACTCGCTCCTATCCGAGCCAGACCGTCCGAAAATGGGGTTGCATACACAAACTGTGGCGGGATAACCATTGTCCCGGTCCTATCGATGTAGCCCCACTTGCTATCTTTTTTTCGAACCGCCGCCAACCCCTCAGAAAAGGACTTGACGACTGCATACTGTGGCGGGATGACCACCGTTCCGGTCTTGTCGATATAGCCATATTGCCCCTGCTTCTCGGTTAGTACCACAGCCAGTCCATCAGAAAAGGAGCCCGCAGTCTCAAACTGTGGGGGGATGACCATCTTGCCGACCGTGTCAAGGAATCCCCACTTGCCATTCTTTTCGGTTCGTATCAGAGCGAGCCCCTCGGAAAATGGCTGCGCAGTCTCAAACCGTGCGGGAATGACGAGCTTGCCGGTCGTGTCAATATAGCCCCATTTGGCTGGCTCCGCGGCAAATCCAGTCACCGCAGTCGTCAGCAGAAGCAAGACGCAGCAACTAATTAAGGTTTTCACGATTGGCCCACTTGGAGCTGCACCCTATCGGCGCAGTTGATCCGTGATGTACAGCACGGCCCAGCCGGTACGATCAATGCCGTCGCTGATTCTTGATTACCCAGAAGACCATGCCTGTGTTCGGTCTTCTCAATCACGCTCAAGGCCAATCACGCTCAAGGTGTAGAGCAACTGCATCTTCCGAAGCCATGTCTCCTGGCGTCTTAGGAACACATCGGCCGCAGCGTTGCCAACTGATGCATTGGCCAGCGCGAGCGCGCCGACCAATGCCGCGTAGTCTTGGGTGCCTGGCTCACAGCGAGCGGCGGCGGCAAGCAGGGCGGCCACTTCATTTTCGGTCGCCGAGGCGCTGTGGTAGAAGCCCCATAGAAACCCACCCACGATTTCTCGGCGTTCAGCCGCGTCCTCACGTCCCATCCACGCGATTGCCGTCGCCGGCGCTTCGACCACCTGGGCCTTTGCAAAAAACCGGCCTACACCGCCAAGGCGTTTCACATTGATGTATGTGTCTCTTCCGCCCACATACGACTGCTCGAACATTCCCACGAGAGCCTCAAGCGCCTCGCTGACGGGGAGGTCCCGAAGGTAGGATGGCAGTAGATTTTCCAGCGGATTCATCAGGCGAGCCATCAGGCTTGGCTCTGTCGAATATTTAGCCCCCTCGGCTCGCGAGGTCCCTTCATCGTGCTTCCGTTGCAGTAGCTGGCGACAGTATTCGACTTGCTCAAACGACTCAAATCCGTGGATGTCGCCGTGGAGGTACGCTGTACTCTCCTCCGTTGGAACAAGGTCTTTCAACCGAGCCCCATACTTCAGAGATAGAATCTGGGCGACCTGAATAAAACGCCAGTACCCCTCGTAAACGGCCGGTTCTCTCCAAAGCACTTGATCGCCAAGCTTCACTAACGTCTCTCTGGAATCCTTGTCTTTTCTCTCTTCGAAGTCCCAGATCAGAACCAAATCTTCCCCTTCAAGATCGGGAAGCTGATCTGGACTCCACAATTTGCGTCGCTCGAACTCCTGAAGATGAGCTTCAAAGCGCTCAACGCGACGTTTCTCTCCCTCGGACAGTTTGTCCCAGTTCTGGCGCTTTTCTTCCCACGTGGGTATTGTGATCAACTCAACCTTTTCGTTACACCTGGGGCAACACATTTCATACAAGACGCTGAACAGATCTCCCATTTGTAACTCGCTGCCGCGTCCACTCCAGTTGCAACGTCCGCACTGATACGGTTGGTCTTCCCAATTGTCATATTCCATGGGCATAAGGTCTCTCCGCTCCTTCACGGGAAGAGAAAGGGTGCCGGGCGTCGTTGGCGGGAAAGTGCCGGCGAGCGTGGCGAACTGTGCCGGGGCCGGTCAGGCGGGCGAAGATGCGCGTGTCGGCGACATCCACGTGCGGCACAAAGCTCAAGCCATCCTGAGCGCTGAACATGCACATGGCCACCTCCGGGTCGGGGAATGAGGTGTCGGGCAGCATTGTCGTATTCTCCCCCTGAGCCGTCAAGCAGGATCAAGACTGGCGATTGTGTTTTTCATCCAGCTGTATCCTTTTAGGTACAGCCCGGTATCTGTTCTGGTCCGTACTTCCCTCTCGCCTGTGTCGCATCTCATTGGAAAACCAGAAGATTACTCTACAGAGTTATGGCATGGCTTATGCTCAACAATTTGTTGGAGAAAGAACCTTGTGGAGATTGTAAATGGGCATCTCTTGCAGACCTCGGAATAGTGAAGAAAGGAGTCAAGTCATGGGATCCTGGATCGGGCTGATCTTCTTGGTACTCTGCGCGACGGCAATTGAACGTCACGGGCTGCGGCGGGGGCTGATCCGCGCCGTGGCTTCAGTGCTTGCGGCCACGGGTCTTTTCCTGGGAACCCTGCCTCCGGCGCTGGCCGAACAGGTCCAGAACCGGGGCGCCATTCTTGCCGCAGGATATGGCAACCATTCCTGCGCGCTCCTGGCCGATGGCCGTGTGCAATGCTGGGGCGAGAACCGCTCCGGCCAGCTTGGCGATGGAACCACATCATCCAAGTCTGCTGTTCCGGTGCCCGTCGGCGGGCTCACGAACGCCATGGCGGTGACAAGTGGGGGGTTGCATTCCTGTGCGGTCCTGGCCGACGGCCGTGTGCAATGCTGGGGCGAGAACCGCTCCGGCCAGCTTGGCGATGGAACCA